>NZ_JBNNVP010000115.1:0-1014 GCF_050280605.1 Pseudomonas sp. NPDC089918 | reverse complement strand
AAGTCGTGATCGACGACGTTGCCGAAGACCAGCAACTCGACGCCGCCGCTGACGAAGAGCCGCAAGAGTAAGCGGGCAAGCAGGGGGCGGATGAATCATGGTGTTGATGAACTTGTTGGATACCACGGACAGGCGGTCAATACGGCCGTCCAGGTAGGCATCCAGCATCACCTTGACGCTGCCGATCAGATCATTGATCGACGGCTCTTCACCCAGGTGGCTGATAGCTGCAACGACGTTACCGCCGAAGTTGCGGAAGAAAGCCGCACCTTTGCTACCAACTACACACAGATCAATCTCGACGCCGTTTTCGCGGTTTACCGCCATGTCCTTGACCAGGGCCTTGAACAGGTTGGTGTTCAAGCCACCACACAGACCACGGTCACTGCTCACCACAACGTAACCGACGCGCTTTACTTCACGGTCGATCATGAATGGGTGGCGATATTCCGGGTTGGCGTTGGCCAGATGGCCAATAACCTGGCGGATGCGCTCCGCGTAAGGACGGCTAGCAGCCATGCGCATTTGTGCCTTGCGCATTTTGCTGACCGCCACTTTTTCCATGGCGCTGGTAATCTTTTGCGTGCTTTTGATGCTCGCAATCTTACTGCGAATCTCTTTTGCGCCTGCCATGTAACACCTATCAGGTTAGCAAGCGGGAGCCTTGCGGCTCCCGCTGCGGCTTACCAGGTTTGGGTGGCCTTGAACTTCTCGATACCGGCTTTCATGCCAGCGTCGATTTCGTCATTGAAGTCACCCTTCACGTTGATCTTCGCCATCAATTCGGCGTGATCGCGGTTGAAGAAAGCAATCAGCGCTTGTTCAAAGCTGCCGATCTTGGCGATTTCGACGTCAGTCAGGAACCCACGCTCAGCGGCATACAGCGACAGCGCCATGTCAGCGATCGACATTGGTGCGTATTGCTTCTGCTACAAGCCTTTGCGTGAAGCGCTGGAGCAGGGTGCCCTGCATTCGATGATTTTCTGGGGGCCGCCGGGGGTGGGTAAAACCACG
>NZ_JBNNVP010000114.1:0-1058 GCF_050280605.1 Pseudomonas sp. NPDC089918 | reverse complement strand
GCGTTGCTGGAACACGGGGTGAACCTGGGTGACGCGATGATGCTGATCGCCACGCTGGCGTATGCGATCTACAGCACCCTGCTGAAAAAATGGCACAGGTGAACCAGACCGTCGATGCCGCCGTCCAGACCAATGAAGATACCGAAATCGGTGATCGACTTGATGGTGCCGGAGATTTTATCGCCCTTGTTGAACTGGCCAGAGAAATCTTCCCATGGGTTAGATTTGCACTGCTTGATGCCGAGGGAGATACGACGACGCTCTTCGTCGATGTCCAGAACCATGACTTCCACTTCGTCGCCGACTTGTACGACTTTCGAAGGGTGGATGTTCTTGTTGGTCCAGTCCATTTCGGAAACGTGTACCAGGCCTTCAACGCCTTCTTCCAGCTCAGCGAAGCAGCCGTAGTCGGTCAGGTTGGTTACACGAGCGGTAACGCGAGTGCTTTCTGGGTAACGGGCTTTGATAGCGACCCATGGATCTTCGCCCAGTTGCTTGAGGCCCAGGGAAACACGATTGCGTTCGCGATCGTACTTCAGAACCTTGACATCGATCTCGTCGCCAACGTTGACGATTTCGGAAGGATGCTTGATACGCTTCCAAGCCATGTCGGTAATGTGCAGCAGGCCATCGACGCCACCCAGATCGACGAATGCGCCGTAATCGGTGAGGTTCTTGACGATACCTTTGACTTGTTGGCCTTCCTGCAGGGATTCCAGCAGAGCTTCACGCTCGGCGGAGTTCTCGGCTTCAAGGACGCTGCGACGGGAAACGACAACGTTGTTGCGTTTCTGGTCGAGTTTGATGACCTTGAATTCCAGCTCTTTGCCTTCCAGGTGCGTGGTGTCGCGCACTGGACGGACGTCAACCAGAGAACCTGGCAGGAACGCACGGATGCCGTTAACGTCGACAGTGAAGCCGCCTTTAACCTTACCGTTGATAACGCCCTTGACCACTTCTTCGAACACCCGCATCCCTTCCTCGGCCATTCGCGGCGTGATCTGCCCATGCTGTTGCACCGAGCGTGCATACACTCGGTCCCCCAGCTCCATGGCCAG
>NZ_JBNNVP010000113.1:0-1113 GCF_050280605.1 Pseudomonas sp. NPDC089918 | reverse complement strand
TGGCGACGACCACCAGTACCTATCCGGAACTGGCGGCATTGCTGGAAAAAGCCATTATCGATAACCCGCCCGCCGTTATCCGTGACGGCGGTGTGCAGACCTGTCAATCAATCATTACGGCTTGACCAATGCCGATCTTGATACGACCTTCCGTGCCGGCGACCTGTTCATCGGCAAAGAGGAGGCGAGCCTACGCGAAATTCACGAAGCGTTGCAGCAGACATATTGCCGCACCATCGGCGCTGAATTTACGCATATCACCGATTCCGAGCAGCGCCAGTGGTTCCAGCAGCGTCTGGAAAGCGTGCGCGGCCGTCCGACGTACTCCGTCGACATCAAGAGCCACCTGCTTGAGCGCGTCACCGCCGGCGAAGGCCTGGAAAAATACCTCGGTACCAAATACCCGGGTACCAAGCGTTTCGGTCTGGAAGGCGGCGAGAGCCTGATTCCGATGCTCGACGAGCTGATCCAGCGTTCCGGTTCTTACGGCACCAAGGAAATCGTGATCGGCATGGCCCACCGTGGCCGTCTCAACGTGCTGGTCAACACCTTCGGCAAGAACCCGCGCGAGCTGTTCGACGAGTTCGAAGGCAAGAAGAAGGTCGAGCTGGGTTCCGGTGACGTTAAGTATCACCAGGGCTTCTCGTCCAACGTGATGACCACCGGCGGTGAAGTTCACCTGGCCATGGCGTTCAACCCTTCCCACCTGGAAATCGTTTCCCCGGTGGTCGAGGGTTCGGTTCGCGCCCGTCAGGATCGTCGTAACGACCCTACCGGCGAGAAGGTTCTACCGATCTCCATCCACGGTGACGCGGCATTCGCCGGTCAAGGTGTGGTCATGGAAACCTTCCAGATGTCGCAGACCCGCGGTTTCAAGACCGGCGGTACCGTGCACATCGTGATCAACAACCAGGTCGGTTTCACCATCAGCAACCCGCTGGACTCGCGCTCCACCGAGTACGCGACCGACGTTGCGAAGATGATCCAGGCGCCGATCCTCCATGTGAATGGTGATGATCCGGAAGCCGTGTTGTTCGTGACCCAGCTGGCCATCGACTCGGCAATCGCCTCGCTGGCTGCCAACGTGCTGATGTTCACGCTGATCTCGTTGTT
>NZ_JBNNVP010000112.1:0-1128 GCF_050280605.1 Pseudomonas sp. NPDC089918 | reverse complement strand
CTCGGCCAAGACCGAACGCGAGATTCAGGTGCAGACCTACCAGCAAACGCTGCAGAGCGCCTTCAAGGAAGTGGCCCCGGACCGACTCGCGGACCTGTTTCGACAGAATGAGGGGACCATTCTTAGCTTGTTCAACATGTTTTCCGGCGGCGCGCTGGAGCGGATGAGCATCTTTGCACTGGGGATCATGCCGTACATTTCGGCATCGATCATCATGCAGCTGATGACCGCCGTCAGCCCGCAGCTGGAGCAGTTGAAGAAGGAAGGTGAAGCTGGGCGTCGCAAGATCGCTCAGTACACCCGCTACGGCACTGTCGTTCTCGCTCTCGTTCAGGCAATTGGCATGTCCATTGGTCTGGCGGGGCAGGGCGTTTCGTTCACTGGTGACTTTGGCTTCCATTTCGTCGCGGTATCCACTTTTGTGGCTGGTGCGATGTTCATGATGTGGCTGGGTGAGCAGATTACTGAGCGTGGTGTTGGCAACGGTATCTCGATGTTGATTTTCGCAGGTATCGTCGCCGGTCTTCCGAGAGCGATCGGGCAGTCTTTCGAGTCTGCGCGTCAGGGTGATATCAACATTTTTGCCCTGGTTGCCATCGGTTTGCTGGCAGTAGCGATTATCGGTTTCGTGGTGTTCATTGAGCGTGGTCAGCGTCGTATTGCTGTTCATTACGCCAAGCGCCAGCAGGGCCGCAAGGTCTTTGCTGCGCAAACTAGCCACTTGCCGTTGAAGGTGAACATGGCCGGTGTTATTCCGGCCATTTTCGCGAGCAGCATTTTGCTGTTCCCGGCTTCGTTGGGTACCTGGTTTGGTCAGTCTGAAGGTATGGGCTGGCTGCAGGACATCTCGCAGTCGATCGCTCCTGGTCAGCCGTTGATTATTCTGCTGTTTAGTGCAGGGATTATTTTCTTCTGCTTCTTCTATACGGCGTTGATGTTCAATCCGAAAGACGTAGCGGAAAACCTGAAGAAGTCCGGTGCCTTTATTCCGGGCATCCGTCCAGGAGAGCAGTCTGCGCGCTACATTGATGGCCGGTGGCTTCGGTAACATCCCCCTGGGCATTGCGTTGATACTTCCACACCGCTTTGCCGCGATAGCGTGCATGCAGGAAACCATTGCGGTATTCG
>NZ_JBNNVP010000111.1:0-1206 GCF_050280605.1 Pseudomonas sp. NPDC089918 | reverse complement strand
TGATCCCGGCGTGCTCGAAGGCGAACATCTTGCCGGTACGGGCGAGTTCTTCACTTGCTGGGCTTTTACCAGGCCGAGGACTTCGGTACGGAAGTCTTCTTCACGGTCGGACCAGCGCAGACCACCACGAGCAACGTTGCCGAAACGCAGGTGCACGCCTTCGACGCGAGGCGAGTAAACGAAGATTTCGAACTTCGGTACCGGCTTCGGCAGCTCTGGAATCAGGTGCGGGTTGAACTTGAAGCTGAAGTAGGACTTGTTCTGACCGTGGGCATCGGTCTGGTAGAAGTTGGTCCGCAGGGTCGCTTTGATCAGGTCCAGGTAACGACGCAGGATGCGGTCTTCGTTCAACACCTGGACGTCGTCCAGTGCGCTGAGAATCGCGTGTTCCAGGCGTTGCTGCTTGTCTTCCAGGTCATCGCTGCCGAGCTTGCGCGCCAGGTAGAAACGGGTCTTGAACAACCGGGTCAGCTCGCGAGCGATATCGGTGTGGTTGTTCAGGGTGCTGGCGATATAGCCCAGGTCGAAGCCCAGACGGATCTGCTTCATGTAACGAGCGTAGGCACGCAGCAGCGCGACATCGCGCCATGGCAGGCCGGCGGTCAGCACCAGGCGGTTGAACGCATCGTTCTCGGCATCGCCACGCACGATGTGGACGAAGGCGTCCTGCAAAGTATCGTTGAGTTGCTGGATGTCGAGTTCCAGGCCTTCAGCGGCGGTGAACGCGAAATCGTGAATCCAGAATTCGCGGCCGCTGTTGTGACGCAGGCGATACGGGAATTCACCCAGCACGCGCAGGCCGAGGTTTTCCAGGATCGGCAATACGTCGGACAGTGCCAGCGGGGTATCGGCGTGATACAGCTTGCAGTGCAGCATGCGCTGGCCAGAGACCTGAGCCAGTGGCTGATAGAAGCTCATCACCAGTGGATTTTTTTCGTTCAGGCTTAGCAGGTGCTGCATGTCGACCACAGCCGAGTGGGCTGCGAAACGCTCGCGGTAACCGGCCGGGAAGCCTTTCGGGAAGTCGGCCAGCACGTTGGTGCCTTGGGCTTCGCCGAAGCTCTCGACCACCAGGCTCGCGTAGTCGTCCTGCCAGCTGCGGCAGGCCTGCACCACTTCTTTTTCCAGCAGAACCGGGTCGATGTCCAGACGGTTCTTCGGATCGACCCGCAGAATCAGTTGCACGCGGGCCAGCACGGACTCGGA
>NZ_JBNNVP010000110.1:0-1221 GCF_050280605.1 Pseudomonas sp. NPDC089918 | reverse complement strand
CCGGCCGAGCACCCGTCAAACAGCTGCGGGTGCAGCACGGCAATGCCGCTATAGGTCAGGGTTGATGTGTCCGGTTGACCGTCCTGCACCAGGCCCAAGCTCTTCCCCTATTTTGTATCTGGAGTCTGTACATGGAAAACCTGGATGCGCTCGTCTCTCAAGCACTAGAGGCTGTGCAAAGCGCTGAAGATATCAATGCCCTGGAGCAAATCCGGGTTCACTACCTTGGCAAAAAGGGCGAATTGACTCAGGTGATGAAGACCCTGGGGAATTTGCCGGCAGAAGAGCGCCCACAAGTCGGCGCGCTGATCAACGTTGCCAAGGAGCGTGTCACAGAGGTTCTCAATGCCCGCAAGGCACTGTTTGAAGAGGCCGACCTGGCCGCCAAACTGTCCGCCGAGTCCATTGACGTGACCCTGCCTGGCCGTGGCCAGACCTCCGGTGGTCTGCATCCGGTTACGCGCACTCTGGAACGTATCGAACAGTTCTTCACCCACATAGGCTACGGCATTGCCGAAGGCCCTGAGGTCGAAGACGACTATCACAACTTCGAAGCGCTCAACATCCCAGGCCATCACCCGGCCCGGTCGATGCATGACACCTTCTATTTCAATGCCAACATGTTGCTGCGCACCCATACCTCTCCGGTACAGGTCCGCACCATGGAATCGAAACAGCCGCCGATCCGCATCGTCTGCCCAGGCCGTGTGTACCGTAGCGACTCCGATATCACTCACTCCCCGATGTTCCACCAGGTCGAAGGCCTACTGGTCGATCGCGATATCAATTTCGCCGACCTGAAAGGCACCATCGAAGAGTTCCTGCGCGTGTTCTTCGAAAAAGAACTGGCCGTGCGTTTCCGTCCTTCGTACTTCCCGTTCACCGAGCCATCCGCTGAAGTCGACATGGAATGCGTGATGTGCAGCGGTAAAGGTTGCCGTGTCTGCAAGCAGACTGGCTGGCTGGAAGTCATGGGCTGCGGCATGGTTCACCCGAACGTGCTGCGCATGTCCGGGATCGACCCGGAAGAGTTTTCGGGCTTTGCCTTCGGCATGGGCGTTGAGCGTCTGGCCATGCTGCGTTACGGCGTGAACGACTTGCGTCTGTTCTTCGACAACGACTTGCGTCAGGCCGTAATGCTCATCAAGCATGCCCGGCGCGTTTGGGGCTTTGGGGGCGTAGTCGCGAGGCGGTTCCTGATCGCGCGGTGGCGTCAGGCGT
>NZ_JBNNVP010000109.1:0-1227 GCF_050280605.1 Pseudomonas sp. NPDC089918 | reverse complement strand
ACCAGTTTCTCGGCCGCGGCCGTCACCGTGTCACCGTCCTTGTCGGTGGCTTGCAGCAGCGAGCCCAGGTTGAGGGTGATGTCGTTCTCGTTGTTGCCTGCCGCGTGATCCAGCGGTTTGAGCAGCGTGAAGGTATAAGCACCCGCAGCGGTGAGGCTGAAGGTGAACACGTCGGTCGCGCCGGCCGTGGCGGTGAGCGTGTTGCCCACGACGCTGTACACCAGCGCCACCCCGCCCGAGTTCAGCGCCGGCAAGCCGCTGGTGTTACTCGACAAGGCATAGCTCAGCGGCGTGTCGGCGCCGGACTGGAAGATACCGGTCACGCTGCCGCTGGCCGTGGTCGCCTCGCCGGTCACGTCGCCCGTACCACCGGCAATGCCATTGGCCAGGCCGTCCTCGTCGACGGTTCCCGTTGCGGCAGTACCGGTCGCCGTCGGCGTGTCGTCGTCGACGGTGATGACCAGTTTCTCGGCCGCAGCCGTCACCGTGTCGCCGTCCTTGTCGGTGGCTTGCAGCAGCGAGCCCAGGTTGAGGGTGATGTCGTTCTCGTTGTTACCGGCCGCGTGATCCAGCGGCTTGAGCAGCGTAAAGGTGTAGGCACCCGCTGCGGTGAGGCTGAAGGTGAACACATCGGTCGCGCCGGCCGTGGCGGTGAGCGTGTTGCCCGCGACGCTGTACACCAGCGCCACCCCGCCCGAGCTCAGCACCGGCAAGCCGCTGGTATCACTCGACAAGGCATAGCTCAGCGGCGTGTCGGCGCCGGACTGGAAGATACCGGTCACGCTGCCGCTGGCCGTGGTCGCCTCGCCAGCCACGTCGCCCGTACCACCGGCAATGCCATTGGCCAGGCCGTCCTCGTCGACGGTTCCCGTTGCGGCAGTACCGGTCGCCGTCGGCGTGTCGTCGTCGACGGTGATGACCAGTTTGTCGGCCGCAGCCGTCACCGTGTCGCCGTCCTTGTCGGTGGCTTGCAGCAGCGAGCCCAGGTTGAGGGTGATGTCGTTCTCGTTGTTGCCTGCCGCGTGATCCAGCGGTTTGAGCAGCGTGAAGGTGTAGGCACCCGCTGTGGTGAGGCTGAACGTGAAGACGTCGGCACCGGCTACGCCGGCCTTGGCGGTAAGCGTGCCGCCCGCGACGCTGTACACCAGCGCCACCCCGCCCGAGCTCAGCGCCGGCAAGCCGCTGGTGTTACTCGACAAGGCATAGGTCAGCGGCGTGTCGGCGCCG
>NZ_JBNNVP010000108.1:0-1282 GCF_050280605.1 Pseudomonas sp. NPDC089918 | reverse complement strand
ATGTAGAAACGGATACATCCTTTACAATCGAGACCGGGGACATCCTTTACGTTTTTGTGGGTTTGAAAGGCGGTTTTCACCGCTTTTCAAACGACCTAAAAGGTAATTGCACAAATACACTTCCCAGACCTCATCTTCCACCTCCTTCAGCCCTAGTGCCTCACCCACCAGCGATTCGCTGACAAATACCATTCCGCCTTTCCACTTCATTGAACCGTTTTGCCGGACTTTTCTGACCAGCATTTGTGAAGGGTAATTCACCTCCGGCACACGTCCGTCGTAGAGGCGGCTGGATGGCACATAAACATCCGCCGGAACCTTCATTGCCAGGGCCTTGTGAGGGCGTTCGTAGTTGTATTCGTGGCGAAACCGTTCAAACGCCAACTGCTGCTGTACCAAATTATGCTCAGGTGTCTGAAGCAGCGCAGCCTTGAGGGTTCGGTGCATTCGTTCATGGCGGCCATTCTGGTCAGGGCGTCCGGGCTGGATACGCTCGGGATAGATACCCAAGCGTATGAACCAGGCCGCCAGGCTGGAGATGCGCGACACGCCGGTCGAGGCAAAAGGTGAACCGTTATCCGTACGAATGACATTGGGCAACCCATACTCTCGAAAAGCCCAGTCAAATCCTTCGCGCGCCCCAGCCACACTACTTTGCGCCCGACAAAGTAAGAGGAATCGACTGACATGATCGGAGATCGTCAAAGGAAAGCAGCGCTGACCTGATTGCAGGGCGAAGTCGCCTTTGAAATCCGCCGCCCATGTTTGATTGGGCTCTGTGGCTTCGCGTAACGGAATAGGCCCCGTCGGTGGGCGATTAAGGAAACGTCGTTTTTGCACCAGACCTGCACGCTTGAGCCATTCGCCAGCGGTGCTCAACGCGGGCCAAGACAGCTCCGCGTGCGTATTTTTAAGGTTGTGAACCAACTTCTCAGGCCCCCAACTCGGATGCTCGCGCTTATAAGCGATCAGCAACTCAAGGACATGCTCACTGATTTGATGGGGGCTGTGATGCGGACGTCTGGACAGCTCTTTGAGGCCGTCGATGCCACGTTCAGCATAGCGCGCCAGCCACTTGTCCAAAGTGGGCCGGCTGACACCGTAATGCCGTGCCAGCTCACATTTGGAATAGGCGCCGGACATCCAGTCGCCTACGAGTTTCACTCTCTGATCCATTGGGGACTCTCGATTCCAGGGCATGGTCAGGCACCTCCTGACCGTATTTCATACCTGTAAACGATGTCTCCGGTTTAAAACGTAAAGGATGTCTCCGGTTTCTACC
>NZ_JBNNVP010000107.1:0-1312 GCF_050280605.1 Pseudomonas sp. NPDC089918 | reverse complement strand
GTGTCTAGTCCTGAAATAGGTTTACACCTGTTTCACCCTAACGCCCGATGCACCGCATCGGGCGTTTTGTATTTCAAAGACAGGTGCGGACGCTCGCCGTTGTAGATCGATATCGACTCACTCACCATCTTCTTCGCTTGCAGCAAATCCTGCGGCCGCTGGAGCATAAGCTCTGTCTTTAATATCCCGTTGACCCGCTCTGCCAAGGCATTTTGGTAGCAGTCATAGCCGTCTGTCATTGAGCATCGAATACCGTATTTCGCGTGCAACGCTTGGTACATCCCCGAGCAATATTGGATACCTCTATCTGAATGATGCACCAGCGACTGCTCTGTCCGACGGTGCTTTACCGCCCGGCGCAGTGCCTGTGCTACCGACTCGGTGTGAAGGCTTTCATGGACGTGATAGCCCACGATCTTTCGCGAAAAAGCATCCGTTACCAGGCTCAGATAGGCCACACCTTCCTGAGTGGGCAAATAGGTGATGTCAGCCACCCAGACTTGTTCCGGGCCGCTTGGAACAACCTGATCAGGACCTGGCTTGAGCAGGTTCGGGTGGCGGTGAAAGCGATGATGACTATTGGTCGTCTTGTGATAAGACCGCTTGCGAGCTACCAATAAACGTCTTTCCCGCAGAATCGAAAACAGCCGATCTCGACCCACTTGCAGCTCAAGTTGAGGCTGGCAATGCAGCAAGTAATGCAGCTTTCGGGTGCCCAAACGCGGCTGCCGCTGACGTTTTTGCTGAACGAAATCGGCAACTTTCTGATCCAGAACCAGACGAGCAGCATCGGCGCGATTGCGTTTGTAGTAAGCCTGTCGGCTTATCCCCATGAACTGGCAAGCCCTGCTGATGCTCAGGTTTTTGATTCGTTTTTGCGCGAGGACTTGCCGGGACGCTTTTTTACGACAGAGAGACCGTAGTCATTCTTCAAGACATCCACGACCGCCTCGAAAAACTGCGCTTTCTGATTGGACAGAGCTAACTGCTCTTCAAGCTCTTTGATGCGTTGCTCTGGCGTTAATGGGCGGTTTTTGTCGGGCATAGACCCCATCCTCGGCGAGCCAATGTATCCGCCTGGGCTCCAATCCTGCCGACCGTGCTTGCGTAACCACGTCAGAACGGTCGTTTTGCCTTGAATCCCGTAGCGCTCCTGAGCCTCTTTATAACTCAGCTCGCCTTTTTCGACCTGATCGACGACCGACAATTTAAAGGTCAGCGTGTAGTCTCGCTGACTACGCCTTTTTGCTGATTCCATTACGTCCTCCTGAAAAACAGATCAGAAGGTGTAAACCTTATTCAGGACGGGACA
>NZ_JBNNVP010000106.1:0-1319 GCF_050280605.1 Pseudomonas sp. NPDC089918 | reverse complement strand
AGGTCGTTGTTCAGGTTGCGTCGGGCTCATAACCCGAAGGTCGTCGGTTCAAATCCGGCCCCCGCAACCAGTTTAAGGAGCCCCTTTTCAGGGGCTTTTTGTTAGCTGGACACTTTCAACGTCGCTGTTCAACGGCGTTTCAAGGATGGGCGTTTCGCCCATTTTTTTATTTTGCACAGCATGCACATACATGCACGAGGGGGTTCAGGTGTCGAGCAAGCTAGAAGAGTTGCAGGCCTTGCTGGCCCCGGTGGTCGTGGCCCTAGGCTATGAATGCTGGGGTATTGAGTTTTCGGCTCAAGGTCGCCACTCAATGTTGCGCGTTTATATTGATAAAGAGGGCGGCGTGCTGGTGGACGATTGTGCCATCGTCAGCCGTCAGATCAGCGGTGTACTGGATGTTGAAGATCCGATCGCCGTTGAATACACCCTTGAAGTTTCCTCGCCTGGCATGGAACGCCCACTGTTCACTATTGAGCAGTTTGCAAAATTTGCCGGTGAACAAGTGAAGATCAAGCTGCGCTCGCCTTTTGAAGGTCGGCGCAACTTTCAGGGCCTTCTGCGCGGTGTAGAAGAGCAGGACGTTGTGGTGCAGGTTGAAGACCATGAGTTCCTGTTGCCGATCGATATGATCGACAAGGCCAACATTATTCCCAGTTTTGACTGAGACGCGGATCCCGCGGATCCAATGGCTTGCGAAAGGCGAGGCGTACGATGAGCAAAGAAGTACTGCTGGTTGTTGAGTCGGTATCCAATGAAAAGGGCGTACCGGCAAACGTAATTTTTGAAGCGCTGGAGCTGGCTCTGGCCACTGCTACCAAAAAGCGTTTTGAGGACGAAGTCGATCTGCGTGTGGAAATCAATCGCCACACCGGTGCTTACGAGACATTCCGTCGCTGGACGGTTGTCGAAGAAGCAGATCTGGACGATCCGGCCATCGAAACCTGGCCAAGCAAGGTTGCCGAAACGCATCCTGGCGCCAAGGTCGGCGATGTTGTCGAAGAAAAGATCGAATCCATCGAGTTCGGCCGCATTGCTGCACAGACTGCCAAGCAAGTCATCGTGCAGAAAGTTCGCGAAGCCGAGCGTGCTCAAGTCGTCGACGCCTACCGCGAGCGCCTGGGGGAAATCATCTCCGGCACCGTGAAGAAAGTCACCCGCGACAACGTGATCGTCGACCTGGGCAATAACGCTGAAGCGTTGCTGGCCCGTGAAGACATCATAAGTTGAAGTTTCTTATATGGATCAAAAAGTAATTAGTCTTAGCACAATTTATTCATACGCATTTATTGAAACTTAAGCCATAAATAACCAACCAG
>NZ_JBNNVP010000105.1:0-1360 GCF_050280605.1 Pseudomonas sp. NPDC089918 | reverse complement strand
GCATTTCATCAAGTGAAACAATAACAAGCAGGATGGCTCATGCAGAATTCACAATTGCTCAACGGTGGTGGCTGGACTGTGTAGCAATAGGCTTTATCAAGACGCTTCATCTCGTCCACAGCCGCCGGTTGATTCCTCCTCCTGACTGAGTGCTTAAGTAGCCACAGCAAGCAGGACGCGTACGTCGCGACACCGGCCCAATTGGCCGGGGTTCGCTAGACACTGGAGTGGCCAACCACTCCTGACGCACCTGACACCGACCGTGAGAAGTCGTGTGTGCCGAACGCCGTTTCCGGCAGCCCGGAAACCGACGGTACTACATGAAAAGAATGCTGATTAACGCAACTCAACCCGAAGAGTTGCGTGTTGCACTGGTAGATGGCCAGCGCCTCTACGACCTGGACATCGAATCCGGTGCACGCGAGCAGAAGAAGGCCAACATCTATAAAGGCCGGATTACTCGCATCGAACCAAGCCTCGAGGCTGCCTTTGTCGATTTCGGCTCTGAGCGCCACGGCTTCCTGCCCCTCAAAGAAATCTCCCGCGAATACTTCAAGAAAGCCCCCGAAGGCCGCGTCAACATCAAGGACGTCCTGAGCGAAGGCCAGGAAGTCATCGTTCAGGTCGAAAAGGAAGAACGTGGCAACAAGGGCGCCGCCCTGACCACCTTCATCAGCCTGGCCGGTCGTTACCTGGTGCTGATGCCGAACAACCCGCGTGCCGGCGGTATCTCCCGTCGCATCGAAGGTGAAGAGCGCAACGAACTGCGTGAAGCCCTGAACGGTCTGGTTGCCCCGGCCGACATGGGTCTGATCGTTCGCACTGCCGGCCTTGGCCGCAGCAGCGAAGAAATGCAGTGGGACCTCGATTACCTGCTGCAACTGTGGACCGCCATCAAAGAAGCTTCGCTGGACCGTTCCGCGCCGTTCCTGATCTACCAGGAAAGCAACGTGATCATCCGCGCCATCCGCGATTACCTGCGCCAGGACATCGGCGAAGTACTGATCGACAGCGTTGAAGCCCAGGATGAAGCCCTGACCTTCATTCGTCAGGTGATGCCGCAGTACGCCAGCAAAATCAAACTGTACGAAGACAGCGTTCCGCTGTTCAACCGTTTCCAGATCGAAAGCCAGATCGAAACCGCCTTCCAGCGCGTCGTCGAACTGCCTTCCGGCGGCTCCATCGTTATCGATCCGACCGAAGCTCTGGTGTCCATCGACATCAACTCGGCGCGCGCCACCAAAGGCAGCGACATCGAAGAAACCGCACTGCAGACCAACCTTGAAGCTGCCGAAGAAATCGCCCGTCAGTTGCGCTTGCGCGACATCGGCGGCCTGATCGTCATCGACTTCATCGACAT
>NZ_JBNNVP010000104.1:0-1476 GCF_050280605.1 Pseudomonas sp. NPDC089918 | reverse complement strand
GCCGGCGTTGCCAGTCAGCACGTTGTTCTGGGTGTTGCCGACGCCAGTGAGGTTGTCGCTGCCGGTGAGGGTGAGGTTTTCCAGGTTGGCGCCCAGGGTCCAGCTGACCGAGGAGCGCACGGTGTCGATTTCAGATATCAGGGTGCTGGTTTCGGTGGCCAGATCCTTGAGGTTGTCGACGATGTAGATGTCATTGCCGGCGCCGCCGATCATCACATCGGCGCCAATTCCGCCATCCAGAACGTTGTTGCCGCTGTTACCTGCCAGGCGATTGCCCAGGACGTTGCCGGTGGCGTCGAGGTGGTCGCCGCCGGTAAGGGTCAGGTTCTCGAGGTTGCTGCCCAGGGTGTAGCTGATCGACGACAGCACCGTGTCGATCTCGGCCAGCGAGGTGCCGCGTTCGATCACTGTGTCGCCGGCATTGTCGACGAGGTAGGTGTCGTTGCCGGCACCGCCGTCCAGGGTGTCGGCCCCGGCCTTGCCGTCGAGGAGGTTGGCGGCGGCGTTGCCGGTCAGGCTGTTGTCCAGTTCGTTGCCGGCCAAATTAAGTGCCGCTGTACCCAGTAACAAGCCGTCTTCGACGTTGGTCGACAGGGTGTAGCTCACTGCCGTCCTGATCAGGTCACGACCTTCGTCAGCGTTTTCAAAAACCTTGTCGGCAACGCTTTCGATGACGTAGGTGTCGTCACCAGTGCCGCCGCTGAGGATATCAGCGCCCACGCCGCCATCCAGCCAGTCATCTCCGGCCCCGCCTTGCAGGGTGTTGACGTAGGCATTGCCGAGCAGGGTGTTGTTCAGGTCATTGCCGACCACGGTGAAGGCGCCGAGGCCGGTGAGGGTGACGTTCTCGACGTTTTGCAGGTTGCTTTGGCTGAGGTCGACGGTGCCGGTGGTTGGGGTCGAGGCGTAGGTGATGTTCAGCAGGTCACGACCCTGATCGGCAGTTTCCTGCAGCAGTGCCAGTTCGCCGGCCTGGTCGAGGACGTAGGTGTCGTCACCGGCGCCGCCGATCAGCGTGTCCAGCCCCGTACCACCGTTGAGCACGTTGTTGCCGCTGTTGCCAGTCAGCACGTTGTTCAGGGTGTTGCCGACGCCAGTGAGGTTGTCGCTGCCGGTGAGGGTGAGGTTTTCCAGGTTGGCGCCCAGGGTCCAGCTCACCGAGGAACGCACGGTGTCGATTTCGCTCGCCAGGGTGCTGATCTCGGTGATGGCGTCCTTGAGGTTGTCGACGATGTAGGTGTCATTGCCACTGCCGCCGATCATCACGTCGGCGCCGAGGCCGCCGTCCAACGTGTTATTGCCGTTGTTACCCACGAGGCGGTTGCTCAGGGCATTGCCGGTACCGTCCAGATTATCGCTGCCGGTGAGGGTCAGGTTCTCGAGGTTGCTGCCCAGGGTGTAGTTGATCGACGACAGCACCGTGTCGATCTCGGCCAGCGAGGTGCCGCGTTCGATCACTGTGTCGCCGGCATTGTC
>NZ_JBNNVP010000103.1:0-1532 GCF_050280605.1 Pseudomonas sp. NPDC089918 | reverse complement strand
ATTGCGGCGTCAGGTGCTGCTCGCTGCGCAAGATGAAACCGTCCTGGGGGTCGACCCAGTAGCGGTTGGTGGCGTGGAAATTCAGGGTGGGTGCACTGGCGGCAACTTGGTTGTACGTCCAGCAGCCAAGGCTCGCGGTTAAGGGGAAGCTGACATGCAATTAAATGTAAATGACGCTCAAGCGATCGAAGTTTCCGAACTGACATTTGGCGGCGAATTCAACGAGACGCTGGTTCACCAAGCAGTCGTGGCCTACATGGCCGGCGGCCGTCAAGGTAGCAAGCAGCAAAAGACCCGTTCCGACGTTCGTGGTGGCGGTAAGCGCCCATGGCGTCAGAAAGGTACTGGCCGTGCTCGTGCCGGTACTATCCGTAGCCCAATCTGGCGTGGCGGCGGTACCACTTTCGCAGCTCGTCCTCAGGATCACACCCAGAAGCTGAACAAGAAGATGTATCGCGCAGCAATGCGTTCCATCCTTGCTGAGCTGGTGCGTACTGATCGTCTGGTTGTGGTTCAGGACTTCGCTGTTGATGCACCGAAGACCAAAGATCTGCTGAACAAACTGACCGGCATGGGCCTGACTGACGTCTTGATCGTGTCTGAAGTGGTTGATCAGAACCTGTACCTGGCTGCTCGCAACCTGCCGCACGTTGATGTACGTGACGTGCAAGGTTCCGATCCAGTTAGTCTGATCGCATACGACAAGGTGTTGATCACCGTGTCGGCCGTGAAGAAATTCGAGGAGCTGCTGGGATGAACCAGGAACGCGTATTTAAAGTTCTGCTTGGCCCGCACGTTTCCGAGAAGGCTACGGTTCTGGCTGACAAGAAAGGCCAGTTCGTTTTCAAGGTTGCAACTGACGCAACCAAGCTGGAAATCAAGAAGGCCGTCGAAAGCCTGTTCAGCGTGAAAGTAGAGCGTGTTACTACCCTGAATGTTCTGGGTAAGAGCAAGCGCACTGCTCGCGGTCTGGGCAAGCGTAATGACTGGAAGAAGGCAGTTATCTCCCTTCAGCCAGGCCAAGATCTCGATTTCAGCAGCAGTGCTGAGTAAGGAAGGGGTGCATCATGGCAATCGTTAAATGCAAACCGACTTCCCCTGGCCGCCGTTTTGTGGTCAAGGTGGTCAACCAGGAGCTGCATAAAGGCGCTCCTCACGCACCGCTGCTCGAGAA
Organism: Pseudomonas sp. NPDC089918; assembly: GCF_050280605.1. Classification (NCBI taxonomy): domain Bacteria; kingdom Pseudomonadati; phylum Pseudomonadota; class Gammaproteobacteria; order Pseudomonadales; family Pseudomonadaceae; genus Pseudomonas; species Pseudomonas sp. NPDC089918. Next base: position 358 of record NZ_JBNNVP010000103.1, on the reverse strand, counting down.
AAAATCGAAGACTGGTGGTCGTAACAACAATGGTCGTATTACCACTCGTCACATCGGTGGTGGCCATAAGCAGCATTATCGTCTGGTCGATTTCCGTCGCAACGACAAAGATGGCATCTCTGCCACTGTCGAGCGTATTGAATACGATCCAAACCGTACTGCTCACATCGCTCTGCTGCTGTACGCAGATGGCGAGCGTCGCTACATCATCGCCCCTAAAGGCGTGAGTGCTGGTGACCAGCTGATCGCAGGTGCTTTGGCATCTCGTGTGAACATTTTTACCTACTTCTGCAGCAGAAATTGGTAGGGAGTCTAAAATTGAAATGCCATGGATCGGTTCCATCCCATATCTGCGTAA
>NZ_JBNNVP010000102.1:0-1582 GCF_050280605.1 Pseudomonas sp. NPDC089918 | reverse complement strand
GTTCCAGTAGCGCTGGCCCTTGGCGTCGTCGTACATGCCTTCCCAACGTGCGATGACCAGCACGGCGAGGGCGTTGCCGATCACGTTCAGTGCGGCTTTGCTTTCTCGCGAACTGCGACCACGTCACCAGCACGAACCTGGTAAGACGGAACGTTTACGGTCTGACCGTTAACGCTGATCGACTTGTGCGATACCAGCTGACGGGATTCGGCACGAGTAGAGCCAAAACCCATACGGTATACAACGTTGTCCAGACGGCATTCGAGCAGCTGCAACAGGTTTTCGCCAGTTGCGCCTTTCTTGCCAGCAGCTTCTTTGTAGTAGCCGCTGAATTGACGCTCGAGAACGCCGTAGATACGACGGACCTTCTGCTTTTCACGCAGTTGGGTGCCGTAATCGGACTGGCGACCGCGGCGTTGGCCGTGGATACCAGGTGCTGCTTCGATGTTGCACTTCGATTCGATCGCGCGCACGCCGCTCTTCAGAAAGAGATCGGTGCCTTCGCGACGAGCGAGTTTGCATTTTGGACCAATGTAACGAGCCATTCTTTACAATCTCCTGGATTACACGCGACGCTTCTTCGGCGGACGGCACCCGTTGTGCGGGATTGGCGTCACGTCGGTGATGCTGGCGATCTTGTAGCCACAGCCGTTCAAAGCGCGGACTGCGGATTCACGACCTGGGCCTGGACCTTTGACGTTAACGTCGAGGTTTTTCAGGCCGTATTCCAGCGCAGCTTGACCAGCACGTTCAGCAGCTACTTGAGCAGCGAACGGGGTGGACTTGCGGGAACCGCGGAAACCCGAACCACCGGAGGTAGCCCAGGAAAGAGCGTTGCCTTGACGGTCGGTGATGGTCACGATTGTGTTGTTAAAAGAAGCATGGATGTGGGCGATGCCATCAACCACTGTCTTTTTAACTTTTTTACGAGGACGAGCAGCAGGTTTAGCCATGATTAATTTCCTGTCGATTCGCTGGGGCGATTACTTGCGGATCGGCTTACGCGGACCTTTACGGGTACGCGCGTTAGTCTTCGTACGCTGACCGCGCACTGGAAGACCACGACGATGACGCAGACCGCGATAGCAACCGAGGTCCATCAAACGCTTGATTTTCATGTTGATTTCGCGACGCAGGTCACCTTCAGTGGTGAACTTCGCCACTTCGCCACGCAGCTGTTCAATCTGCTCGTCGCTCAGATCTTTGATCTTTGCGGCTGGGTTTACCCCAGTCACTGCACAAATTTTCTGTGCAGTAGTGCGACCAACACCATAGATGTAGGTCAGCGAGATAACAGTATGCTTGTTATCTGGAATGTTAACGCCTGCAATACGGGCCATTCAGTGGGACTCCAATTGACAGCTACCTACGCCCCGGAAGCCAAGAAATAGGGCGCGAGATAATATCGCTGTAATAACAAATAATCAACCCGGCAGCGCACTAGCTGCCGGGCTTGAAGCACAATCACACTCAGCCTTGGCGCTGTTTTTTGGCATGGGTTGTCACTCAAATCCGCAGGTCAGTCGGCAAGCCGTCTTGTTCAATCTCTGAAGCCTTGAGGGGGCCACCGGTTTCGGGACCG
>NZ_JBNNVP010000101.1:0-1729 GCF_050280605.1 Pseudomonas sp. NPDC089918 | reverse complement strand
GCGGCGAAAGCTTCCTGGGAAGCGGCTAATGCTTGCTTGCAGACTCACGGTGGCTTTGGCTTCGCCTGCGAATATGACGTGGAGCGCAAGTTCCGTGAAACCCGCCTGTATCAGGTTGCTCCCATCTCCACCAACCTGATCCTGTCGTACGTTGCCGAACACCTGCTCGAGCTGCCGCGCTCCTTCTAAGTGATCAGCGCAAAGCCCAGTGCGTCGGCTCAGGCAGGCGCAGCTGGGAAGCCATGACAAGAGAGATAATAATCATGAGCCAACCCAAAGGCATCCGTCCGCTCGATGGCATTACCGTCATCAGTCTTGAGCATGCCATTGCAGCACCTTTCTGCACCCGACAACTGGCCGACCTTGGCGCTCGGGTGATCAAGGTCGAACGTCCAGGCACAGGTGATTTCGCCCGAGGCTACGACCAACGCGTCAACGGCTTGGCCTCGCACTTCGTCTGGACCAATCGCTCGAAAGAAAGCCTGACCCTCGACTTGAAGCAAGACGCGGCAACCGAGGTGCTGGATAGCTTGCTGGCCACCGCCGATGTACTTGTGCAGAACCTGGCACCCGGTGCCGCCGCGCGAATGGGGCTGTCATTCGAGGTGCTGCATCAGCGCTTTCCACGGCTGATTGTCTGTGACATTTCAGGCTATGGCGTCGGTGGCCCCTATGAAAAGAAAAAAGCCTACGATCTGTTGATCCAGAGCGAAGGCGGATTTCTGTCGGTCACCGGCGGCCCGGGTGAGGAAGACATGGCCAAGGCCGGATGTTCGATCGCCGACATTGCGGCGGGCATGTACGCCTACACCGGGATTCTGTCTGCGCTGTTGTTGCGTGAACGTACCGGCGAAGGCAGCCACCTCGATGTGTCAATGCTGGAAAGCCTGGTCGAGTGGATGAACTACCCGATGTACTACGCCTACGACGGGGCTCCTCCGCCCCCTCGCGCCGGCGCCGCGCACGCGACCATTTACCCGTATGGTCCCTTCCCCATCGGTGACGGCACCACCGTGATGCTGGGTCTGCAGAACGAACGTGAGTGGCTACTGTTTTGCGACAAGGTGCTCCTTATGCCGGAACTGGCCAAAGACGAGCGTTTTTCTGCCAACTTCAAGCGCGTGGAAAACCGTCACGCGCTGCGACAACTCATCGTCGACTCGTTCTCCACACTCACCTTCGATGCCGTGTTTGAACGGCTGGAGCATGCGCAGATCGCCAACGCGAGGGTCAACGACATGCAAGGAGTTTGGGACCATCCACAACTTCAGGCCCGTGATCGCTGGCGGGAAGTCGATACCTCAATCGGCCCCATTCCAAGCCTGATACCGCCAGGCAGTAACAGCGCATTCGAACCGCGTATGGATGCCGTGCCGGGTCTTGGCCAGCACACCGAACAAGTGCTCAGGGAACTGGGGTTGGGAACAGACCGCATTGAACAGATGCGCGCAACCGGGGCGATTTAGTCGCGATCTGATAACAAACAGCCTGGCTGCAACGATCAAAGATTTTCGAGAGAACACTGCCCAATGAAGATCCTGGTATCTGTCAAACGCGTTGTGGATTACAACGTCAAGGTTCGCGTCAAGGCGGACAATTCCGGCGTCGACCTCGCCAACGTCAAGATGTCGATGAACCCGTTCTGCGAAATCGCAGTGGAAGAAGCCGTACGCCTGAAAGAGAAAGGTGTTGCGACTGAAATCGTCGTCGTCTCCATCGGCCCGTCCAC
>NZ_JBNNVP010000100.1:0-1838 GCF_050280605.1 Pseudomonas sp. NPDC089918 | reverse complement strand
ATGGATGGCTTCGAAGTGCTGGCGCGCTTGCGGGCCCGGGGCAAGAACCTGCCGGTGCTGATGCTGACCGCCCGCAGCGACGTCAAGGATCGGGTAGAGCGTCCTCTGAAATCCCTGGCTGACATGATCAAGGGTAAGCAGGGTCGTTTCCGTCAGAACTTGCTCGGTAAGCGTGTTGACTACTCCGGTCGTTCGGTAATTACCGTAGGTCCGACCCTGCGTCTGCACCAGTGCGGTCTGCCGAAGAAGATGGCTCTCGAGCTGTTCAAGCCGTTCATTTTCGGCAAGCTGGAAATGCGTGGTCTTGCTACCACCATCAAAGCTGCCAAGAAGATGGTCGAGCGCGAGCTGCCAGAGGTTTGGGACGTTCTCGCTGAAGTGATTCGCGAACACCCGGTTCTCCTCAACCGTGCACCGACCCTTCACCGTCTGGGTATCCAGGCGTTTGAACCGGTACTGATCGAAGGTAAGGCTATCCAGCTGCACCCTCTGGTCTGTGCTGCGTACAACGCCGACTTCGACGGCGACCAAATGGCCGTGCACGTACCGCTGACGCTGGAAGCCCAGTTGGAAGCGCGTGCGTTGATGATGTCGACCAACAACATTCTGTCGCCAGCCAACGGTGAGCCAATCATCGTTCCGTCGCAGGACGTTGTATTGGGTCTGTACTACATGACTCGTGAAGCGATCAACGCCAAGGGCGAAGGTCGTGTGTTCGCGGATCTGCAAGAAGTAGACCGTGTGTTCCGTGCCGGCGAAGCCGCACTGCACGCTAAAGTCAAAGTGCGGATCAACGAAACCGTCAACGATCGTGATGGCGGCAGCGTCAAGAACACCCGTATCGTCGACACCACTGTCGGCCGTGCGCTGTTGTTCCAGGTTGTTCCACCTGGCCTGTCTTACGACGTCGTCAACCAGCCGATGAAGAAAAAGGCGATCTCCAAGCTGATCAACCAGTGCTACCGCGTGGTTGGTTTGAAAGAGACCGTGATCTTCGCTGACCAGTTGATGTACACCGGTTTTGCTTACTCGACCATCTCCGGCGTTTCCATCGGTGTTAACGACTTCGTTATCCCGGATGAAAAAGCCCGCATCATCGGTGCTGCTACCGACGAAGTGAAAGAGATCGAAAGTCAGTACGCCTCCGGCCTGGTAACCCAGGGCGAGAAGTACAACAAAGTGATCGACCTTTGGTCCAAGGCGAACGACGAAGTTTCCAAGGCGATGATGGCCAACCTCTCGAAAGAGAAAGTCATCGACCGTCATGGCGTCGAAGTCGACCAAGAGTCTTTCAACTCGATGTACATGATGGCCGACTCGGGCGCACGGGGTTCTGCTGCGCAGATCCGTCAGCTCGCCGGTATGCGTGGCCTGATGGCCAAGCCGGACGGTTCCATCATCGAAACGCCGATTACTGCGAACTTCCGTGAAGGTTTGAGCGTACTTCAGTACTTCATCTCCACTCACGGTGCTCGTAAAGGTTTGGCGGATACCGCATTGAAAACTGCGAACTCCGGTTACCTGACTCGTCGTCTGGTAGACGTGGCGCAGGATCTGGTTGTGACCGAGATCGATTGCGGCACCGAACATGGCCTGGTAATGACTCCGCACATTGAAGGCGGTGACGTTGTTGAGCCGTTGGGTGAGCGCGTATTGGGTCGTGTTATCGCCCGTGACGTATTCAAGCCAGGTACCGAGGAAATCATCGTTCCTGCCGGCACTCTGGTAGACGAGAAGTGGGTCGCCCAGGCCTGCGCCAAGGACCAGATTCTGGTCAATTCGGTGGCGCCCGCCGGTTTTGCCACCGAGCGCGCCAAGCAGTTGGGCTTCCTCGGTGA
>NZ_JBNNVP010000099.1:0-2144 GCF_050280605.1 Pseudomonas sp. NPDC089918 | reverse complement strand
CGCCTTGGAGAAACTCGAACATAGCGGTCATTTGCGTGCCTTTGAACTGCGTCATGCCCGCTACATTAGCCGAGTGGCGTCGGATTCGGTGATACCACCGACACCGCCACCGACCACACGCACTTGCACTTCGTCGTTACCCAGGCCATTCAAGGCACCGTTCAACGCTTCCAGCGAACCACGGACGTCGGATTTGAGGACGATGTTGAGCGTCTTCTTCTCTTCCTGCCCCATGTTCTCGAAGATGTTTTCAAGCTTGCCAGCGTGAGCACGGGCCAGTTTGACTTCGCGGAACTTGCCTTGACGGAACAGAGCCACTTCACGGGCTTTCTTCTCGTCGGCAACAACGCTCATCTCGTCGCCAGCGTCCGGGGTACCGTCCAGGCCGAGAATCTCGACAGGGATGGAAGGACCGGCTTCCTTGATTGGCTTGCCGTTCTCGTCGAGCATGGCGCGAACGCGGCCATAGTTCGACCCGACCAGCACCATGTCGCCTTGGCGCAGGGTACCGTCTTGAACCAGAACGGTTGCAACCGGGCCACGACCTTTGTCGAGACGCGATTCAACCACAACGCCACGGCCAGGAGCCGAAGGGGTCGCTTTCAGTTCGAGAACTTCAGCTTGCAGCAGAACAGCTTCGAGCAACTCGTCCACGCCAGTACCGACTTTCGCCGAAACAGATACGAACGGGGTGTCGCCGCCCCACTCTTCCGAGGTCACGCCGTGAACCGACAATTCACTACGGATGCGATCGAGATCGGCGCCCGGCTTGTCGATTTTGTTCACTGCAACAACCAGCGGAACACCAGCAGCCTTGGCGTGCTGAACGGCTTCAACGGTCTGCGGCATTACGCCGTCGTCCGCTGCAACCACCAGGATCACGATGTCGGTCGCCTTGGCACCACGGGCACGCATGGCGGTAAACGCGGCGTGACCAGGGGTGTCGAGGAAGGTGACCATGCCGCGTTCGGTTTCAACGTGGTACGCACCGATGTGCTGGGTGATACCACCGGCTTCGCCAGCAGCTACCTTGGCACGACGGATGTAGTCGAGCAGCGAGGTCTTACCATGGTCAACGTGGCCCATTACGGTCACAACCGGTGCACGGGAGAACGCTTCACCTTCAAACTTCAGGGACTCGGCCAGGGAATCTTCCAGGGCGGTGTCGCTGACCAGGGTCACTTTGTGGCCCAGCTCTTCGGCAACCAGTTGGGCAGTTTCCTGATCCAGTACCTGGTTGATGGTCGCTGGAGTACCCAGTTTGAACATGAACTTGATGATTTCAGCAGCCTTGACCGACATCTGCTGGGCGAGATCGCCAACAGTGATGGTCTCGCCGATCTTCACTTCGCGCACAACAGGGCCGGTTGGGCTCTGGAAACCGTGGGCGTTGCGTTTCTTCAGCTTGGCCTTGCCGCGACCACCACGACGGAAGCCATCGCTTTCTTCGTCGGTAGTACGTGGCGCAACACGTGGAGCAGGCGCTTTTTCCTTGACCGAAGCACGATGCGGAGCGTTTTTGCGCTCGCCATCGCCACTGCCACGACGATTGGTATCGTCGGCACGTGGTTTGTCCGGACGACGCTGTTCGTCGCGTTTGCGAGTGTCGGCCGCAGGTGCTGGTGCAGCTGCAACAACCGGCGCGCTTTCACGTACTGGTTCGGCAACTGCAGCTGGCGCTGCAACGGCGTCGTTAGTAGCGGTTTGCGCAGCAGCAGGCTGGCGACGCGCTTCTTCTTCGGCGCGACGCTTGGCTTCTTCTTCAGCCTTCTGACGTGCAGCATTTTCTACTGCGCGGCGTTCTTCCAGTTCGCGTTTGCGCTCGGCTTCGATTTCTTCCGGGCTGCGTTGTACGAAGACTTTCTTCTTGCGTACTTCAACGCTGATGCTCTTGCTACCAGCAACACGCAGGGTGCTGGTGGTTTTGCGCTGCAATGTAATCTTGCGCGGTTCTTCCACTTTCGCCTTGTGGCTGCTCTTCAAGTGAGTCAGCAAAGACTGCTTCTCACTATCGCTCACACCTTCATCGGCGGCGGTGTGCGGCAGACCTGCCGGTTATTCCATCGTGGTCTTGACCATCGCCAGTTCCGGATGGCTGACCAGTTTGTCGATGTGCAACTCCGGGTCGTCGAACCAGACTTCGG
>NZ_JBNNVP010000098.1:0-2410 GCF_050280605.1 Pseudomonas sp. NPDC089918 | reverse complement strand
GCGGGGTGGCGCTGGATGATTGCTATATCGGCGTCGACGATGCGCCAGCACCACTGGCAGAAGTGGTGGGCTGGCTACGAGAGTATTTAGGCGTGCCGAAATGACCTGGGCGTAGATGTGCTGCGACGAGCGGAACACGCAGAGACGCACGACTTCGAGTTCGTGCATTTTCAGGCGTGCTTTGCGAGCGCGACGCAGTCGAGTAACTTTTTTGTCGGTCATTTGCTATGCCCTACTTCTTCTTGGCTTCTTTACGACGGACGACTTCGTCCGCGTAGCGCACACCTTTGCCTTTGTACGGCTCTGGTGGACGGAAGTCGCGGATCTCGGCGGCCACTTGACCTACCAGCTGCTTATCGATGCCCTTGATCAGGATATCGGTCTGGCTAGGAGTCTCAGCGGTGATGCCTTCCGGCAGTTCATAATCCACTGGGTGCGAGAAGCCAAGAGCCAGGTTCAGCACTGTGCCTTTTGCTTGCGCTTTATAACCAACACCGACCAGCTGGAGCTTGCGCTCGAAGCCTTGGCTTACGCCTTGGACCATGTTGTTAACCAACGCACGAGTGGTACCAGCCATTGCGCGAGTCTGTTGATCGCCATTGCGAGCAGCAAAACGCAGCTCACCAGCTTCTTCAACAATCTCAACGGACGAATGGATGTTCAGTTCGAGAGTACCCTTGGCACCCTTCACCGAAAGCTGTTGGCCTGCGAATTTGACTTCGACACCGGCTGGCAGCTTAACGGGGTTCTTAGCGACGCGTGACATGCTTATCCCCCCTTAGAACACAGTGCAAAGAACTTCGCCGCCGACACCGGCAGCGCGCGCAGCACGATCCGTCATCACACCTTTGTTGGTGGAGACGATAGACACACCGAGACCGCCACGAACTTTTGGCAGATCATCGACGGACTTGTACTGACGCAGGCCTGGACGGCTAACGCGCTTCACTTCTTCGATGACCGGACGGCCTTCGAAGTACTTCAGCTCGATGGACAGCAGTGGTTTGATTTCGCTGCTGATCTGATAACCCGCAATGTAACCTTCGTCCTTCAGGACTTTGGCAACAGCTACCTTCAAAGTAGAAGATGGCATGCTTACGACGGACTTTTCAGCCATCTGGGCATTACGGATTCGAGTTAGCATGTCCGCTAACGGGTCCTGCATACTCATGGGCTAGACGCTCCTAATACACAAAAAATTAGCCTTGCGGCTACTACGTGTCGCCGAGTACATCCGCGCAAAAAAAGCACGGGCTCAGGCGAGCCGGGTATTCTAGACACACCCCACAAATGAATCAAGCCCCAATAGGGGCTTGATTCAAGTTCAAGGTCACCGATGGTCAGGATCTTGCGATCCCGAGCACCGAGACTTTGACAGTGCTTACCAGCTGGCTTTAACCAGACCAGGTACGTCACCACGCATAGCAGCTTCACGCAGTTTGTTACGGCCGAGGCCGAACTTGCGGTAAACGCCGTGTGGACGACCGGTCAGGCGGCAGCGGTTACGCATGCGCGAAGCGCTTGCGTCACGTGGCTGCTTCTGCAGAGCTACTGTAGCTTCCCAACGCGCTTCTGGACTTGCGTTCAGATCAACGATGATAGCTTTCAGTGCTGCACGCTTTTTGGCGTACTTGGCAACCGTGAGCTGACGCTTCAGCTCGCGGTTTTTCATGCTCATCTTGGCCATTTTCCTACTCCAATCAGTTGCGGAACGGGAATTTGAAAGCGCGCAGCAGAGCGCGACCTTCATCATCGTTCTTGGCAGTGGTGGTCAGGGTAATGTCCAGACCGCGGAGAGCATCGATCTTGTCGTAGTCGATTTCCGGGAAGATGATCTGCTCTTTAACGCCCATGCTGTAGTTACCACGACCATCGAAGGACTTGGCATTCAGGCCGCGGAAGTCGCGAACCCGAGGCAGGGAGATCGACAGCAGACGATCCAGGAATTCATACATACGCTCACGGCGCAGAGTCACTTTGACGCCGATCGGCCAACCTTCACGGACTTTAAAGCCAGCGATGGATTTCCGAGCGTAAGTCACAACGACTTTCTGACCGGTGATCTTTTCCAGGTCAGCAACAGCGTGCTCGATGACTTTCTTGTCACCGACTGCTTCGCCCAGACCCATGTTCAGGGTGATTTTGGTAACGCGTGGAACTTCCATCACGTTCGAAAGCTTAAGTTCTTCCTTAAGCTTCGGTGCGATTTCCTTCCAGTAAATCTCTTTTAGTCGTGCCATGGTCTTCTACCTAGCAGTGTTCAAGCATCAACCGCTTTTTGGGTCGACTTGAAGACACGAATTTTCTTGCCGTCTCTTTTGATTTAGGAGGGTTTTGTGTGTTGTCTGCCGGTCGGTTTCAGCAAGTACTCTGTGTGTGTCAAAAAAAATGGCCCGTTAAAACAACGGCT
>NZ_JBNNVP010000097.1:0-2534 GCF_050280605.1 Pseudomonas sp. NPDC089918 | reverse complement strand
CTGGAAGCCGGCGACGGCATGCGCGAGGCGGCCATCAAGGGCGCCGGCGAGATCGGTTTTACCGTGGTCTCGATCAGTTTCTCGCTGGTGGCGGCAAAATGATCGTCCGTCGTCGCAAGTAAATAGAGGGATACGACAGTGCCACGTTCTCTGAAAAAAGGTCCTTTTATTGATCTTCACCTACTGAAGAAGATCGAAGTGGCGGCGGAAAAGAACGATCGCAAACCAGTTAAGACCTGGTCGCGCCGTTCCATGATCCTGCCACAAATGGTCGGTTTGACCATTGCTGTGCATAACGGTCGTCAACATGTTCCAGTTCTCGTGAACGAAGACATGGTCGGCCACAAACTGGGCGAGTTTGCCGGTACCCGCACATATCGTGGGCACGTGGCAGACAAGAAAGCCAAGCGTTAAGGGGTAAGGAACGATGGAAGTAGCCGCTAAGTTGTCGGGCGCTCGAATCTCCGCCCAGAAAGCCCGCTTGGTCGCCGACCAGATCCGCGGGAAGAAGGTGGGCGAAGCGCTCAACCTGTTGGCTTTCAGCAGTAAGAAAGCCGCCGAGATCATGAAGAAAGTGCTGGAGTCGGCCGTAGCCAACGCCGAGCATAACGAAGGCGCAGACGTTGATGACCTGAAGGTCAGCACCGTTTTCGTCAACGAAGGGCGTTCGCTGAAGCGAATCATGCCACGTGCCAAAGGCCGTGCTGATCGCATCGTCAAGCGGTCTTGCCATATCACTGTCAAGGTTGCTGACAAGTAACGGAGTCGAAGAGATGGGTCAGAAAGTACATCCCATTGGCATTCGCCTGGGAATCGTCAAGGAGCACACCTCCGTCTGGTACGCAGACGGTCGGACTTATGCGGACTATTTGTTCGCTGATCTGAAGGTGCGTGAGTATCTCCAAGACAAACTAAAAAGCGCGTCCGTAAGCCGTATCGATATCCATCGTCCGGCTCAGACTGCACGTATCACCATCCACACCGCTCGTCCAGGTATCGTTATCGGGAAGAAAGGTGAAGATGTTGAGAAACTGCGTCAGGACCTGACCAAGCAAATGGGTGTGCCTGTGCACATCAATATCGAAGAGATCCGTAAGCCGGAGCTCGACGGTATGCTGGTTGCGCAGAGCGTAGCTCAGCAGCTGGAGCGTCGCGTAATGTTCCGTCGCGCTATGAAGCGCGCTGTTCAGAACGCCATGCGCATTGGTGCCAAAGGCATCAAAATCCAAGTGAGCGGTCGTCTCGGCGGTGCTGAAATCGCACGTACTGAATGGTATCGCGAAGGTCGTGTGCCACTGCACACCCTGCGTGCCGACATCGACTATGCCAACTACGAAGCTCACACCACTTACGGTGTGATCGGTGTAAAGGTTTGGATCTTCAAAGGCGAAGTAATTGGTGGTCGCCAAGAAGAACTGAAACCACAAGCACCAGCGCCTCGTAAAAAAGCTGCTAAGTAAGGGGTACGCCAAATGTTGCAACCAAAGCGTACGAAGTTCCGCAAGCAGATGACAGGCCACAACCGTGGTCTGGCTCAGCGCGGTAGCAAAGTCAGCTTCGGCGAGTTCGCGCTGAAGTCTGTAGCTCGTGGTCGTCTCACCGCTCGTCAGATTGAGTCAGCGCGTCGTGCACTGACCCGTCACGTTAAACGTGGCGGCAAGATCTGGATCCGTGTATTCCCGGACAAGCCTATTTCCAAAAAGCCACTCGAAGTTCGGATGGGTAAAGGTAAGGGTAGTGTGGAGTACTGGGTTGCCCAGATTCAGCCAGGCAAAGTCCTGTATGAAATCGAGGGCGTTTCTGAAGAGCTGGCGCGTGAGGCTTTTGCCCTGGCTGCTGCAAAGCTGCCGCTCGCCACCGCTTTTGTTAAACGGACGGTGATGTGATGAAAGCGAATGAACTTCGTGAAAAAGACGCGCCGCAGCTTAACGAGCAACTGCTCGGCCTGCTGCGCGACCAGTTCAATCTGCGGATGCAGAAAGCAACTGGCCAGTTGGGGCAGTCTCACCTGCTCCGGCAAGTTAAGCGTGACATCGCTCGCGTGAAGACTGTGCTCAAACAGCAGGCAGGTAAGTAATCATGGCTGAAGCCGAAAAAACCGTCCGTACGCTGACTGGCCGTGTTGTCAGCGACAAAATGGACAAGACCATCACCGTTCTGATCGAGCGTCGCGTTAAGCACCCGATCTACGGTAAATACGTTAAGCGTTCGACTAAGCTGCACGCGCACGACGAAACCAATCAGTGCCACATCGGCGACAAAGTCACTATTCGTGAAACTCGTCCTTTGGCCAAGACCAAGTCTTGGGCGCTGGTTGATGTTCTCGAACGCGCTGTGGAAGTCTAAGGACTAGGGGTCGGAGAAATTATATGATTCAGACTCAATCCATGCTCGATGTGGCCGATAACTCTGGCGCTCGCCGTGTTATGTGCATCAAGGTGCTGGGTGGCTCCCATCGTCGTTACGCTGGTATCGGTGACATCATCAAAGTTACCGTGAAGGAAGCAATTCCTCGCGGTAAAGTGAAAAAAGGC
>NZ_JBNNVP010000096.1:0-2789 GCF_050280605.1 Pseudomonas sp. NPDC089918 | reverse complement strand
GGACGGTATTGGCGCTGCGCCTGAAGTGGTCGTCGCTGGGCTTGCTCTGCACGTTGCTGATTCCCGCTGCCGGTATGGTGCTGCTCGCGGCCTGGTGCGGTCAAAGAGCGTCTGTCGATGGCTGAAAGCGAAGGCCTGATGCCGCAAGACCTGATCAACGCCAAGCCAGTGGCTGCGGCGGTGAAAGAGTTCTTCGGTTCCAGCCAGCTTTCCCAGTTCATGGACCAGAACAACCCGCTGTCCGAGATCACCCACAAGCGTCGTGTTTCTGCACTCGGCCCTGGCGGTCTGACTCGTGAGCGTGCTGGCTTTGAAGTGCGTGACGTACACCCGACTCACTACGGTCGTGTATGCCCGATTGAAACGCCGGAAGGTCCGAACATCGGTCTGATCAACTCCTTGGCTGCCTATGCGCGCACCAACCAGTACGGCTTCCTCGAGAGCCCGTACCGTGTGGTGAAAGACGCTCTGGTCACCGACGAGATCGTGTTCCTGTCCGCCATCGAAGAAGCTGATCACGTGATCGCTCAGGCTTCGGCCACGATGAACGACAAGAAAGTCCTGATCGACGAGCTGGTAGCTGTTCGTCACTTGAACGAGTTCACCGTCAAGGCGCCGGAAGACGTCACCTTGATGGACGTATCGCCGAAGCAGGTGGTTTCGGTTGCAGCGTCGCTGATCCCGTTCCTCGAGCACGACGACGCCAACCGTGCGTTGATGGGTTCGAACATGCAGCGTCAAGCTGTACCAACCCTGCGCGCTGACAAGCCGCTGGTCGGTACCGGCATGGAGCGTAACGTAGCCCGTGACTCCGGCGTTTGCGTCGTGGCTCGTCGTGGCGGCGTGATCGACTCCGTCGACGCCAGCCGTATTGTGGTTCGTGTTGCTGATGATGAAGTTGAAACCGGCGAAGCTGGTGTCGACATCTACAACCTGACCAAGTACACCCGCTCCAACCAGAACACCTGCATCAACCAGCGTCCGCTGGTGAGCAAGGGTGATCGGGTTCAGCGCAGCGACATCATGGCCGACGGTCCGTCCACCGACATGGGTGAACTGGCTCTGGGTCAGAACATGCGTATCGCGTTCATGGCATGGAACGGCTTCAACTTCGAAGACTCCATCTGCCTGTCCGAGCGTGTTGTTCAGGAAGACCGTTTCACCACGATCCACATTCAGGAACTGACCTGTGTGGCACGTGACACCAAGCTTGGGCCAGAGGAAATCACTGCAGACATCCCGAACGTGGGTGAAGCTGCACTGAACAAGCTGGACGAAGCCGGTATCGTTTACGTAGGTGCTGAAGTTGGCGCAGGCGACATCCTGGTTGGTAAGGTCACTCCGAAAGGCGAGACCCAACTGACTCCGGAAGAAAAACTGCTGCGTGCCATCTTCGGTGAAAAAGCCAGCGACGTTAAAGACACTTCCCTGCGTGTGCCTACCGGCACCAAAGGTACTGTCATCGACGTACAGGTCTTCACCCGTGACGGCGTTGAGCGTGATGCTCGTGCACTGTCGATCGAGAAGACTCAACTCGACGAGATCCGCAAGGATCTGAACGAAGAGTTCCGTATTGTTGAAGGCGCCACTTTCGAACGTCTGCGTTCCGCTCTGGTCGGCCACAAAGCCGAAGGCGGCGCCGGTCTGAAGAAAGGTCAGGAAATCACCGACGAAGTTCTCGACGGTCTTGAGCATGGTCAGTGGTTCAAACTGCGCATGGCTGAAGATGCTCTGAACGAGCAGCTCGAGAAGGCTCAGGCCTACATCGTTGATCGCCGCCGTCTGCTGGACGACAAGTTCGAAGACAAGAAGCGCAAACTGCAGCAGGGCGATGACCTGGCTCCAGGCGTGCTGAAAATCGTCAAGGTTTACCTGGCAATCCGTCGTCGCATCCAGCCGGGCGACAAGATGGCCGGTCGTCACGGTAACAAGGGTGTGGTCTCCGTGATCATGCCGGTTGAAGACATGCCGCACGATGCCAATGGCACCCCGGTCGACGTCGTCCTCAACCCGTTGGGCGTACCTTCGCGTATGAACGTTGGTCAGATCCTTGAAACCCACCTGGGCCTCGCGGCCAAAGGTCTGGGCGAGAAGATCAACCGGATGGTCGAAGAGCAGCGTAAAGTTGCTGAACTTCGCACCTTCCTGGACGAGATCTACAACCAGATCGGCGGTCGTAACGAAGATCTGGATAGCTTCTCCGACCAGGAAATCCTGGATCTGGCGAAGAACCTGCGTGGCGGCGTACCAATGGCCACTCCAGTGTTCGACGGTGCCAAGGAAAGCGAAATCAAGGCCATGCTGAAACTGGCAGACCTGCCAGAAAGCGGCCAGATGCAGCTGACCGACGGCCGTACCGGCAACAAGTTCGAGCGCCCGGTTACTGTTGGCTACATGTACATGCTGAAGCTGAACCACTTGGTAGACGACAAGATGCACGCTCGTTCTACCGGTTCGTACAGCCTGGTTACCCAGCAGCCGCTGGGTGGTAAGGCACAGTTCGGTGGTCAGCGTTTCGGGGAGATGGAGGTCTGGGCACTGGAAGCATACGGTGCTGCTTACACTCTGCAAGAAATGCTCACAGTGAAGTCGGACGATGTGAACGGTCGGACCAAGATGTACAAAAACATCGTGGACGGCGATCACCGTATGGAGCCGGGCATGCCCGAGTCCTTCAACGTGTTGATCAAAGAACGGGGACACCGCTGGTGGTGATCGCCGGGCAAGAATACGGCACCGGCTCGAGCCGTGACTGGGCAGCCAAGGGCACCAATCTGCTGGGCGTGAAA
>NZ_JBNNVP010000095.1:0-2960 GCF_050280605.1 Pseudomonas sp. NPDC089918 | reverse complement strand
AGAGCGGTCAGCAGGTGGTGCGTCAGAGCATGGTGCGGATCGAACAATTGGCGGACTCGGCCACCTCGGCCAGTTCCAGCTTACCGGCAGCGTAAGTCTTTTCCTGGTAGTGAACGGACAGAGGGAAGAAGCCCTTGCCTGGATCGGCTTGTTTGGCACCGACTACAGTCACCAATACGCTGACGTCATCGTCAACGGTGACCAATACTGCGCCGGAGGCCTGACGGGCGATACGGCCAGTCTCGAGGGTAACGGTCGACTGACCGAACTGGAATTTTTTGATTACCGGGTTCACGGTGTCCTACCTTCTTTTGTGGCTCTTGGGGAACTTGTCTTCTTGCGAAATTCTTGGGCAATGTCGGGAATCGGCCCAACGCCTGTCCAGGGTAAAACGACTATCCAGATAAAACTTGAGGCTGGGAGCCTGACATGCGCCAGCGGGAGACCCACTGACGCACGACAGACAACCAACCTCTAGCGCAATCGCTTATTAGCGACGCAGACCCAGGCGACCGATCAGAGCCTGGTAACGGCCCAGATCCTTGCCTTTCAGGTAGTCCAGCAGCTTACGGCGCTGGTTTACCATGCGGATCAGACCACGACGGGAGTGGTGATCTTTACCGTTGGCCTTGAAGTGACCTTGCAGCTTGTTGATGTTGTGGGTCAGCAGTGCAACTTGCACTTCTGGCGAACCAGTGTCACCAACAGCTTGCTGGTAGTCAGCTACGATTTGAGCTTTTTCTTGAACGTCGAGAGCCATGAGGCAATCCTTTTATCAGGAAACTGTTTCAAAGAAACAGCTTCAACAGGCCAGGGACAAATCCCTGTATCTATAAATGAGTAGTGACCGTGCCTGTTAACAGCCACACTCGCCGACCTGCTGTTACACAGGCCGGTTTCGGTCATTCTGACCGAATCAGTCGACGTGGCGCGATGCGCCCGTCTTCGCTCACTTCACCGATACCGATGAAACGACCATTGTGATCCTGTACCCGTACCATGCCGAACTTCGGTGCATCCGGGGCACGTACCGGTTGGCCGTTAAGCCAGTAGAACGCGCTGTGCTCCGAGAAATGCAACAGTGGCCAGTCCAGCAGGCCGCTGTCCGATGGCATCAGGAAGCGGTCGACCGCTTCGTTGCCGCCTTCGGCATGTACCGCTTCAAGCTCTTCCAGAGTGACGGTCTGTGCAAGCGTGAAAGGCCCGGCCTGGGTACGTCGCAATTCAGCCACGTAAGCGCCACAACCGAGTTGCTCACCGATATCCTCCACCAGGGTGCGGATATAGGTGCCTTTGCTGCAATCCACCGCAAGCCGCGCAGTATCACCCTCAAAGGCCAGTAATTCCAAGCGCGCAATAGTAACAGAACGCGGTTCGCGCTCCACTACTTCGCCTGCACGGGCCAGCTTGTACAGCGGCTGCCCATCACGCTTGAGCGCCGAGTACATCGGCGGTATCTGACTGATTTGCCCACGAAATTTCGGCAGCACAGCTTCGATATCGGCGCGACCAACGGTCACCGGGCGTTCCAGCAAAACTTCACCTTCGGCATCGGCCGTGGTGGTGGTCTTGCCCAGTTGCGCCAGGGTTTCATAAGCCTTGTCGGAATCGAGCAGGTATTGCGAGAACTTGGTGGCCTCGCCAAAGCACAACGGCAGCACGCCGGTGGCCAGCGGATCGAGACTGCCGGTGTGCCCGGCCTTCTCGGCATTGAGCAACCAGCGGACCTTCTGCAATGCCGCGTTGGAGGTGAACCCCAGCGGCTTGTCGAGCAGGATGATGCCGCTGACGTTACGACGGATACGTTTGACCTGAGCCACCGATTACTCCTTGGCGTCTTCGGGTTCAGCCGCTACCGGGTGCTGATTGTCTTCAGCCACCGCACGCTCGATCAGGGCCGACAGGTGCGCGCCACGAACGACGCTTTCGTCGTAATGGAAGTGCAACTGCGGAACGCTGCGCAACTTCATTTCGCGAGCCAACTGCATACGCAGGAAACCTGCGGCGGAGTTGAGCACCTTGATGCTTTGCGCGATGTCTTCAGCGCTGTCCTGGCCCATCACAGTGATGAAGATCTTGGCGTGACCGACGTCACGGCTGACTTCAACAGCGGTAATGGTGACCAGACCGACGCGCGGGTCTTTGACTTCACGACGGATCAGCTGTGCCAGCTCACGCTGCATCTGATCGCCGATACGTTGGGTACGGCTGTATTCTTTTGCCATGTCTTGTTACCTGTTACTGCCCCACGGTGAAACCCGAGGGGTCTGAAAGCGGCAAACGCCCGGCCTGACAAAAGCCAGACCGGGCGTTGCGTTTAGAGTCCGGACGTTGCGCCGCGCATCTGCATGCGGCGGCTCATCGTGGCCCTTGAAGTGCGCGAGTTAGAGGCTGCGAGCAACCTGCACCTTCTCGAAGACTTCGATCTTGTCGCCGACCTTGACGTCGTTGTAGCTCTTCACGCCGATACCGCATTCCATGCCGGCACGTACTTCGGAAGCGTCATCCTTGAAGCGGCGCAGGGATTCCAGCTCGCCTTCGAAGATAACGATGTCTTCACGCAGTACACGGATTGGACGGTTACGGTGAACAACACCTTCGATAACCATGCAACCGGCGATCGCGCCAAACTTCGGCGAACGGAACACGTCACGCACTTCAGCAGTACCCAGGATGTTCTCGCGAACATCGCTGCCCAGCATACCGGTGAGGGCTTTCTTGACGTCTTCGATGATGTCGTAGATCACGTTGTAGTAACGCATATCCAGACCTTCCTGCTCGACGATCTTGCGAGCGCCAGCATCGGCACGCACGTTGAAGCCGAACAGTACAGCGTTGGAGGCCAGTGCCAGGTTGGCGTCGGATTCGGTGATACCACCGACACCGCCACCGACCACACGCACCCTCACTAGCCTCCGGATCAAAGTCAAAGTTGAGTCCACAATAAAAACACCTAACAG
>NZ_JBNNVP010000094.1:0-3010 GCF_050280605.1 Pseudomonas sp. NPDC089918 | reverse complement strand
GGCGAATGCCATCGGCACCGGGGTCGCGGATGACAAGTCGGTGTACCCCTTCGTCACGGCAATCATCCTGGTTCGCATGGACTTCCCGGAGCCGGTTATTTCGGTTGCCGTAGAGCCTAAGACCAAGGACGACCAGGAAAAAATGGGTATCGCTCTGGGCAAGCTCGCTCAGGAAGATCCATCTTTCCGCGTCAAGACTGATGAAGAGACTGGTCAAACGATCATCTCCGGCATGGGCGAGTTGCACCTGGACATCCTGGTTGACCGGATGCGCCGTGAGTTCAACGTCGAAGCCAACATCGGTAAGCCTCAAGTTTCGTACCGTGAGCGCATCACGAAGAGCTGCGAGATTGAAGGCAAGTTCGTTCGCCAGTCCGGCGGTCGTGGCCAGTTCGGTCACTGCTGGATTCGTTTTGCTCCTGCTGACGAAGGTCAGGAAGGTCTGCAATTCCTGAACGAAGTAGTGGGTGGTGTGGTTCCTAAGGAATACATCCCGGCTATCCAGAAGGGTATCGAAGAGCAGATGAAGAACGGCGTTGTTGCCGGCTATCCGCTGATCGGCCTGAAGGCTACCGTGTTTGATGGTTCCTACCACGACGTCGACTCCAACGAGATGGCGTTTAAAGTGGCTGCTTCCATGGCAACCAAGCAACTGGCCCAGAAGGGCGGTGGTGAGTTGCTTGAGCCGATCATGGCGGTAGAGGTTGTTACGCCTGAAGACTATATGGGTGACGTGATGGGCGACCTTAACCGTCGTCGCGGCATGATCCTGGGTATGGAAGACACGGTCTCCGGCAAAGTGATTCGCGCCGAAGTGCCGTTGGGTGAGATGTTCGGTTATGCGACCGACGTCCGTTCCATGTCCCAAGGTCGCGCAAGCTACTCTATGGAATTCAAAAAATACAATACAGCTCCGTCGCATATCGTCGAAACTGTTACCAAAAAACAAGGCTGATTCAGCCCCTTTAGGCTAGGAGTTAATTGTCGTGGCTAAAGAAAAATTTGACCGTACCCTCCCGCACGTCAACGTTGGCACCATCGGTCACGTCGACCACGGTAAAACCACGCTGACCGCTGCTCTGACTCGCGTCTGCTCCGAAGTTTTCGGTTCGGCCGTTGTTGCTTTCGACAAAATCGACAGCGCTCCGGAAGAAAAGGCTCGTGGTATCACCATCAACACCGCGCACGTTGAATACAACTCGCTGATCCGTCACTACGCTCACGTTGACTGCCCAGGTCACGCTGACTATGTGAAGAACATGATCACCGGTGCTGCTCAGATGGACGGCGCTATCCTGGTTTGCTCGGCCGCTGATGGTCCGATGCCACAAACTCGTGAGCACATCCTGCTGTCCCGTCAGGTTGGCGTTCCGTACATCGTTGTCTTCCTGAACAAGGCTGACATGGTTGACGACGCTGAGCTGCTGGAACTGGTTGAGATGGAAGTGCGCGATCTGCTGAGCACTTACGACTTCCCAGGTGACGACACTCCGATCATCATCGGTTCGGCTCTGATGGCTCTGAACGGCCAAGACGACAACGAAATGGGCACCACTGCCGTTCGTAAACTGGTTGAGACTCTGGACAGCTACATCCCGGATCCAGTCCGTGTTATCGACAAGCCGTTCCTGATGCCAATCGAAGACGTATTCTCGATCTCCGGTCGCGGTACTGTTGTAACTGGTCGTATCGAGCGCGGTATCGTCAAGGTTCAGGATCCACTGGAAATCGTTGGTCTGCGTGACACTACCGTCACCACCTGCACCGGTGTTGAAATGTTCCGTAAGCTGCTCGACGAAGGTCGTGCTGGCGAGAACTGCGGCGTTCTGCTGCGTGGTACCAAGCGTGACGACGTTGAGCGTGGCCAGGTTCTGGTTAAGCCAGGTTCGGTTAAGCCGCACACCAAGTTCGAAGCTGAAGTCTACGTTCTGAGCAAGGAAGAAGGCGGTCGTCACACTCCGTTCTTCAAAGGCTACCGTCCACAGTTCTACTTCCGTACTACTGACGTGACTGGTAACTGCGAGCTGCCGGAAGGCGTTGAAATGGTAATGCCGGGCGACAACATCAAAATGGTTGTCACCCTGATCAAGACCATCGCAATGGAAGACGGTCTGCGTTTCGCTATCCGTGAAGGCGGTCGTACCGTCGGCGCTGGCGTCGTAGCCAAAATCATCGAATAAGCTCTTTTTTGAGTAAGCTTCGATGAGTTGAAAAAGCCCCCGCTTAGCGGGGGCTTTTTTATTGGGTTGACACCTATATGGGGCGTCTATAGAATTGCGCCTCCTTTTAACGGGCGTATTGCGCTCGGTGGGAATAGCAGCCGGAGTCTGAAATCCAATGCAAAATCAGCAAATCCGTATCAGGTTGAAGGCTTTTGACCATCGCCTGATCGACCAATCCACCCAGGAAATCGTGGAAACCGCGAAACGTACTGGTGCTCAAGTGCGTGGTCCAATTCCACTGCCTACCCGTAAAGAGCGGTTCACCGTTCTGGTCTCTCCGCACGTCAACAAAGACGCGCGTGACCAGTACGAGATCCGTACTCATAAGCGCGTTCTGGACATCGTCCAGCCAACGGATAAAACCGTTGATGCACTTATGAAGCTTGATCTTGCGGCCGGTGTGGAAGTGCAGATCAGCCTCGGCTAAGACTCGGTCTTAGTCGTGTAACGCTCTGAAATGGGCGGCCATAGCGGGTGAAAGCCCCGTACACTCATGAGGTTTACAACATGACTATTGGTGTAGTCGGTCGTAAATGCGGTATGACCCGTATTTTCACCGAAGAAGGTGTCTCCATTCCGGTCACGGTCATTGAGATCGAGCCGAATCGCGTCACCCAGTTCAAAACTGAAGAGACCGATGGCTATCGTGCAGTGCAAGTCACTGTAGGCGAGCGTCGTGCTTCGCGTGTTACAGCTGCTCAGGCTGGCCACTTCGCTAAAGCGAACCACCACGTTGGTGCGCGACAGGTCGAGGTGGAAGATCTCGTTGACGTTCACCAGCGGGAACG
>NZ_JBNNVP010000093.1:0-3244 GCF_050280605.1 Pseudomonas sp. NPDC089918 | reverse complement strand
CCGAGCACACCGTACAACAACACTCGACGCTGTAACTCCGCAGGTACGGCGAAGTAGCTGAAAATCATCACGAAGACAAACATGTTGTCGATCGAAGCGCTACTACGGTGGCTGCGAGCACGTCGACAAGGTCGAAGCCCTGGCCATCGAACGCGCCAAGCAACTGTTCGGTGCCGATTACGCCAACGTCCAGCCGCACTCCGGCTCTTCGGCCAACAGCGCCGTGTACCTGGCCCTGCTGCAAGCTGGCGACACCATTCTCGGCATGAGCCTGGCCCACGGCGGCCACCTGACCCACGGCGCCAAAGTGTCGTCCTCGGGCAAGCTGTACAACGCTGTGCAGTACGGCATCGACACCAAGACCGGCCTGATCGATTACGACGAAGTCGAGCGCCTGGCCGTCGAGTGCAAGCCGAAGATGATCGTTGCCGGCTTCTCTGCCTACTCCAAGACCCTGGACTTCCCGCGCTTCCGTCAGATCGCCGACAAGGTCGGTGCGCTGCTGTTCGTCGACATGGCTCACGTGGCCGGTCTGGTTGCCGCTGGTCTGTACCCCAATCCGCTGCCGTACGCTGACGTGGTCACCACCACCACCCACAAGACCCTGCGCGGTCCGCGTGGTGGCCTGATCCTGGCCAAGTCCAACGAAGAAATCGAGAAGAAGCTCAACGCTGCCGTGTTCCCGGGTGCCCAGGGCGGCCCGCTGATGCACGTCATCGCCGGTAAAGCCGTGTGCTTCAAGGAAGCGCTGGAGCCAGGCTTCAAGGCTTACCAGCAACAAGTGATCGACAACGCCCAAGCCATGGCCGGCGTATTTATCAAACGCGGCTACGATGTAGTGTCCGGCGGCACCGATAACCACCTGTTCCTGGTCAGCCTGATCCGTCAGGGCCTTACCGGCAAAGAGGCGGATGCAGCACTCGGTCGCGCCCACATCACCGTGAACAAGAACGCTGTCCCGAATGATCCACAGTCGCCGTTCGTGACCTCCGGCCTGCGTATCGGCACCCCGGCGGTGACCACTCGCGGCTTCAAGGTTACCCAGTGCGTTGAACTGGCCGGCTGGATCTGCGACATCCTCGACAACCTCGGCGACGCCGATGTCGAGGCCAATGTCGCGCAGCAAGTGGCAGCCCTGTGCGCGGACTTCCCGGTTTATCGCTGAGCGCGGTTTTGGAGTAAATGACTATGCAACGCTATTCGGGCTTCGGCCTCTTCAAACACTCCCTCAGCCATCACGAAAACTGGCAGAAGATGTGGCGCACGCCGACCCCGAAAAAGGTCTATGACGTGGTCATCGTCGGCGGTGGCGGGCATGGTCTGGCGACCGCCTACTACCTGGCCAAGGAACACGGCATCACCAACGTGGCCGTGGTCGAGAAAGGCTGGCTGGGCGGCGGTAACACCGCGCGCAACACCACCATCGTTCGCTCCAACTACCTGTGGGACGAGTCGGCGCACCTGTACGAACACGCGATGAAACTGTGGGAAGGCCTGTCCCAGGACCTGAACTACAACGTGATGTTCTCCCAGCGTGGTGTTTACAACTTGTGCCACACGCTTCAAGACATTCGTGATTCCGAGCGTCGGGTCAGCGCCAACCGCCTCAACGGCGTGGACGGCGAACTGCTCGATGCCAAACAGGTAGCCGACGAGATTCCGTACCTCGACTGCTCCAAGAACACTCGCTACCCGGTGATGGGCGCAACCGTCCAGCGTCGCGGCGGCGTGGCCCGTCACGATGCCGTGGCGTGGGGCTTTGCCCGTGCCGCCGATGCCTTGGGCGTGGACCTGATTCAACAAACCGAAGTGATCGGCTTCCGCAAGGAAAACGGCGTGTGCATCGGTGTTGAAACCAACAAGGGCTTCATCGGCGCCAAGCGCGTCGGTGTGGTCACCGCCGGTAACTCCGGGCACATGGCCAAACTCGCCGGTTTCCGTCTGCCGATCGAATCGCACCCGCTGCAAGCGCTGGTGTCCGAGCCGATCAAGCCGATTATCGACAGCGTGATCATGTCCAACGCCGTACACGGTTATATCAGCCAGTCCGACAAGGGCGACCTGGTGATCGGCGCCGGTATCGACGGCTACAACGGCTACGGCCAGCGTGGTTCGTACCCGGTGATCGAGCACACCATCCAGGCCATCGTCGAGATGTTCCCGGTGTTGTCCCGCGTACGCATGAACCGTCAGTGGGGCGGCATCGTCGACACCACGCCGGATGCATGCCCAATCATTTCGAAAACTCCGGTACCGAACATGTTCTTCAACTGCGGTTGGGGCACCGGTGGCTTCAAGGCAACACCTGGCTCGGGCAACGTGTTTGCCGCGAGTCTGGCCAAGGGTGAAATGCACCCATTGGCTGCACCTTTCTCCATCGACCGTTTCCATAGCGGTGCGTTGATCGACGAACACGGCGCTGCAGCAGTCGCCCACTAACAGGAGAAATCCCTATGTTGCATATCTTCTGTCCTCACTGTGGCGAACTGCGCTCCGAAGAGGAATTCCATGCATCCGGCCAGGCGCACATCCCGCGTCCACTGGACCCGAACAGCTGCACCGACGAGGAGTGGGGCGACTACATGTTCTTCCGCGACAACCCTCGCGGTCTGCACCACGAACTGTGGGATCACGTCGCCGGTTGCCGTCAGTACTTCAACGTCACCCGTGACACCGTGACCTACGAGATTCTCGAAACCTACAAGATCGGCACCAAGCCGCAGTTCACCGACAAGACCGACAGCCCGAAAGCGGCCGCCACGGCTCTGGGAGAGAAGGTATGAGCCAGATCAATCGCCTGTCCAACGGCGGACGCATCGACCGCAACAAAGTGCTGAGCTTCACCTTCAACGGCCAGGTCTACAAAGGCTTTGAAGGCGATTCCCTGGCTGCAGCCCTGCTGGCCAACGGTGTCGACATCATCGGCCGCAGCTTCAAGTACTCGCGCCCACGCGGCATCTTCGCCGCCGGTGCCGAAGAGCCGAACGCTGTGCTGCAGATCGGTGCGACCGAAGCCACGCAGATCCCGAACGTACGCGCTACGCAACAAGCGCTGTATCAGGGCCTGGTCGCCACCAGCACCAACGGCTGGCCGAGCGTGAACAACGACATGATGGGGATTCTCGGCAAGGTCGGCGGCAAGCTGATGCCGCCGGGCTTCTACTACAAAACCTTCATGTACCCGCAATCGTTCTGGATGACCTACGAGAAGTACATTCGTAAGGCTGCCGGCCTCGGCCGCTCG
>NZ_JBNNVP010000092.1:0-3796 GCF_050280605.1 Pseudomonas sp. NPDC089918 | reverse complement strand
GCCCAGGGCGCCGCCGATCTGCCGATTGCCATCGCGAGCATCCTGGATACGCTGGTTGGCCGCCAGGCCTGGCTTGATCAGTTGCCGATAGGTTTTCAGCGCGCGAGCACTGATCAGCATGCCTTCGATCAGCAGATGGGGCAGTTGCTCCATCAGCATGCGGTCTTTCCAGGTGTTCGGCTCCATTTCATCCGCGTTGCACAGCAGGTAGCGGATGTTGATGGATTCGTCCTTGGGCATCAGGCCCCACTTCACGCCCGTGGGGAAGCCTGCACCGCCGCGGCCCTTGAGGCCGGAGTCTTTCACGGTCTGGACGATGTCGTCCTGGGCCATGTCGGCGAAGGCCTTGCGCGCAGCGGCGTAACCGTTCTTGGCCTGGTATTCGTCGAGCCATACGGCTTCGCCGTCGTCACGCAGACGCCAGGTGAGCGGGTGAGTCTCGGCCGAACGCTTGATGCGGTTGGCTGGACCGAAGGAAGTCAGGGTCATACGTAGCCCTCGAGCAATTTGGCAACACCGGCAGGCTGCACATCACCGAACGTGTCGTCATCGATCATCAACGCCGGCGCCTTGTCGCAGTTGCCGAGGCAGCAGACCGGCAGCAGGGTGAAACGACCGTCGGCGGTGGTCTGACCCAGGCCGATGCCCAGCTTGCTCTGGATTTCGCTGACCACCGACTCGTGGCCGCCGATGTAGCAGACCATGCTGTCGCAGACGCGAATGATGTGACGGCCCACCGGTTGACGGAAGATCTGGCTGTAGAACGTCGCCACGCCTTCAACGTCGCTGGCCGGGATGCCGAGGATTTCGCCGATGGCGTAGAGCGCGCCGTCAGGCACCCAGCCACGTTCCTTCTGGACGATCTTCAGGGCTTCGATCGACGCCGCGCGCGGGTCTTCGTAGTGATGCAACTCATGCTCGATGGCCGAGCGCTCGGTTTCGCTCAGGGCGAAACGGTCTGTCAGGATAAGCGTGCTGTTCATGCTTAACGGTCCACGTCGGCCATAACGAAATCGATACTACCCAGGTACGCGATCAAGTCCGCGACCATGCTGCCTTTGATCACCGAAGGGATCTGCTGCAGGTGCGGGAAGCTTGGAGTACGAATCCGGGTGCGGTAGCTCATGGTGCCGCCATCGCTCGTCAGGTAATAACTGTTGATGCCCTTGGTCGCTTCGATCATCTGGAAGGATTCGTTGGCCGGCATGACCGGGCCCCACGAAACTTGCAGGAAGTGCGTGATCAGGGTCTCGATGTGTTGCAGCGTGCGCTCTTTGGGTGGCGGCGTAGTCAGCGGGTGATCCGCCTTGTACGGGCCTTCCGGCATGTTGCGCATGCACTGCTCGATGATCTTGAGGCTCTGGCGCATTTCTTCGACGCGAACGATGCAACGGTCGTAGGCATCGCCATTGGCCGCCAGCGGGATTTCGAATTCGAAGTTTTCGTAGCCGGAGTAAGGGCGAGCCTTACGCAGGTCGAAATCGCAACCGGTGGAACGCAGGCCGGCACCGGTGACGCCCCATTCCAGGGCTTCTTTGGTGTTGTAGGCGGCGACGCCGATGGTCCGGCCACGCAGGATGCTGTTATCCAGTGCGGCTTTCTGGTATTCGTCCAGACGCTTTGGCATCCACTCGACGAAATCCTTGACCAGTTTTTCCCAGCCGCGCGGCAAGTCGTGAGCGACGCCACCGATGCGGTACCAGGCCGGGTGCAGACGGAAACCGGTGATGGCTTCGATCACCGTGTACGCCTTCTGGCGGTCGGTGAAGGTGAAGAACACCGGGGTCATGGCGCCGACGTCCTGGATGTAAGTACCCAGGAACAGCAGGTGGCTGGTGATCCGGAAGAACTCGGCCATCATGATGCGGATGACGTCGACCTTCTCGGGCACCTTGATGCCGGCCAGCTTCTCGACCGAGAGCACGTACGGCAGGTTGTTCATCACGCCGCCGAGGTAGTCGATACGGTCGGTGTACGGAATGAAGCTGTGCCAGGACTGACGCTCGGCCATCTTCTCGGCACCACGGTGGTGGTAACCGACGTCCGGCACGCAGTCGACGATCTCTTCACCGTCCAGCTGCAGAATGATGCGGAACGCACCGTGCGCGGAAGGGTGGTTAGGACCGAGGTTGAGGAACATATAGTCCTCGTTCGCACCGGAACGCTTCATGCCCCAGTCTTCAGGCTTGAAGCGTGCGGCTTCTTCCTCAAGCTGTTGCTTGGCCAGGGTCAGGCTGAACGGGTCGAACTCGGTGGCGCGGGCCGGGAAGTCCTTGCGCAACGGGTGACCTTCCCAGGTCGGCGGCATCATGATGCGGGTCAGGTGCGGGTGACCGGCAAAGTTGATGCCGTACATGTCCCACACTTCACGCTCGTACCAGTTGGCGTTCGGCCAGAGACCGGTAACGGTCGGCACGCTGAGGTCGCTCTCGGACAAGGCGACCTTGATCATTACGTCACTATTACGTTCGATCGACATCAAGTGATAGAACACAGTGAAGTCGGCGCCGCTTGGCAGCCCTTGACGCTTGGTGCGCAGACGCTCGTCCACGCCGTGCAGGTCATAGAGCATGACGTACGGCTTGGGCAGGTTACGCAGGAAGGTCAGGACTTCGACAAGTTTGGCGCGGGCAACCCAAAGCACCGGCATGCCGGTGCGGGTAGGCTGGGCGGTGAACGCCTCCGGGCCAAAACGATTGTTCAGTTCGACGACCACATCCTGGTCGTCTGCCTTGTAAGGCGGGATGTACA
Source organism: Pseudomonas sp. NPDC089918 (assembly GCF_050280605.1). NCBI lineage: Bacteria > Pseudomonadati > Pseudomonadota > Gammaproteobacteria > Pseudomonadales > Pseudomonadaceae > Pseudomonas > Pseudomonas sp. NPDC089918. The sequence goes on along the minus strand of NZ_JBNNVP010000092.1, from coordinate 1,045 downwards.
GAGCACTGCCTGTAGTCATGGTTATTTATCGCTTTCGGTCAACGTAAAGAATGAAGCCAGTTTCTCGTTTCTTTGTAAGAACAGATCTGGATCAGACTTCGTCGGGGCTGCGCAGGTTGGTTACCTGAATACGCTGTTCGCGGCGCTTTTCCTTTTCGGAAGGCATCTCGGCGCGATAGACGCCTTGATCACCAACGACCCAGGAAAGTGGACGACGCTCCTGGCCAATCGACTCCTGCAACAGCATCAAGCCTTGCAGAAAAGCTTCAGGGCGGGGCGGGCAGCCAGGCACGTAGACGTCCACGGGCAGGAACTTGTCCACCCCTTGAACGACGGAGTAGATGTCGTACATGCCACCGGAGTTGGCGCACGAACCCATGGAGATGACCCATTTAGGCTCGAGCATTTGCTCGTAGAGACGCTGAATGATCGGCGCCATCTTGATGAAGCAGGTACCGGCGATAACCATGAAATCCGCCTGACGCGGCGATGCCCGGATAACCTCGGCGCCAAAGCGCGCGATGTCGTGGGGCGCCGTGAAGGCGGTGGTCATTTCGACGTAGCAGCACGAAAGACCGAAGTTATACGGCCACAGGGAGTTCTTGCGCCCCCAGTTGATCGTGCCGTTGAGCACGTCTTCGAGCTTGCCCATGAAAATGTTTTTGTGGACTTGATCTTCTAACGGATCGGAAACGGTTTCCCGTTTGCCAATCGGATACTGCTCGTTAGGAGCATCGGGGTCGATCCTGGTGAGATTGTATTGCATTGCCAAAGCCTCATTGTTTCAGCTTCGCTTGCCGCTTGCGCCGAGCTTCCGGAGCCCAGTCAAGGGCGCCCACTCGGAATAGGTAGACAAGACCTGCCAACAGAATTGCTATGAAAACGAGAGCTTCGACGAATCCGGTCCAGCCGCTTTCGCGGACGGACACAGACCAGGCAAAGAGAAAAAGGGCTGCGGAACAGGTCTTCGACGAAGCCTGACTGCTGACGGGTCGCGACGCGCATGATCGGCAAGGCCTGGCTGGCGCCCTGATCGAGCCAACGA
>NZ_JBNNVP010000091.1:0-3928 GCF_050280605.1 Pseudomonas sp. NPDC089918 | reverse complement strand
CGCCTGATAACCGCGTGTCGCGAAGAGTTCCAGCGCTACATCGAGAAGACGGTCGCGGGGATTGTTTGGTACTGGTCTTGAGGAGAGGGTACTTCCTTGATTTCTTCACGGGCGTTTGCGTGCATTTGCACCATACGACCCACGCGCTCTTTCTTGCCTTTAACCGAGTTGATCACGCCGTCGCCGGAGGCCAACACGCCCGAGTAAACTCGAACAAAGGTCAAGGTACCCACGAATGGGTCGGTAGCGATCTTGAACGCCAGAGCCGAGAACGGCTCGCTGTCGTCTGCGTGACGCTCCATTTCCTTGGTCTCGTCATCCGGGTCAGTACCCTTGATGGCAGGAATGTCGGTAGGAGCAGGCAGGTAGTCGATCACGGCGTCGAGAACCAGGGGAACACCCTTGTTCTTGAAGGAAGAACCGCAAACAGCCAGAACGATCTCACCAGCGATAGTACGCTGACGCAGAGCGGCCTTGATTTCCGCGTTGGTGAGTTCTTCACCTTCGAGGTACTTGTTCATCAGCTCTTCACTGGCTTCGGCCGCAGCCTCAACCATGTTGCCGCGCCACTCGTCAGCCAGTTCCTGCAGCTCAGCAGGGATAGGCTTGCGAACTGGAACCATGCCTTTGTCAGCGTCATTCCAGTAAACAGCTTCCATGGACATCAGATCGATCTGACCCTGGAAGTTGTCTTCGGAACCGATGGCCAACTGGATTGGCACCGGAGTGTGACCCAGACGCTGCTTGATCTGACCGATCACGCGCAGGAAGTTCGCACCAGCACGGTCCATCTTGTTTACGTAAACAAGACGTGGAACGCCGTATTTGTTGGCTTGACGCCATACGGTTTCCGACTGAGGCTCAACACCCGAGGTGCCGCAGAACACAACGACCGCGCCATCGAGAACACGCAGGGAACGCTCAACTTCAATAGTGAAGTCAACGTGGCCCGGGGTGTCGATGACGTTGAAGCGGTATTGGTCCTTGTGCTGCTTCTCGGAACCCTGCCAGAAGGCGGTGATTGCAGCAGAAGTAATGGTAATACCACGCTCCTGCTCCTGCACCATCCAGTCTGTGGTCGCGGCGCCGTCATGCACCTCGCCCATTTTGTGACTTTTGCCAGTGTAAAAAAGGACGCGCTCGGTGGTGGTGGTTTTACCAGCATCCACGTGAGCAACGATACCAATGTTACGGTAGCGGTTAATCGGTGTAGTACGAGCCATAAAGCCCTCGCAAAATTAGTGACGCTAAAATTAGAAGCGGTAGTGCGAGAAAGCCTTGTTGGCTTCAGCCATACGGTGCACGTCTTCACGCTTCTTAACTGCAGCACCTTTGCCTTCGGCAGCGTCCAACAGTTCGCCAGCCAAACGCAGAGCCATAGACTTCTCGCCGCGCTTACGGGCGAAGTCTACCAACCAGCGCATTGCCAGAGCGTTACGACGGGACGGACGAACTTCGACCGGAACCTGGTAAGTAGCACCGCCTACACGGCGCGACTTTACTTCGACCAGCGGAGCGATGGCGTCGAGAGCTTTCTCGAAGATTTCCAGGGGATCGCTGTTCTTGCGTTCTTTAACCTTTTCCAGCGCGCCATAAACGATACGCTCGGCAACGGCTTTCTTGCCGCTTTCCATAACGTGGTTCATGAACTTGGCCAGGATTTGGCTGCCGTACTTTGGATCGTCAAGCACTTCGCGCTTGGCTGCTACGCGTCTTCTTGGCATGGATAAGCCCTCAAACGGTCTTCAGGTTCGCTCGGAATCGGTGCCCTTTCGGGACGCCTCCGACCTTACTCTTATCGACTCAGAAAAATAGAAAATCAGTTTTTACAAAAAGCCACTACTACTTAGGCTTCTTGGTACCGTACTTCGAACGACCCTGGTTACGACCTTTAACGCCGGAAGTATCCAAAGTACCGCGTACGGTGTGGTAACGAACACCTGGCAAGTCTTTTACACGACCGCCGCGGATCAGTACCACGCTGTGCTCTTGCAGGTTGTGGCCTTCACCACCGATGTACGAGGAAACCTCGAAACCGTTGGTCAGACGCACACGGCATACTTTACGCAGTGCCGAGTTAGGTTTTTTCGGCGTGGTGGTATACACACGGGTGCATACGCCACGACGTTGCGGGCAGTTCTGCAGCGCAGGCACGTCGGATTTCTCGACGATACGCTTACGCGGCTGACGTACCAGCTGGTTGATAGTTGCCATCTACTAGCTCCACTGTTGTCTTGCGACGCTATTGTCTTGCAAGAAAAGCAAAATGGCAGGAACGAATTCCCGCCAAATTTAGGGGTACAAGAGTCTAAAGAGGATCTTGCCCCCAGTCAAGGCAAGGCCCCGACCTCCCCGCTCATCCAACCTCGACAAATTGTCTCGATTCGATGAACGGAATGGCCAGGGCCTTACGCTTATTTATCGCAGAACTCAGTTACCGCTAGAGTTCAGCGCTTCGGTCAGTGCAGCTTCCACTTCACTGGCGCTTACGCGCAACGGTTTGTCAGCATCACGGCGGCGCTTACGCTCGCTGTGGTAAGCCAGACCGGTACCTGCCGGGATCAAACGACCCACGACCACGTTTTCTTTCAGGCCGCGCAGGTAATCGCGCTTGCCGGTTACCGCCGCTTCGGTCAGTACGCGAGTGGTTTCCTGGAAGGAAGCCGCCGAGATGAACGATTCGGTGGACAACGACGCCTTGGTGATACCCAGCAGTACGCGAGTGAATTTGGAAACGAACTTCTCATCGCCAGCCAGACGCTCGTTCTCTACCAGAACGTGAGTCAATTCCATCTGGTCGCCCTTGATGAAACTGGAATCGCCGGATTCAGCGATTTCAACTTTACGCAGCATCTGACGCAGGATGGTCTCGATGTGCTTATCGTTGATCTTCACGCCTTGCAGACGGTAAACGTCCTGGATCTCGTTCACGATGTACTTGGCCAGCGCACTCACACCCAGCAGACGCAGGATGTCGTGTGGATCGCTCGGGCCGTCGGAGATAACTTCGCCGCGGTTTACCTGTTCGCCTTCGAAGACGTTCAGGTGACGCCACTTCGGAATCAGCTCTTCGTACGGATCGCTGCCGTCGTTCGGGGTGATAACCAGACGGCGCTTGCCTTTGGTCTCTTTACCGAACGCGATGGTGCCGCTGACTTCAGCCAGAATCGAGGCTTCTTTCGGACGACGGGCTTCGAACAAGTCGGCAACACGCGGCAGACCACCGGTGATGTCACGGGTCTTCGAAGTCTCTTGCGGAATACGAGCGATAACATCACCGATCGCGATTTTCGCACCGTCCGCTACACCGACCAGGGCGTTAGCAGGCAGGAAGTACTGAGCGATTACGTCGGTGCCCGGCAGCAAGAGATCCTTGCCGTTGTCATCAACCATCTTCACAGCAGGACGGATATCTTTACCGGCAGCTGGACGGTCTTTGGCGTCGAGTACTTCAATGTTGGTCATACCGGTCAATTCGTCAGTCTGACGCTTGATCGTGATGCCTTCTTCCATGCCCACGTAGGTCACGGTACCTTTCATTTCGGTAACGATTGGGTGAGTGTGCGGATCCCACTTGGCCACGATTGCGCCAGCGTCGACCTTGTCACCTTCTTTAACCGAAATCACAGCACCGTACGGCAGCTTGTAACGCTCGCGCTCACGACCGAAGTCATCAGCGATCGCCAGCTCACCAGAACGGGACACAGCAACCAGGCAACCATCCACTCGCTCAACATGCTTCAGGTTATGCAGACGGACGGTACCGCCATTCTTCACCTGAACGCTGTCGGCTGCGGAGGTCCGGCTTGCCGCACCACCGATGTGGAACGTACGCATCGTCAGCTGGGTACCCGGCTCACCGATGGACTTGGCTCGTGGTCACCAGGTGAACATCGGTGAAGCGGTCGGCGTTATCGCTGCCCAGTCC
>NZ_JBNNVP010000090.1:0-4359 GCF_050280605.1 Pseudomonas sp. NPDC089918 | reverse complement strand
CGACCGAGATGATCGAACCGTCAATAAGGCGAAAACACACTGCCTTACCAACTCCTTCTGGCTTCGATGAACTGAAGCGTAACCGCTGCCGAAAAACTGCGTAACTCTTTGTTTACCAAGGAGTTTTCCGTTTCGACTGCGCCGGAAGTGGGGCGAATTATAGACGTCCAGAATCTGCCGTCAACCTCTAATTACGCTTTTCTTGCAGAAGGGGGCTTTTTAGCTGTTAAACGTGGAATCCGGCGGATTACAGGCGGCAATCTCAGCACCAACAACAATGCACCTATAGATGCATAGATCGCCCACTCCTTCAGGTCGGCGCGAACGATCCACAACATATGCAGCAATCCGAGTCCGAGAACCACGTAGACCAACCGATGCAACTTCTTCCAGCGAGCCCCCAAACGCCGCTGACTGTAGCGATTGGAGGTAACCGCCAATGCCAACAAACAGAGAAACCCCAGGGCCCCGACAATAATGTACGGCCGCTTGCGCAACTCGATACCCAACTGCGACCAATCAAAGCCAAGAATGAACGCTGTGTAACCGCTCAAATGCAGAACAACATAAGCGAAGCACCACAAACCCAACTGTCGTCGAACCGCTATCCATCCCGGCCAACCGGTGAGCTTCTGCAAAGGCGTGATGCTTAATGTAATGAGCAGCAGCACAAGCGTCCCCTGCCCCAGGCGGTCAACCAATACCTTGCCTGGATCAGGTCCCAGCACATCCGCCCAAGCCTGATACAACCAAAGCACTGGCCAAATCGCTGCAGTGATGAAGACGCCAATACGCCAGAACGGATATCGCATCAGTAATTCTTCCGCAGATCGAGCCCTGTATAGAGAGAAGCGACTTCATCCGAGTAACCATTGAACATTTGCGTGTCCCGCACATTGGGCTTGAACAGACCGCTCGGCAAACGCCTTTCCCGTGCCTGGGTCCAGCGCGGGTGATCGACTGTCGGGTTCACGTTCGCATAAAAACCATATTCATCGGAGGCGATACTCTGCCAGGTAGTTTTCGGCTGCTCACTGACCAGGCTGATCCGCACGATGGATTTGATGCTCTTGAAACCGTACTTCCAGGGCACCACCAGTCGCAGCGGCGCACCGTTCTGATTCGGTAACTCACGCCCATACATGCCCACAGCAAGAATCGCCAACGGATTCATCGCCTCATCCAGACGCAGCCCTTCTACATAAGGCCAGTCGATCAAGGCAAAGCCGGAACGCTGCCCGGGCATACTCTTGGGATCCTGCAAGGTTTCGAAGCGAATGAACTTGGCTCTGGACGTCGGCTCGACTTCCTTGAGCAAAGCCGAAACAGGAAAACCGATCCACGGAATGACCATCGACCAAGCTTCCACACAGCGAAGACGATAGATACGCTCTTCCAGTTGATAAGGCTTCATGAAGTCTTCCAGCGCATACCGCCCCGGCTTACCCACCTCCCCGTCCACCACCACGCTCCAGGGTTCGGTTTTCAGCGCACCGGCGTTGGCCGCGGGATCACCTTTATCGGTACCGAACTCATAGAAGTTGTTGTAGTGGGTCGCATCCTTGAAAGGTGTGATCGCCTCGTCTTTGACGTTGACCGCCCCCCATTTGGTAGAAGGAAGCTTTTCGGCAAACCATGAGGGCGCCTTGCCAGGCTCGACATCAACATAACGCGCAACATCGTCGGCACTCGCCCAACGCGGCAGACTGCCCACAGCCAAACCGGCGACGGTGGCACCTAATACACTGCGACGAGAAAGGTAGAGGGATTCAGGCGTGACGTCTGACTCATGACAGCCAGACGCTTTGGGGACTTTGATCAGCATGACAACTCCGCAGCTTTGGAGGACAGATGCACCCATAGACTGCGGAGTATGAGGGAAATTACATCACTCGGATTTTTTGTGCCGACGAAGGCGCAACAGGTACTGGACCGGCCCGGAAGCCGCATAGGCAAGGAAAACCAGCAGCAGGATACGCGGCGGATCACTGAACACAACGGCGAATACCAATACCACCGCGAGAATCGCGACAAAGGGAACACGCCCTTTCAAGTCCAGCTCCTTGAAGCTGTTGTACTTGATGTTACTGACCATCAGCATCCCGGCGGCGGCAACCATCAGTGCAACCAGGAACGACATCTTGGAACCCTGAATGCCGTAATCGCTGAATGCCCAGACAATGCCCGCGACCACACCGGCGGCGGCCGGACTGGCCAGGCCGATGAAGTAACGTTTGTCTGCGGTGCCGACTTGAGTGTTGAAACGCGCCAGACGTAACGCCGCCCCCGCTACATAGATGAAGGCGACCATCCAGCCGACCTTGCCCATATCGCCCAGGGCCCAGCCGAATGCCAGCAATGCCGGCGCCACACCAAAGGCAACCATGTCCGACAGCGAGTCGTACTCGGCACCGAAAGCGCTTTGGGTATTGGTCATACGGGCAACGCGACCGTCGAGGCCGTCGAGTACCATGGCGACGAAAATCGCGATCGCGGCAAATGCAAAATATTTGCTCGCGCCGATGGCATCACCGGCACTCAAGGCACTCTGGGCGCTCATCGAGTTGATGATGGAATAAAACCCTGCGAAGAGGTTCGCAGTGGTGAACAGATTCGGCAGAAGATAGATACCACGATGCCGGACTTTACGACCTTCAGCGTCATGCCCTTCTTCGATGTGTTCATCGATGGGCAGAAGGCTTTCGGCGTCAGAAGCCTGCTTTGGCTCTTCGGGACGTTCGCTCATGGACATTTACCTTGCAACGGGGTGGAAAGTTTCGACAGGTGTCCGGGACGACGGTGCGACCACAAACAATGCAGCTTTATACCAGAACCGGCGGATCCAAACGAAAAAACGCGGCCTAGGCCGCGTTTTTCGTACAAGCTCGGAACTTAGTTCTTGGCTTTGTCGACGATCTTGTTGGCACCGATCCAAGGCATCATGGAGCGCAGTTGCTCACCGATGATTTCGATACCGTGAGCGGCGTTGTTACGACGCTTGGCGGTCATCGAAGGATAGCCGGTGGCGCCCTCGCTGATGAACATCTTGGCGTATTCGCCGTCCTGAATACGTTTCAGGGCGTTGCGCATGGCCTGACGGGATTCGGCGTTGATCACTTCCGGACCGGTCACGTACTCGCCGTACTCAGCGTTGTTGGAGATCGAGTAGTTCATGTTGGCGATACCGCCTTCGTACATGAGGTCAACGATCAGCTTCAGTTCGTGCAGGCATTCAAAGTAGGCCATTTCCGGCGCATAGCCAGCTTCAACCAGGGTTTCGAAACCGGCTTTTACCAGCTCAACGGTACCGCCGCACAGAACGGCTTGTTCGCCGAACAGGTCGGTTTCGGTCTCGTCCTTGAAGGTGGTTTCGATGATGCCGGTACGACCGCCACCAACGCCAGCAGCGTAGGACAGTGCAACGTTTTTGGCGTTGCCCGAAGCATCCTGGTAGATAGCGATCAGGTCAGGGATACCGCCGCCTTTGACGAACTCGGAACGCACGGTGTGGCCCGGAGCTTTCGGCGCGATCATGATCACGTCGAGGTCAGCACGCGGCACAACCTGGTTGTAGTGAATCGCGAAACCGTGGGAGAAGGCCAGGGTGGCGCCTTTCTTGATGTTCGGCTCGATTTCGTTCTTGTACAGGGCAGACTGGAACTCGTCCGGGGTCAGGATCATGACCAGGTCGGCAGCCGCTACGGCGGAAGCAACGTCAGTCACTTTCAGGCCGTGGGCTTCAGCTTTGGCAACAGTAGCCGAACCTTTACGCAGACCAACAGTAACGTCAACGCCGGAGTCTTTCAGGTTGCACGCTTGAGCGTGGCCCTGGGAACCGTAACCGATGATGGCAACTTTCTTGCCCTGGATGATCGACAGGTCGCAGTCTTTATCGTAGAAAACTTTCATGAATTTCCCCTTTATATCTGGCCCTTCAGGCCATTCGCTAATTTGGTTTAGATGCTCAGTACTTTGTCGCCGCGGGCAATCCCGGTGACGCCACTGCGTACGGTTTCCAGAATCGAGGCAGTCCCGATCGATTGAATGAAGCTGTCGAGCTTGTCGCTGGTACCGGTCAATTGAACGGTATATACGCTAGCGCTGACATCAACGATCTGCCCACGATAAATATCGGTGGTGCGCTTGATCTCGGCGCGCTGGGCGCCGGTGGCCTTGACCTTGACCAGCATCAGTTCGCGCTCAATGTGAGCACTCTCCGACAGGTCGACCAGTTTTACCACTTCGATCAGCTTGTTCAGGTTCTTGCTACGATTTGTCGCAGAGCTGGAATTTCAGGAGATCGCAGACATAATGCACATGGGTTTGAGTGCAACAAAAATGCGTTACAAACGCGCTCTA
>NZ_JBNNVP010000089.1:0-4431 GCF_050280605.1 Pseudomonas sp. NPDC089918 | reverse complement strand
GCTGGCTATCGAGGCCGGCAGATCGGCGAAAACATCGCCGCCGGGCAAAGCTCACCGAACAAAGCGATGGCCAGCTGGGCGTATTCGTTACGGGCGGCGGTTGTTCAGGGTTTCAATACGGCTTCACCTTCGATGAAGAAGTGGCCGATGACGACACCATCGTCGAGCGCGAAGGCGTCAGTCTGGTGGTCGATCCGATGAGCTTCCAGTACCTGGCAGGTGCCGAAGTGGATTACCAGGAAGGTCTGGAAGGTTCGCGTTTCGTGATCAAGAACCCGAACGCTACCACCACGTGTGGCTGCGGCTCTTCGTTCTCGATCTGATCGCACCCTCACCGTATTACCAAGCGCCGCAAGGTCTCAGGACCCTGCGGCGTTTTGCTGTCAGGGGTTCAGGCTCAGGCGGGGTAGATGGCGCCGAGTACGCGCAGGCCGCGGGCACCGGTGACACTCGGACGGTTGGCTGCGATACCTTCCAGGCAGCAATGAGCCAGCCAGGCGAAGGCCATGGCTTCGACCCAGTCCGGGTCTACACCATACGCAGCGGTGCTGCTGACTTTCGCATTCGGCAACAGGCTGGCCAAGCGGCGCATCAATGTGCTGTTGTGCGCGCCGCCACCACAGACAAGCAGCTCATCAGTATCCGATTGGGCGCTTTGCAATGACTCGATAATGGTCAGCGCAGTCAGCTCAAGCAGCGTGGCCTGTACGTCTTCGGCAGCGAAGGTCGGTAGCTGCGACAGATGCTGCATCAGCCACGGCAGATTGAACACTTCGCGGCCAGTGCTCTTCGGGCCTTGAGTCACAAAGAACGGATCGCTGAGCAACTCGTTCAACAGGACTGATTCGACTTTGCCGCTGGCAGCCCAATGGCCGTCACGATCAAAGTTGTCGCCGCGTTGCTGGTGAATCCAGGCATCCAGCAGGACATTCCCGGGGCCGCAGTCAAACCCGGCAACAGGCTTGCCGGGTTCGATCAGGCTGAGGTTGCTGAACCCGCCGACGTTCAATACCGCGCGGTTGCCAGGCCGTTCTTCAAACAGGGCTTCGTGAAAGGCTGGAACCAGTGGCGCACCTTGTCCGCCAGCGGCTACATCGCGGCTGCGGAAGTCGCTGACCACGGTGATGCCGGTCAGCTCGGTGAGTAAGGCAGGGTTACCGATTTGCACCGTGAACCCGCGCGCCGGCTCGTGGCGAATGGTCTGGCCATGGCTGCCAATCGCGCGAATGTCGTCGGGTTTCAGGTTTTGTTGGTCGAGGAGGGTGTGAATGCCCTGTGCGGCCAGTTTCACCCAGTTCTGCTGGGCAATGGCGGAGCGGGCAATCTCGTCCGGGCCGCTGGCGCACAAGCCAAGCAGCTCGGCGCGCAGGGAATCAGGCATAGGGATGTAATGGGTGGCGATCAGCCTGATCGCCGGGGTTTGCTCGATCAACGCAATGTCCAGGCCATCAAGGCTGGTCCCGGACATCACACCTATATAGAGCGCCATGACTTAGCGTTTCGAAGCCAGCTGAGTGGTTTTCTCTTGATCCATGCGCGCCATCAGCGGTTGGCTTTGCGCGAGGAAGCGTGAGCGTTCAGCTTTGGAGATCGGATCGGCCATCGCCACCTTCTGACCCAGCGGATCGACGTGCACGCCATTGACCTGGAACTCGTAGTGCAAGTGCGGGCCGGTGGAGAGGCCGGTGGTGCCGATGTAACCGATCACCTGACCTTGCTTGACGCTGCCGCCAGTCTTGATGCCTTTGGCGAAGCCCTGCATATGACCGTACAGCGTGCGGTAGGTATTACCGTGCTGGATGATCACGGTGTTGCCATAACCGCCACGACGACCCGCCAACAATACCTTGCCGTCACCGGCAGCCTTGATCGGCGTACCGCGTGGTGCCGCGTAATCGACACCTTTGTGGGCGCGGATCTTGTTCAGGATCGGGTGCTTGCGGCCCATGGAGAATTTCGAGCTGATGCGGGCGAAGTCTACCGGGGTGCGGATAAACGCCTTGCGCATGCTGTTGCCGTCAGCCGTGTAGTAGCTGCTGTTGCCTTGTTTGTTGGTGTAGCGCACCGCGGTATAAGTCTTGCCGCGGTTGGTGAAGCGTGCGGAGAGGATCGGGCCGTTGCCGACAGCTTTGCCATTGACGACCTTCTGCTCGTAAATCACATCAAACTCGTCACCCTGGCGAATATCCTGGGCGAAGTCGACGTCATAGCCAAACACACTGGCCATATCCATGGTCAGGCTGTGGGACAAACCGGCTCGGGCGGCAGATTGCGACAGCGAGCTGTTGATCACGCCATGAACATAGGCGGAGCGAACTGTAGGCTTGGCGGTAATGCGATTGAACGTATAACCCTTGTCATTCTTGGTCAGGCTGATGCTTTCCGTGTCGCTGACTTTGCTGTGCAAATTGGTCAGCTGGCCATCAGGGCTCAGTTCGAACTCAAGCTTCTGGCCATGTTTGAGCTGGCTGAACTGCTTGGCCTGCTTGTCGCTGGCCAGTACTTCATGCACCGAAGTGGCCGGAAGACCGACTTTCTCGAACAAAGTCGAGAGAGTGTCGCCTTTGCTGACAATCACTTCCTTATGACCTGGCGCCTTCTTCTCTTCGACGACTGGCGCGGGAGCAGGGGTGGGGGCGGCCTGGGCGGTTTCCTGAGTCTCTTCGGCGCTGTTTTCGATCTGCGCGAAGGGGGAGGCTGCCGGCTCATTTGTGGCTTGGACGGTGTCGGCGGCGTCTTGATCTTGTGTCAGTTGTTCTGCGGGGCTTTCCAGTTCAAGACTCAGGGTCGTCTTTTTGGCTTCAACATCACTGGAAGGGAATACCAGAAGCGCCAGGCTGAGAAGGGCGGCGATGCCACTTGCTGCGAGCAAGTGAGTCTTCGGGTAAAGCGGCGGCGCTTTAGACGGTTCTGTGGTCATAGGTAGTTTTGACTTTGAAAAGATGAATTGGAAAAGATGAATGACATGATGAAGACGAAATAACTGTATAAAATATAACCAAATCATCTCTTAAGCAAGTCTGCGAGCGCTCTGTCTGTGGATTGGCGTCCGCGCGCCGGGCAAAACTTGTATTTGGTGCGCGATCTTGTATGGTTGTTCCCCTTTGAATCTGAGCCTTGCGGGTCTGTTATGAAGTCGGTTGAAGAGCAGCTAGCGCTGATCAAACGTGGTGCAGAAGAACTGTTGGTCGAGTCCGAGCTGATCGAGAAACTCAAGCGTGGCCAGCCGCTGCGTATTAAGGCAGGCTTCGATCCGACCGCGCCGGATTTGCACCTGGGTCACACCGTGCTTATTAATAAGCTGCGTCAGTTCCAGGATCTGGGGCACCAGGTGATCTTCCTTATAGGTGACTTCACCGGGATGATCGGTGATCCGAGCGGCAAGAGCGCGACACGTCCTCCGCTCACCCGTGAGCAGGTTCTCGAGAATGCCGAGACCTACAAGACTCAAGTCTTCAAGATTCTTGATCCGGCCAAGACCGAAGTGGCGTTCAACTCCACCTGGATGGATCAGATGGGGCCGGCCGACTTTATTCGTCTGACTTCGCAATACACCGTGGCTCGCATGCTCGAGCGCGACGATTTCGACAAGCGCTACACGACCAATCAGCCAATCGCCATCCATGAGTTCCTCTATCCGCTGGTTCAGGGTTATGACTCGGTCGCGTTGCGCGCGGATGTCGAGCTGGGTGGTACCGATCAGAAGTTCAACCTGCTGATGGGGCGCGAGCTGCAGCGTAGTTATGGTCAGGAGGCTCAATGCATTCTGACCATGCCGTTGCTCGAAGGTCTGGATGGCGTGAAGAAGATGTCCAAGTCGCTGGGCAACTACGTCGGTATCCAGGAGGCGCCAGGTGTCATGTACGGCAAGCTGGTCTCTATTCCGGATGTGCTGATGTGGCGTTACTTCGAATTGCTCAGCTTCCGCTCCATGGAAGAGATCAATACTTTGCGGGCTGACGTCGAGGCGGGTGCGAATCCGCGTGACATCAAGATCAAGCTGGCCGAAGAGATAGTTGCGCGCTTCCATGGTGAAGAGGCTGCGGCCAATGCTCATCGTGCGGCGGGCAACCGTATGAAAGACGGTGAGCTGCCGGATGATCTGCCAGAGATCGAATTGACTGCCGCCGAGGATATGCCGATCGCTGCGGTCCTTAATAAAGCAGGGTTGGTGAAGAACTCCGCAGTGGCGCGCGACCTTCTGGGTTCTGGTGGTGTGCGTATAGATGGTGAGGTTGTCGATCGCACCTTTATATACGTACTGGGTGCGACCCATGTTTGCCAGGCCGGGAAGAAGGCATTTGCGCGTATTACGCTCAAATCCGAATAAAGCTGCAATCAGGGGTTGACGGCAGATTCTGGAAGTCTATAATTCGCCCCACTTCCGGCGCAGTCGAAACGGAAAACTCCTTGGTAAACAAAGAGTTACGC
>NZ_JBNNVP010000088.1:0-5116 GCF_050280605.1 Pseudomonas sp. NPDC089918 | reverse complement strand
ACCGCTCTTTAACAACTGAATCAAGCAATTCGTGTGGGTGCTTGTGGAGTCAGACTGATAGTCAACAAGATTATCAGCATCACAAGTTACTCCGCGAGAAATCAAAGATGTAACCAACGATTGCTGAGCCAAGTTTAGGGTTTCTTAAAAACCCAAAGATGTTTGAACTGAAGAGTTTGATCATGGCTCAGATTGAACGCTGGCGGCAGGCCTAACACATGCAAGTCGAGCGGCAGCACGGGTACTTGTACCTGGTGGCGAGCGGCGGACGGGTGAGTAATGCCTAGGAATCTGCCTGGTAGTGGGGGATAACGCTCGGAAACGGACGCTAATACCGCATACGTCCTACGGGAGAAAGCAGGGGACCTTCGGGCCTTGCGCTATCAGATGAGCCTAGGTCGGATTAGCTAGTTGGTGAGGTAATGGCTCACCAAGGCGACGATCCGTAACTGGTCTGAGAGGATGATCAGTCACACTGGAACTGAGACACGGTCCAGACTCCTACGGGAGGCAGCAGTGGGGAATATTGGACAATGGGCGAAAGCCTGATCCAGCCATGCCGCGTGTGTGAAGAAGGTCTTCGGATTGTAAAGCACTTTAAGTTGGGAGGAAGGGCAGTTACCTAATACGTAATTGTTTTGACGTTACCGACAGAATAAGCACCGGCTAACTCTGTGCCAGCAGCCGCGGTAATACAGAGGGTGCAAGCGTTAATCGGAATTACTGGGCGTAAAGCGCGCGTAGGTGGTTCGTTAAGTTGGATGTGAAATCCCCGGGCTCAACCTGGGAACTGCATTCAAAACTGACGAGCTAGAGTATGGTAGAGGGTGGTGGAATTTCCTGTGTAGCGGTGAAATGCGTAGATATAGGAAGGAACACCAGTGGCGAAGGCGACCACCTGGACTGATACTGACACTGAGGTGCGAAAGCGTGGGGAGCAAACAGGATTAGATACCCTGGTAGTCCACGCCGTAAACGATGTCAACTAGCCGTTGGGAGCCTTGAGCTCTTAGTGGCGCAGCTAACGCATTAAGTTGACCGCCTGGGGAGTACGGCCGCAAGGTTAAAACTCAAATGAATTGACGGGGGCCCGCACAAGCGGTGGAGCATGTGGTTTAATTCGAAGCAACGCGAAGAACCTTACCAGGCCTTGACATCCAATGAACTTTCCAGAGATGGATTGGTGCCTTCGGGAACATTGAGACAGGTGCTGCATGGCTGTCGTCAGCTCGTGTCGTGAGATGTTGGGTTAAGTCCCGTAACGAGCGCAACCCTTGTCCTTAGTTACCAGCACGTTATGGTGGGCACTCTAAGGAGACTGCCGGTGACAAACCGGAGGAAGGTGGGGATGACGTCAAGTCATCATGGCCCTTACGGCCTGGGCTACACACGTGCTACAATGGTCGGTACAGAGGGTTGCCAAGCCGCGAGGTGGAGCTAATCCCAGAAAACCGATCGTAGTCCGGATCGCAGTCTGCAACTCGACTGCGTGAAGTCGGAATCGCTAGTAATCGCGAATCAGAATGTCGCGGTGAATACGTTCCCGGGCCTTGTACACACCGCCCGTCACACCATGGGAGTGGGTTGCACCAGAAGTAGCTAGTCTAACCTTCGGGAGGACGGTTACCACGGTGTGATTCATGACTGGGGTGAAGTCGTAACAAGGTAGCCGTAGGGGAACCTGCGGCTGGATCACCTCCTTAATCGACGACATCAGCTGCTCCATAAGTTCCCACACGAATTGCTTGATTCATTGAAGAAGACGATAAGAAGCAGCCCGAAATTGGGTCTGTAGCTCAGTTGGTTAGAGCGCACCCCTGATAAGGGTGAGGTCGGCAGTTCGAATCTGCCCAGACCCACCAATTTTGTGTGGGAAACGCCTGTAGAAATACGGGGCCATAGCTCAGCTGGGAGAGCGCCTGCCTTGCACGCAGGAGGTCAACGGTTCGATCCCGTTTGGCTCCACCACTACTGCTTCTGTTTGTTGAAAGCTTAGAAATGAGCATTCCATCCTGGTGATGGTGAATGTTGATTTCTAGTCTTTGGCTAGATCGTTCTTTAAAAATTTGGGTATGTGATAGAAAGATAGACTGAACGTTACTTTCACTGGTAACGGATCAGGCTAAGGTAAAATTTGTGAGTTTAATCGCGAATTTTCGGCGAATGTCGTCTTCACAGTATAACCAGATTGCTTGGGGTTATATGGTCAAGTGAAGAAGCGCATACGGTGGATGCCTTGGCAGTCAGAGGCGATGAAAGACGTGGTAGCCTGCGAAAAGCTTCGGGGAGTCGGCAAACAGACTTTGATCCGGAGATGTCTGAATGGGGGAACCCACCTAACATAAGTTAGGTATCTTAAGCTGAATACATAGGCTTAAGAAGCGAACCAGGGGAACTGAAACATCTAAGTACCCTGAGGAAAAGAAATCAACCGAGATTCCCTTAGTAGTGGCGAGCGAACGGGGACTAGCCCTTAAGTGGCTTTGAGATTAGCGGAACGCTCTGGAAAGTGCGGCCATAGTGGGTGATAGCCCTGTACGCGAAAATCTCTTGGCCATGAAATCGAGTAGGACGGAGCACGAGAAACTTTGTCTGAATATGGGGGGACCATCCTCCAAGGCTAAATACTACTGACTGACCGATAGTGAACTAGTACCGTGAGGGAAAGGCGAAAAGAACCCCGGAGAGGGGAGTGAAATAGATCCTGAAACCGTATGCGTACAAGCAGTGGGAGCCCACTTTGTTGGGTGACTGCGTACCTTTTGTATAATGGGTCAGCGACTTATTTTCAGTGGCGAGCTTAACCGAATAGGGGAGGCGTAGCGAAAGCGAGTCTTAATAGGGCGTCTAGTCGCTGGGAATAGACCCGAAACCGGGCGATCTATCCATGGGCAGGTTGAAGGTTGGGTAACACTAACTGGAGGACCGAACCGACTACCGTTGAAAAGTTAGCGGATGACCTGTGGATCGGAGTGAAAGGCTAATCAAGCTCGGAGATAGCTGGTTCTCCTCGAAAGCTATTTAGGTAGCGCCTCATGTATCACTGTAGGGGGTAGAGCACTGTTTCGGCTAGGGGGTCATCCCGACTTACCAAACCGATGCAAACTCCGAATACCTACAAGTGCCGAGCATGGGAGACACACGGCGGGTGCTAACGTCCGTCGTGAAAAGGGAAACAACCCAGACCGTCAGCTAAGGTCCCAAAGTTATGGTTAAGTGGGAAACGATGTGGGAAGGCTTAGACAGCTAGGAGGTTGGCTTAGAAGCAGCCACCCTTTAAAGAAAGCGTAATAGCTCACTAGTCGAGTCGGCCTGCGCGGAAGATGTAACGGGGCTCAAACCATACACCGAAGCTACGGGTATCACTTAGGTGATGCGGTAGAGGAGCGTTCTGTAAGCCTGTGAAGGTGAGTTGAGAAGCTTGCTGGAGGTATCAGAAGTGCGAATGCTGACATGAGTAACGACAATGGGTGTGAAAAACACCCACGCCGAAAGACCAAGGTTTCCTGCGCAACGTTAATCGACGCAGGGTTAGTCGGTCCCTAAGGCGAGGCTGAAAAGCGTAGTCGATGGAAAACAGGTTAATATTCCTGTACTTCTGGTTATTGCGATGGAGGGACGGAGAAGGCTAGGCCAGCTTGGCGTTGGTTGTCCAAGTTTAAGGTGGTAGGCTGGAATCTTAGGTAAATCCGGGATTCTAAGGCCGAGAGCTGATGACGAGTGTTCTTTTAGAACACGAAGTGGTTGATGCCATGCTTCCAAGAAAAGCTTCTAAGCTTCAGGTAACCAGGAACCGTACCCCAAACCGACACAGGTGGTTGGGTAGAGAATACCAAGGCGCTTGAGAGAACTCGGGTGAAGGAACTAGGCAAAATGGCACCGTAACTTCGGGAGAAGGTGCGCCGGTGAGGGTGAAGCATTTACTGCGTAAGCCCACGCCGGTCGAAGATACCAGGCCGCTGCGACTGTTTATTAAAAACACAGCACTCTGCAAACACGAAAGTGGACGTATAGGGTGTGACGCCTGCCCGGTGCCGGAAGGTTAATTGATGGGGTTAGCTAACGCGAAGCTCTTGATCGAAGCCCCGGTAAACGGCGGCCGTAACTATAACGGTCCTAAGGTAGCGAAATTCCTTGTCGGGTAAGTTCCGACCTGCACGAATGGCGTAACGATGGCGGCGCTGTCTCCACCCGAGACTCAGTGAAATTGAAATCGCTGTGAAGATGCAGTGTATCCGCGGCTAGACGGAAAGACCCCGTGAACCTTTACTATAGCTTTGCACTGGACTTTGAATTTGCTTGTGTAGGATAGGTGGGAGGCTTTGAAGCGTGGACGCCAGTTCGCGTGGAGCCAACCTTGAAATACCACCCTGGCAACTTTGAGGTTCTAACTCAGGTCCGTTATCCGGATCGAGGACAGTGT
This sequence comes from Pseudomonas sp. NPDC089918, assembly GCF_050280605.1. Classification (NCBI taxonomy): domain Bacteria; kingdom Pseudomonadati; phylum Pseudomonadota; class Gammaproteobacteria; order Pseudomonadales; family Pseudomonadaceae; genus Pseudomonas; species Pseudomonas sp. NPDC089918. The sequence continues at coordinate 693 of NZ_JBNNVP010000088.1, read as the reverse complement.
ATGGTGGGTAGTTTGACTGGGGCGGTCTCCTCCTAAAGAGTAACGGAGGAGTACGAAGGTGCGCTCAGACCGGTCGGAAATCGGTCGTAGAGTATAAAGGCAAAAGCGCGCTTGACTGCGAGACAGACACGTCGAGCAGGTACGAAAGTAGGTCTTAGTGATCCGGTGGTTCTGTATGGAAGGGCCATCGCTCAACGGATAAAAGGTACTCCGGGGATAACAGGCTGATACCGCCCAAGAGTTCATATCGACGGCGGTGTTTGGCACCTCGATGTCGGCTCATCACATCCTGGGGCTGAAGCCGGTCCCAAGGGTATGGCTGTTCGCCATTTAAAGTGGTACGCGAGCTGGGTTTAGAACGTCGTGAGACAGTTCGGTCCCTATCTGCCGTGGACGTTTGAGATTTGAGAGGGGCTGCTCCTAGTACGAGAGGACCGGAGTGGACGAACCTCTGGTGTTCCGGTTGTCACGCCAGTGGCATTGCCGGGTAGCTATGTTCGGAATAGATAACCGCTGAAAGCATCTAAGCGGGAAACTAGCCTCAAGATGAGATCTCACTGGGACCTTGAGTCCCCTGAAGGGCCGTCGAAGACTACGACGTTGATAGGTTGGGTGTGTAAGCGCTGTGAGGCGTTGAGCTAACCAATACTAATTGCCCGTGAGGCTTGACCATATAACACCCAAGCAATTTGC
>NZ_JBNNVP010000087.1:0-5586 GCF_050280605.1 Pseudomonas sp. NPDC089918 | reverse complement strand
CCATGCTTGACCACCATCAGCTGGTGGCTCAGCGCTTTGACGACAGCCAGGTCATGGCTGATAAACAAATACGTCAGGTTGTACTTGGTTTGCAGCCCAGCTGGCCATCGACTACCGCATGCAGTTCAAGCGTGACGTGGTGATCGACCTGGTCTGCTACCGTCGTCGCGGTCACAACGAGGCCGACGAGCCAAGCGGCACCCAGCCAATCATGTATCAGCAGATCACCAAACAGCGCACCACCCGTGAGCTGTATGCCGATCGTCTGACCCAGGGCGGTGTGCTGGACGCAGAGCGTGTTCAGGCGAAAGTCGACGAATACCGCAATGCGCTGGACAACGGCCTGCATGTGGTAAAAAGCCTGGTCAAAGAGCCGAACAAAGAGTTGTTCGTGGACTGGCGTCCGTATCTGGGCCACGCCTGGACCGCGCGTCACGACACTCGCTTCGATCTGAAAACCTTGCAGGAACTGTCCGCCAAGCTGCTGGAAATTCCGGAAGGCTTCGTGGTTCAGCGCCAGGTCTCGAAAATCTACGAAGACCGTCAGAAAATGCAAGCCGGCGGCCTGCCGATCAACTGGGGTTACGCCGAAACCATGGCGTACGCGACCCTGGCGTTCGAAGGTCACCCGATTCGCATGACGGGTCAGGACATCGGTCGCGGTACGTTCTCGCACCGTCACGCTGTCTTGCACAACCAGAAAGACGCGGGTACCTACGTCCCGCTGCAAAACCTGTACAAGGGCCAGCCACGTTTCGACCTGTACGATTCGTTCCTGTCCGAAGAAGCCGTGCTGGCGTTCGAATACGGTTACTCGACCACCACGCCTGAGGCGCTGGTGATCTGGGAAGCCCAGTTCGGCGACTTCGCCAACGGTGCCCAAGTGGTTATCGACCAGTTCATCACCAGTGGCGAGCACAAGTGGGGTCGTCTCTGCGGTCTGACGATGCTGCTGCCGCACGGTTATGAAGGTCAGGGTCCGGAGCACTCTTCGGCTCGTCTGGAGCGTTACCTGCAGCTGTGCGCCGAGCACAACATTCAGGTAGCCGTACCGACTACGCCGGCTCAGATCTACCACTTGCTGCGTCGTCAGGTGATTCGCCCGCTGCGCAAGCCGTTGATCGTCCTGACTCCGAAGTCGCTGCTGCGTCACAAACTGGCCATCTCGACCCTGGAAGATCTGGCCGAAGGTTCGTTCCAGACCGTTATCCCGGAAATCGATGCCCTGGACCCGAAAAAGGTCGAGCGCGTTGTTCTGTGTAGCGGCAAGGTCTACTACGACCTGCTGGAAAAACGCCGTGCCGAAGGTCGTGATGACATCGCCATCGTGCGTATCGAGCAGCTGTACCCATTCCCTGAGGACGACTTGAACGAAGTCCTGGCTCCGTACACCAACCTCAAACATATCGTTTGGTGTCAGGAAGAGCCGATGAACCAGGGTGCCTGGTACTGCAGCCAACACCACATGCGCCGCATCGTTGGCAATCACGACAAGTCTCTCGTACTTGAGTACGCGGGCCGTGATGCTTCTGCTGCACCTGCTTGTGGTTATGCATCGATGCACGCTGAGCAGCAGGAACAACTGCTGCAAGACGCCTTTACTGTTTAACGCCTTCGCGCACCTGAAACCGAATTTAAGGACCCACAGATAATGGCTATCGAAATCAAAGCCCCCACTTTCCCGGAATCGGTTGCCGATGGCACCGTTGCCACCTGGCACAAAAAACCGGGCGACGCCGTCAAGCGTGACGAACTGATCGTCGACATCGAAACCGACAAAGTCGTACTGGAAGTGTTGGCCACCGCTGATGGCGTGCTGGGCGCTATCGTCAAGAACGAAGGCGACACCGTTCTGTCCGACGAAGTTCTGGGCTCCATCGGTGAGGGCAGTGCTGCCGCCGCTGCTCCAGCCGCCGCTGCTGCACCTGCTGCTGCCGCTGCTCCTGCCGAAGTGGGCGAAGACGATCCTGTTGCTGCACCGGCTGCTCGCAAGCTGGCTGAAGAAAACGGCATTAACATCGCTTCCGTTGCCGGCACTGGCAAAGGCGGTCGTGTGACCAAGGAAGACGTTGTTGCCGCTGTAGCTGCCAAGAAAGCCGCTTCGGCTGCCGCGCCTGCCAAGGCTGCTGCGCCTGCCGCTGCTGCTCCAGTGTTCGCTGCCGGCGATCGCATCGAGAAGCGCGTACCGATGACCCGCGTGCGGGCCACCGTCGCCAAGCGTCTGGTTGAAGCTCAATCGAACATGGCGATGCTGACCACTTTCAACGAAGTCGACATGACCGAAGTCATGGCGTTGCGTTCGAAGTACAAGGATCTCTTTGAGAAGAGCCATAACGGCGTGCGTTTGGGCTTCATGTCGTTCTTCGTGAAAGCGGCCACCGAAGCACTGAAACGCTTCCCGGCTGTTAACGCGTCGATCGACGGTGCCGACATCGTTTACCACGGCTACGCTGACGTCGGTGTTGCTGTTTCCAGCGACCGCGGCCTGGTTGTACCGGTTCTGCGTAACGCCGAACTGATGAGCCTGGCTGAAATCGAAGGCGGCATCGCCACCTTCGGCAAGAAGGCTCGTGACGGCAAGCTGTCGATGGACGAAATGACCGGTGGTACGTTCACCATCACCAACGGTGGTACTTTCGGTTCGATGATGTCGACTCCGATCGTCAACCCGCCACAAGCGGCCATCCTGGGCATGCACAACATTCTGCAGCGTCCTATGGCGATCAACGGTCAAGTCGTTATCCGTCCGATGATGTACCTCGCTCTGTCCTACGATCACCGTTTGATCGACGGCAAAGAAGCTGTGACCTTCCTGGTTACCATCAAGAACCTGCTGGAAGACCCGGCTCGTTTGCTGCTGGATATCTGATTTCGTTGCACGGGCCGCTCAGTGATGGACGGCCCTTCTGTAATGACCAGCTTCGTCCCACGACGGTCCTCAAAAGGGGCCGTCCGGTTTGATTCGAGAAGGAATGACACATGACTCAGAAATTCGACGTGGTAGTGATTGGCGCGGGCCCTGGCGGCTACGTGGCTGCCATTAAAGCAGCGCAACTGGGCCTCTCCACTGCCTGCATCGAGAAATACACCGACAAGGAAGGCAAACTGGCCCTCGGCGGTACTTGCCTGAACGTCGGCTGCATTCCATCCAAGGCGCTGCTGGACAGCTCCTGGAAGTTCCACGAAGCCCAAGACGGCTTCGCGATCCACGGTATCAACCACGCTGGCGTGACCATGGACGTGCCAGCAATGGTCGGCCGTAAAGCCAACATCGTCAAAGGCCTGACCTCGGGTGTTGCCACCCTGTTCAAGGCCAACGGTGTGACCTCGATCCAGGGCCACGGCAAACTGCTGGCCGGCAAGAAAGTCGAAGTCACCAAGCCTGACGGTTCGGTAGAAATCATTGAGGCCGAGAACGTGATCCTGGCTCCAGGTTCGCGTCCGATCGACATTCCACCGGCTCCGGTCGACCAGAATGTGATCGTCGATTCGACTGGCGCGCTGGAATTCCAATCGGTTCCAAAACGTCTGGGCGTGATTGGCGCTGGCGTGATCGGTCTGGAACTGGGTTCGGTCTGGTCCCGTCTGGGCGCAGAAGTGACTGTTCTTGAAGCACTGGACACCTTCCTGATGGCCGCTGACGCTGCCGTTTCCAAGGAAGCGCTGAAAACCCTGACCAAACAAGGTCTGGACATCAAGCTGGGTGCTCGCGTTACCGGTTCCAAAGTGAACGGCAACGAAGTCGTTGTGAACTACACCGATGCCAACGGCGAACAGAACATCACTTTCGACAAGCTGATCGTAGCCGTTGGTCGCCGTCCGGTGACCACTGATCTGCTGGCTGCCGATTGCGGTGTGACCCTGGACGAGCGCGGTTTCGTGCACGTTGACGATCACTGCGCCACCACCGTACCGGGCGTTTATGCCATCGGTGACGTGGTTCGCGGCATGATGCTGGCACACAAGGCTTCGGAAGAGGGCATCATGGTCGTCGAGCGCATCAAGGGCCACAAAGCCCAGATGAACTATGACTTGATCCCGTCAGTTATTTATACTCACCCGGAAATCGCATGGGTCGGCAAAACCGAGCAGACCTTGAAGGCTGAAGGCGTTGAAGTTAACGTTGGCACCTTCCCGTTCGCAGCCAGTGGCCGTGCCATGGCAGCCAACGACACCGGCGGTTTCGTGAAAGTCATTGCCGATGCCAAGACTGACCGCGTATTGGGCGTCCACGTGATTGGCCCGAGCGCTGCAGAACTGGTTCAGCAGGGCGCGATCGGTATGGAATTCGGCACCAGCGCTGAAGACCTGGGCATGATGGTTTTCTCCCATCCGACCCTGTCTGAAGCCTTGCACGAAGCAGCTTTGGCTGTGAATGGCGGCGCCATCCACATCGCCAACCGCAAGAAGCGTTAAGACAATAAGAAACCACGGCGGTACGGCCCGTCGTGAGCCTTGCATGCAAGACTCACCGCGGAATGTCCGCTGGACGCAGTCTTGCGTAGCTGCACCGGGGTAACTGGAAAGCTACGCAAGCAGCAGTCACAGGTGGTGCGGCACCACAACGGTGCAGCACCGAATGCGCAGTACCTAACGAAGACGGTAATAAGCATGAATCTTCACGAGTATCAGGGTAAGCAGCTGTTCGCTGAATACGGCCTGCCAGTTTCCACCGGCTACGCAGTAGACACCCCGGAAGCAGCAGCAGAAGCTTGCGACAAAATCGGCGGCACCGAGTGGGTTGTCAAAGCCCAGGTCCACGCTGGTGGTCGCGGTAAAGCGGGCGGCGTAAAGCTGGTTCGCAGCAAAGAAGACGCCAAAGCATTCGCTCAACAGTGGTTGGGCAAGCGTCTGGTGACTTACCAGACTGATGCCAATGGCCAGCCAGTCACCAAGATCCTGGTTGAATCGTGCACTGATATCGCTAAAGAGCTGTACCTGGGCGCTGTCGTTGACCGTTCGAGCCGTCGCATCGTGTTCATGGCTTCCACCGAAGGTGGCGTGGACATCGAGAAAATCGCTCACGACACCCCTGAGAAAATCCTCAAGGCCACTATCGATCCACTGGTTGGCGCTCAGCCATTCCAGGGTCGCGAGCTGGCATTCCAGCTGGGTCTGGAAGGCAAGCAAGTTGCTCAGTTCGCCAAGATCTTCGTAGGTCTGGCCAAGCTGTTCAAGGATCACGACCTGGCTCTGCTGGAAGTGAACCCGCTGGTGATCAAGGCTGACGGCGATCTGCATTGCCTCGACGCCAAGATCAACATCGACGCCAACGCCATGTACCGTCAGCCTAAGCTGAAGACTTTCCACGATCCGTCGCAAGACGATCCGCGCGAAGCGCACGCTGCCAAGTTCGAACTGAACTACGTAGCACTGGAAGGCAACATCGGTTGCATGGTCAACGGTGCTGGCCTGGCCATGGGTACCATGGACATCGTCAACCTGCATGGCGGCAAACCAGCCAACTTCCTCGACGTGGGCGGCGGTGCTACCAAAGAACGCGTTACCGAAGCGTTCAAGCGCAAGGAGCCGATGGGGGTCGCCGGGGCCATTATTCCGTGGAATTTCCCGATGCTAATGGCCGCC
>NZ_JBNNVP010000086.1:0-5696 GCF_050280605.1 Pseudomonas sp. NPDC089918 | reverse complement strand
GCAAAGCCTCACCGTTCGACGCATTGCAGCGCTGGCTCCCCAAACTGGTTTTGGCGCCAAGCATGCTGATCGTCCTGGTTGGTTTTTACGGTTACATCATCTGGACATTCGTTCTGTCCTTCACCAACTCCAGTTTCATGCCGAGCTACAAGTGGGTCGGCCTGCAGCAATACATCCGCCTGATGGACAACGATCGCTGGTGGGTCGCGAGCAAGAACCTCGCGGTGTTCGGCGGCATGTTCATCGGTATCAGCCTGGTGCTGGGCGTGTTCCTCGCCGTGCTGCTGGATCAGCGCATTCGCAAGGAAGGCTTCATCCGCACCGTTTACCTGTACCCGATGGCGCTCTCGATGATCGTCACCGGTACCGCGTGGAAATGGCTGCTCAACCCAGGCCTGGGTCTGGACAAAATGCTGCGTGACTGGGGCTGGGAAGGCTTCCGTCTCGACTGGCTGGTGGATCAGGATCGCGTGGTGTATTGCCTGGTGATTGCCGCCGTGTGGCAAGCCTCCGGGTTTGTGATGGCGATGTTCCTGGCCGGCCTGCGTGGCGTCGATCAATCGATCATCCGCGCGGCGCAAGTCGACGGTGCGAGCCTGCCGACCATCTACCTGAAGATCGTATTGCCGAGCCTGCGCCCGGTGTTCTTCAGCGCTTTCATGATCCTGGCGCACATCGCGATCAAGAGCTTCGACCTGGTGGCGGCGATGACCGCGGGTGGCCCGGGCTACTCGTCCGACCTGCCGGCGATGTTCATGTACTCCTTCACTTTCAGCCGTGGCCAGATGGGCATTGGTTCGGCGAGCGCCATGATGATGCTCGGCGCGATCCTGGCGATTCTGGTGCCGTACCTGTACTCCGAATTGCGAGGCAAACGCCATGAGTAATCAACTCGGAAAACCGGCGATCAGCTTCAGCCGCATCGCAATCTACGCAACCTTGCTGCTGGCCGCGGCGATCTATCTGGTCCCGCTGGTGGTGATGCTGCTGACCAGTTTCAAATCCCCGGAAGACATCCGCACCGGCAACCTGTTGAGCTGGCCGCAAGTGATTGATGGCATCGGCTGGATCAAGGCCTGGGACAGTGTCGGCAGCTACTTCTGGAACTCGGTGAAAATCACCGTGCCGGCGGTACTGATCTCTACGTTCATCGGTGCCATGAACGGCTACGTGCTGTCGATGTGGCGCTTCCGTGGTTCGCAACTGTTCTTCGGCCTGTTGTTGTTCGGCTGCTTCCTGCCGTTCCAGACCGTGCTGCTGCCAGCCTCGTTCACCCTCGGCAAGATCGGCCTGGCCAACACCACCACGGGCCTGGTGCTGGTGCATGTGGTCTACGGCCTGGCGTTCACCACGCTGTTCTTCCGTAACTACTACGTGAGCATTCCGGATGCGCTGGTCAAGGCGGCGCGGCTGGATGGCGCGGGCTTCTTCACGATTTTCTGGAAGATCCTGCTGCCGATGTCGATCCCGATCGTGATGGTCTGCCTGATCTGGCAGTTCACGCAAATCTGGAATGACTTCCTGTTCGGCGTGGTCTTCGCCAGTGGCGATGCCCAGCCGATTACCGTGGCCCTGAACAACCTGGTCAACACCAGCACCGGGGCCAAGGAATACAACGTTGATATGGCCGCCGCGATGATCGCCGGGCTGCCGACACTGCTGGTCTACATATTCGCTGGCAAGTATTTCCTGCGTGGGCTGACGTCCGGCGCGGTCAAGGGGTAGAACATGGCAACTCTCGAATTACGCAACGTCAACAAGACCTACGGTGCCGGTTTGCCGGACACCCTGAAAAACATCGAACTGAAGATCAATGACGGTGAGTTCCTGATCCTGGTCGGTCCATCGGGCTGTGGTAAGTCCACGCTGATGAACTGCATCGCAGGACTTGAAAACATCAGCGGCGGCGCGATTCTGGTGGACGACGCCGACATCAGCGGCATGAGCCCGAAAGATCGCGACATTGCCATGGTGTTCCAGTCCTACGCGCTGTACCCGACCATGAGCGTGCGCGACAACATCGCGTTCGGCCTGAAGATTCGCAAAATGCCCACCGCCGAAATCGACGAAGAAGTCGCTCGCGTGGCCAAGCTGCTGCAGATCGAACACCTGCTCAGCCGCAAGCCGGGCCAGCTTTCCGGTGGTCAACAACAGCGCGTGGCCATGGGCCGGGCGCTAGCGCGGCGGCCGAAGATTTACCTGTTCGACGAACCGCTGTCCAACCTCGACGCCAAGCTGCGGGTCGAGATGCGCACCGAAATGAAACTGATGCACCAGCGTCTGAAAACCACCACGGTCTACGTGACTCACGACCAGATCGAAGCCATGACCCTGGGCGACAAAGTGGCGGTGATGAAGGACGGGATCATTCAGCAGTTCGGCACGCCAAAAGACATCTACAACAACCCGGCCAACCTGTTCGTGGCGAGCTTCATCGGTTCGCCGCCGATGAACTTCATCCCGCTGCGTTTGCAGCGTAAGGAAGGTCGTCTGGTGGCACTGCTCGACAGCGGTCAGGCGCGCTGCGAATTGCCGCTGGGCATGCAGGACGCCGGGCTCGAAGACCGCGAAGTGATCCTCGGCATGCGCCCGGAGCAGATCGTGCTGGCGGGTAGCGAGCCGAATGGTTTGCCGACCATTCGTGCCGAAGTGCAGGTCACCGAGCCGACCGGTCCCGACACCCTGGTGTTCGTCAACCTCAACGACACCAAAGTCTGCTGCCGCCTGGCACCGGACGTCGCGCCGGCCGTGGGCGAGACCCTGACCCTGCAATTCGATCCATCGAAAGTGCTGTTGTTCGATGCCAAGACCGGTGAACGCCTGGGGGTGGCCGGCCTGCCGAAAACCGAAGCTCACAGCGCCAACGTGGCGCAGTTCAAAGGCCGCTGAAGAATCAAATGTGGGAATGGGCTTTTGTGGCGAGGGGGCTTGCCCCCGTTCGACTGCGAAGCAGTCGTAAACCGGTCACTGCTTTCTAATCCTGGATCGCGGTGACTGGTTTCAGGGGTGCTTCGCGCCCCAACGGGGGCAAGCCCCCTCGCCACAGGCTCGCTCCCACAGGGGGGATCTGTGGCGCCCGGACTGTCGTGCGTCGCAATCGATGTAAACCGCGTTAGATAAAAACAGTTAATAACAATAAAGACGAGGATGTAGGGATGAAGAAGAAGAACAACGCTCAGCTTATCTGCCAATTGTCAGCTCTTGCGATGATGACTATGGCCGGTAGCGCGCACGCGGCTGACGCGTTCAGTGCCGACTCGCAGTGGATGACCGGGGATTGGGGCGGCGAGCGGACCAGGCTGATCGAGCAAGGTATCGACATCAAGGCCGACTACGTTGGTGAAGTGGGCGCCAACCTGCATGGCGGCTACAACGACGACAAGACGGCGCGTTACGCCGACCAGTTTGGCTTGGGCGTGGCGCTGGACCTGGAAAAACTGTGGGGCTGGGATAACACCCAGGCGAAGATCCAGCTCACCAACCGTAACGGCCAGAACATCTCCAATGACCGTGTCGGCGACCCGCGTGCCGGCACCTTGAGTTCCTCCCAGGAAGTCTACGGCCGTGGCCACATGGTCCGTCTGACCCAGTTGTGGATCAAGCACCAGTTTCTCGACGGTAAACTGGACGTCAAGGCCGGTTACTTCGGCGAAGGCGAAGACTTCAACACCTTCCCTTGCGAGTTCCAGAACCTGGCATTCTGCGGTTCACAAGCGGGTAACTGGGCAACCAACATCTGGTACAACTGGCCGGTCATGCAGGCAGCGGTTCGCGTGAAGTACAACATCACGCCCGAGTTCTATGCGCAGATCGGCGCGTACAACCAGAACCCGTCGCAACTTGAGCACGGTAACGGCTTCAAGCTCAGCGGCAGTGGTACCGAGGGCACCGTCTTGCCGGTTGAATTGGTCTGGTCGCCGAAGGTCAACAACCTGCCGGGCGAATACCGTGTCGGTTACTACAAGAGCACTGCCAACGCCGATGACGTGCGTAAAGACGACAACGGCGACGATGCGGCAACCAGCGGTAATGCCTATCGCAGTCACGATAGCAAGCACGGCTACTGGTTCGTGGCGCAGCAACAACTCACCACGCATAACGGTGATGCTTCACGCGGTCTGAACATCGCCGCCAACGCCACCTTCCACGACAAGGACACCAACTTCGTCGACAACTACCAGTCGCTGATGTTTGTGTACAAGGGGCCGTTCGATGCGCGTCCTAAAGACGACGTCGGAATCGGTTTCGCCCGTATCCATGTCAACGATGACGTGAAGAAAAACGCCGAGTTGGTCAACGCTGCCAATGGTGTCACCGACTACGAAGACCCGCTGTTCTCGCCGTTGCGTTCCACCGAGTACAACTACGAGATCAACTACGGCTTCCACGTTACCAACTGGCTGACCGTCCGTCCTAACCTGCAATACATCACTCACCCGGGCGGTGTGGATGAAGTCGACAACGCTCTGGTGGCTGGTCTGAAAATTCAGTCGGTGTTCTAACGCTGTTGCGATAAGCTCCTCTCTATGTGCGCATATTTGCGGACGGCCATGGCTGTCCGCTTTTTTTTGGGGGCAGCGCACCCCTTGGACAGATCGTTCCCACGCTCTGCGTGGTAACGCCGCTCTGGACGCTCTGCGTCCATCGTATGTGACGCAGAGCGTCACGGGATGCATTCCCACGCAGAGCGTGGGAATGATCAGGTAGAAAAATGATTTTCAGGACCGTGGCACATGCTTGAGCATCCGCTACAACGCTTCTTCAAATCCTTGCGCGAACGTCCGGTGTTTGCGTGGGAGCGCTATCAGATGCGCGATGTGCTGGTGATCGACCATCCGCTGTGTCAGGCGGTGTTCAGTCGGCAGGGCGCGCAGTTGCTGCACTTCCAGCCAAAGGGGCAGAAACCCTGGCTGTGGTGCGCGGCGAAGTGGCCGCATGTCGGTGCGATTCGCGGCGGTGTGCCGGTGTGCTGGCCGTGGTACGGCCGTCATCCGAGCGAAAACGCCTGGCCGTCCCATGGGTGGGCGCGTTTGCTCGACTGGAAACTGCTCGACAGCAGCGCTGATGACGATGGCGTGCACCTGCACTGGCAGTTACAGCTGTGCGACTGGCAAGTGGACTTGCACGCGCATCTGGGCGAACGCATGGATTTGCACCTGAGCACCGAGCATCAAGACGACATGCCGTGCCAGTTGAGCCAGGCGTTGCATGCCTATTGGCGTATTGGTGATGTGGGCGAGGTAGCGCTGTCTGGGCTCGATGGCGCGCAAGGTTACGACCAGTTGAGCCGCCAGGTTTGTCAGCAGGAAGGCGAGTTGCGGGTTGATGGCGGTTGTCAGCGAGTGTTCCAGCATGACGGCGAATTGCAGCTCAAGGACCACGCCTGGCAGCGGCAATTGTGCATCGACACCGGCGATCATGCAGACACGGTGGTCTGGCATCCCGGCTCGCGGCCGTTGCTGGGCGTGAGCTGGAACGAGGTTTTAGAGTTTGTTTGTGTGGAAGCGGCCAGCGGCGGCACCGACAGCCTGTGCCTGGAACCGGGGGAGCGGGCGCATTTGAGTTTGCAGGCGCGGGTGATCGTTCCCACGCTCTGCGCTTGATCGTTCCCACGCTCTGCGTGGGAATGCAGCCCGTGACGCTCCGCGTCACTGGACGCGGAGCGTCCCTAGAGGCATTCCCACGCAGAGCGTGGG
>NZ_JBNNVP010000085.1:0-6275 GCF_050280605.1 Pseudomonas sp. NPDC089918 | reverse complement strand
GCCATATCCTGGACGGTTAGTGTTTGCACCTTCGTCGACTTTTCCTTTTCGGCGCGAAGAACGATGACGCGTAATACCTGAAAAACCGCGGTGCATTCTTCGCGGGCAAGCCACGCTCCCACAGGTTCTGCGTTTTTAACTGCCGGCTTGGAGCAAGCCCCTCTCGCCACAGGAATCTTTTTTGTCTGGTTTTTCTACTTGGGCCAATGATGGCATTTTGCTAGAGTCCGCGCCTCATAGGGAGTAGGCAAAGAAAGGAGTCTGGTTTGAGCGTGGGCAAGAAGATTTTAGGGCTTTTCGCGTTGCTGCTGATGGCGGCCCTGTGGGGCAGTTACTTTTATGTGTTCAAAGAGAACCGTAACGGCCAGCTCGGGGAGACCTTCAGCAGCTACGCCTGGTGTGGCACGCCACCGGCCAGCGATGCCACAGGCTCGGGCAGGGATCGACTGTCGCTGCACATCACCAACAACGTTCATGGCGAGTTCATGCTCTCGGGCGCGGTGATCGTCTCCGAGCGAACCTTTGATCGCTATGACCTGGGCCGCAACGAACTGCGGCTGCGCATGGAACCCCTGCAGTGGTCCTACGGCATTGCGCCGATTCTCATGGAGCAGGTCAGGATCAAGCCCCTGAGCCGCAACCTGTCTTCGACCGATAAAAGTGCCTACGCGGAACTTGAGTCCAGACCCATCGGGGTCTTGGGGCGGTCGACGGACTTTCCGTTCGACACCTATCGCTACGGCTACAAACCGGTGCTGTACATCCTCAAGGGCAATGAGCGCATTGACTTGAAATTCAGGCACATCACCACTGGCATGGAGATGTCGAACACCTTTACGCCGATCCGGAAGTACAACCGTGTCGAGTACATCAACGAGAAAAACTCGTTGATTCGCGAGGAGGATTACAAGCCCTACGGCGCCAACGAATGCGTGTTCAGTGTCGAGCGCAAAGGCTCGTTCAAGGTGATTGTGCTGCTGTTGTTGCTGGTGATGTGCCTGCCGCTGCTGCACGTGTTTTATCGCGATGAGCCGGGTATCGATTTTCTCGCGACGCTGGTGAGTATTGGTGCGATCCGGGTGTTTCTGGTGGGGCCGTTGAACGACTTTCAGCTGTACAGCATCGACTTCCTGTTCGCGGCGGTGATCATCCTGGTGGGCACGGTGTCGCTGATCAAGGCGATGCGCGCCAATAGTCGGCGGGAATTGGCGGCGAAAAGCGGATCTTCGTGGTGATCGGCCAGGGCTTGCCCGCGAAGGGGCCTTTGAATATGGCCGCGATCACTTCAGCAATAGGTGAATATTGTGCTTTTTGATAACAAAGTGCCGAGCATTGGCTATACCTGTAATTCCCGTATTCAATATTGTTGCCCGGCCTTCTGACAGGAGTTACAGCATGAAGCTTGCGTTACTGATGAGCACACTGTGCATCGCCTCGATCGGGGTGGTGGGTTGCTCGAGCAAAGTCGTCGAGCCGGACCAGTATTCCGGTTTTCTCAAGAACTACAGTCAGCTCAAGGAAGCCAAGTCGCCATCGGGCGCTGTGGTAATGCGCTGGATGGACCCCAAGCTCGATATCAACAAATTCACCAGTGTCTACATCGAACCGACTCAGCTCTATCCCAAACCGCAGCCGACGGTGAAAATCCCTCAGACCACACTGAACGGCATCACCAGTTACTACGATCAGGCGCTCAAACGCGAGGTGGGTAAATCCCTGCCATTGGCCAGCGGTCCCGGCCCTGGCGTTTTGGTGGTGCGTGCGGCGATCACCTCTGTTACCAGCAAGACCGAAAGCCTCCAGCCTTATGAAGTGATCCCGATCGCCCTGGTAGCGGCGGCAGTCAGTACCGCCAGCGGCATTCGCGACCAGGAAACCAATCTGGCCACCGAAGCGGTGTTTCTCGATGGTGGCAACAACAAAGTCGTGGCCCAAGTGGTGCGCAAGGGCATTGGCAAACCGCTGGAAAGCTCAGATCAGGTGATGAAGGCCGGTGACGTGAAAAACGTGATCGATGGCTGGGCGTCGGATATGCATCAGTCGTATCTGAAACTCAAGTCCAAGTCCAAGTAATGCGGCGGGGCTGAGGGCCTCTTCGCGAGCAAGCCCGCTCCCACATTGATTCTGTTTCGATCACAGATTTTGTGAACACCAGAGATCAAATGTGGGAGCGGGCTTGCTCGCGAAAGCGGTCTCCCGGTACCACTAATTCCCCCCGCAATCCCGATACCCCGCTACGACGCATCAAGCGGCGTCAGGTGCATCAGAAGTGCATCAGGTATGTCAGGTGCATAAGTTTTGCTTCAGTGCTTCTTCGCCTGCGCACGTACTCGTTCTTCCTGCTCGCGCAACTGCGGTGTGAACTCGGCCCCGAAGTCTTCGGCCTCGTACACCTGGCGAATCTCGATCTCGGCCTCTGTGCCCGGCATCGGGTTGGGGCAGCGCTTGACCCACTCGATCGCTTCCTCTTTCGACTTCACCTGCCACAACCAGTAGCCAGCGATCAGCTCCCTGGTTTCGGCGAACGGGCCGTCGATCACCGTACGCTCGTCACCCGAAAAACGTACGCGGGCACCTCTACTGCTGGGCTGCAGGCCGTCGCAATCGATGAGGATGCCAGCCTTGGCCAGTTCCTCGTTGAAATTGCCCATCGCGGTCATCAGTTCTTCGCTGGGCATCACACCGGCCTCGGAATCCGGGCTGGCTTTCACAATGATCATGAATCGCATGGTTTTGTCTCCGCTGGATTTGAGTGACTCACTGTCTAGTCGAATGGCCGTCGCCCGAATCGACACTACCTTTAACGAAAGACCGCAAAAGAAGTGGATTTGTTACCTGTGAGGGTGATTGATTCCCTCAAATAGCACCTCGTTTTAAATCCACACCGATAACTATGTACCGCACCTGACTGCGGTTGCATCGACATGCTGTGCCTACAGACAAGGAGAGACTGTATGGCACAACAAACACATTACGATGGAACGTCAGGAAGTGTTGTCATCAGGTCCGGACCACCCGCTTCGAGTGGTGGCTCAGGCGGCGGTTTTGGTGGCGGCGGAGGGGTTTCAGGCGGATTCGGTAAAACCAGCAAGAAAAGGCAAAAGGCCCGCAGGCGGGCCATAGAAGCTGATCGTCAGAAGAGGGAAAAAGAGCGTGCGCAGGCCGAGGCCAAAGCGCAAGCCGAGGCGGCTCAAGCACAGGCAGCCGCAGCGCAAGCTCAGGAACAGGCTCGCGTGCAGGCCCGGCATCAACAACTCGAGGGGCTGGCGCAGCATCATGCCGCCGTAAGGGTCGAGGTAGACCAACGTTTTGCTGCCCGATCCGCACAACTCGCTCCGACCCTGGAACAGGAAGTCCTGGCGGCGCGACGACCGCCCGATATCCACTTGAGCGAGCGCTTGCAGCTTCACAACATCACCAAACAAAAACAAGAAATTGATGGGCTGATCACCCGAAAAACCGCAGAACTGAACGCAAAGAACGCGGTTGCCCGATCATTCGATGGACACGATCCACTCACCCGCACGGTTAACGATTACCGGGCCCGACTGGAGCAATTCGGCGAGGCGCTCGTTCACGGCCACCAGATCTGGGAAAACGCCTACAACGCGGCCCACGAAGCGAGGCTGCTATCCACACAGATAAGCGCACTCACTGACAAGTCCAGCGCGCTGGCCAGGCGTCATGCCGAGCAGACGATTGTCTGGCGCGAAAGGGAAGCGGTCTGGGAGGCCCAACGCCAGTACGCCAGGCAGCGTGAAGCTCGAGTTCGCTTCAAGCAGCAGGCCGATGAAGATGCACGGGTTGAGCGGGTCAGGCAGGTCAACACGCTGACAGTCCCGGTGTCTTCGCTGACCGCTGGCGGGATGACTTTGACGCGCGATGGCATATTCGTTGCGCGGCAAGGCGCTGCAGTGCTTGAAATGGCTGTCCAGTCTGCCGTCAATACCCTCATCGATTTCGGGCGGATTGCCGCAAAAACGGGACCGGTGTTCGTCACCGCGATGGTGTACTCGCCAACCCTTGGTGATGGTGAGTTGAGCGCTGAGCAACGTCGGCGTTTGTTTCAGGCTGTCGGGGTGCCCGCGCCAACGTTGGGTCTTACTGACCGCCAAGCGTTGCAATCGATCGCCGATGCGGGCGGTTCAGTGGAGGTCGCATACCGACTCAAACCTGAAACCGTGCCGGAAGGCACCGCGATCATCGCTGTCGCTACGGGCGATGCCATTGGTGCTGAGGTGCCGGTCATCAATGCGGTGCTTGACCCGCTGACCGGCCTCTATAGCGCCGAGATTCCCGGATCGCCAGCCAGGCACCTGCAATTCACCCCGGACACCACTCAGGTTGCCACTGCCAGTCAGCCCGGGTTGAGCGTGTTGACACCCCAGGTCGAGGCCATTGCGGCGGGCGTCGATCTGCGTATCAGCGATTGCATTGTGTGCGTGCCTGATCAGCCGCCGATTTACTTCACCTTCAATCTGCCACCCATAGGCTCAGGCGTCGTCACAGGGGTCGGTAAACCGGCGGCGAATGACTGGTGGAAAGCCTCGAGCCAGGCACAAGGTGCTGCCATTCCCGTGCAGATAGGCGACCAGTTTCGTGGTCGTGAATTCAATTCGCTTGCCGTCTTCGACGAAGCGCTGTGGCGAACGCTCGGCGAGCATCCGGCGCTTATCGCTCAGTTCGATGAGGTGAACAAAAAGCGCATCGAACAAGGCTTCGCACCGTACGCGCCGAAAAGTACCTGGGTCGGTGAGCGACGCGAGTTCGAACTGCGCTATCAGGAGCGGGCAGAGCTCGGCGCCAATCCTTTCAACCTCGACAAAATCAGCATCACCACGCCGCAAAGCATCCAGGGACGGCTGGGGATCACTCCTGCGGTCCTGCCCTGGCCGATTCGTCCGGTTGGTGTCGGAACCTGGACACCCCTGGTGCCGCCGGGTATCGAACACCTCGGTCCTACAACCTCTCCGGTTACACCGTCGATTCCAGCAGTTTATCCCGGCACACCGATCATCCCGGTCCTACCGCAAAACGAGACGTTTCCGGCTGTTGACGAAGGGCAGGTCGGTGACAGTATTCCTGGGTATCCGGCGGATATGGAGTTGCCTTCGTCGGATGTCCTGTTTCTGGATCGGCGTGATGATCCGGGGACTGCAATAGGTTGGGGATCCGATGCCTCGGAGGTTTGGCTTGGGGATGACGCGAGGGGAAAGGGGGCTCCGATTCCTTCGCACATTGCGGATCAATTGCGGTGGCAGGAGTTCAGGAATTTTCATGGCTTCAGGCGAGCGTTTTGGAAGGCTGTTGCGGCGGATGCGGAGTTGAGCAGTCAATTTAAAACCATTGATTTGATCTTGATGCAAAAAGGCAAAGCACCCTTCGCCTCGCCTAACGACAGGAATGGAGGGCGAGTTAAATTTGAGATTCATCATATTTTTGAAGTTGCACAAGGAGGAGGTGTTTACGACATGGATAATTTGTTAGTCATGACGCCTAAGCGACATATTCTTCTACATGGCAAAGGAATTGACTGATGGAGTTTAAAGAGCATTTTGAGGACTACACAGAATCTGAATTTCTGGAGTTTCTTCGAGGCCTTTTTGAAGGGGGGCGAGATTTATCTGATGATGATTTCGACGCATACATAATCAAAGGTGTATTGCACTTCGAGGCAGTGACTGAGCATCCAGATGGTTCGGATGTCATCCTCCATCCTAAGGGCGGTCAGGAAGATAGCCCCGAACGCATCCTGAAAGAAGTCAAAGAATGGCGCGCACTCAATAACAAACCCGGCTTCAAGCCAGAGTAACTGCACGCATACAATTCAAAGGCATCTGCTCATCACACATGAGCAGATGCTGTTATCTGGCAGCCGTTGTGTGCCCGAAACAAGGAAGCAATAAAGATGGAACTTAAAACAACACTCAAGGATTACACCGAATCGGAATTCCAGGCCTTGGTGAACAGAATCTGGGCCGTCGATCTGCCGAAACAGGATCACGACCGACTGATCAATCATTTCGACCGCATCGTCGGTGATCCCAAAGGGGCCGACCTGCTGTTTTATCCGCCAGAGGACGATACGAATACTTATTCATCGGACTCGGTCGTGTACTACGTCAAAGACTGGCACCAAAAACAGGGGCGCGCCGCATTAAAAGGGGAGGGTGTTCCTGTGGTAGAAACCGGAGACATCCTTTACGTTTTAAACCGGAGACATCGTTTACAGGTATGAAATACGGTCAGGAGGTGCCTGACCATGCCCTGGAATC
>NZ_JBNNVP010000084.1:0-7987 GCF_050280605.1 Pseudomonas sp. NPDC089918 | reverse complement strand
GCCCAGGCCTGCGCCAAGGACCAGATTCTGGTCAATTCGGTGGCGCCCGCCGGTTTTGCCACCGAGCGCGCCAAGCAGTTGGGCTTCCTCGGTGAGCTGGCTGCGGCCAACCCGCTGGGGCGCGCGGCTGAACCTGCCGAAATTGCCGAGTGGATCGTCATGATGGGCAGCAGTCGCAACACCTATGCCACCGGTGAGAACGTGATCGTCAGCGGGGGCTACATCTATGCCTGATTCAACATCGGTGCCGACGATCTACCGTCGGGCTTTGGTCACGGGCGCCACTAGCGGTATCGGCAAGGCTGTGGTCCTGGCATTGCGCGATGCCGGTTTGCGGGTGATTGCGGTCGGCCGTAGTCCTGAGGCGTTGGCCGAGTTACGTTCTGAGCCGGGCGTGACGGTGGTCGAGGCCGACGTGCGGCAAGTCGATGCGTTCACCGAAATCCTGGCTCGCTACCCGGTGGATGTACTGGTCAACAATGCCGGAGTCTTGTCCACCCGATCCTCGTTCCAGGAGATGGATCCGGAGGAAATCGACAACATGTTCGACATCAATCTGAAGGCGCCCTTGCACCTGACACGCAAGGCGTTGCCCGGAATGATCGAGCGTGGCCATGGTCATCTCTTCTTCATTGGTTCCAGTGCGGGTCGCGCGCCGCATCCAGGCGCTGCAGTCTATGGCGCATCCAAGGCTGGCATCAGTCTGTTCTGCGATGCATTGCGCTGCGACTTGCTTGGCAGCGGGGTGCGCGTGACGGAAATTGCCCCCGGGCGGGTCCAGACGCAGCTGTACAAAACCGCCATGGGCATGCAGGCCGCTGGCGCCGAACTGTACGAGGGGTATGAGTCGATCATGCCGGAAGATATCGCCACGTTGCTGTTGGCTGCGTTGAGCCTGCCACAGCACGTGGACGTGTCTCGCCTGGAGGTTTTCCCGACTGCTCAGGCAGTGGGCGGGGCGCGGATGGTCAAAACCAAGGGTTGATGATCAGGGCCGGGATTTCATCGATCCCGGTCGACACGTTTACGAGTGTCTGGAACAGCCGAACACAGTGTGACAATGCTTGACTGCCTGTAAGACAACATATAACTTACATTCTAAGCGGGCTTGATTGCCTCTTGTCATGAAATCTGGAATTTCAGGGGATACGACGATGACTGCTACTTCATGCCGGGTCGGCGTGGACATAGGTGGGACCTTTACCGATATCGCGCTGGATGTAGGCGGGGTATTGCACTCAACCAAAATTCTTACCGACTATGAGCTGCCAGAGCGCGCCATTCTCACCGGTGTGAAAAGTGTCATCGATGCCGCCGGGCTGAAGCTGTCCGACATTGATCAACTGATCCATGGCACCACCCTGGCCACCAACGCACTGATCGAGCGGCGCGGGGCCAAGACTGCATTCATTACGACCGAAGGTTTTCGTGACACGCTGGAAATGCGCACCGAAAACCGCTTCGAACAATACGACATCAACATCACATTGCCGCCGCCGCTGATTGAGCGCGAACACCGCTACACCTTGCGCGAGCGCCTGGATGTACACGGTGATGTGCTGATCACGCCTGAACAGTCCGATATCGATGCGCTGGTCGAGCGAGTAGCCGAAGGCAACTATGAGAGCATCGCGGTCGGCCTGATTCACAGTTACGTCAACGGTGCCCACGAGCGCCTGTTGCGCGATGCCTTGCAACGCCGCTTGCCGAATGTGTCCGTGTCGATTTCCAGCGAAGTCTCTCCGCAGATGCGTGAGTTCGAGCGCTTCAATACCGTCTGTGCCAATGCTTACGTCAAGCCGCTGATCAAGTCCTATCTGGATCGTCTGGTGGTGACCCTCAAGCAATCCGGCGCCGATTGTCCGGTGTTCATGATTCACTCCGGTGGTGGAATTATTTCGGTGCAGAGCGCTGCAGAGTTTCCCGTGCGGCTGGTCGAGTCCGGCCCGGCTGGTGGGGCGATTTTTGCTGCTGACATTGCGCGCAAATACTCGCTGGATTCGGTGGTTTCGTTCGACATGGGCGGCACCACCGCGAAGATCTGCCTGATCGAAAATCAGGTACCCAAGACCGCCAAGACCTTTGAAGTGGCGCGAACCTATCGCTTCAAGAAGGGCAGTGGCATGCCTATCTCTATCCCGGTGGTGGAGATGGTTGAGATCGGTGCCGGTGGCGGCTCGATTGCCAGCATCGACAGCATGCGCCAGATCCGGGTCGGCCCGCACAGCGCGGGCTCCGAACCGGGGCCGGCCTGCTACGGTCGCGGCGGCCTGGAGCCGACCATCACCGATGCCAACCTTTTGCTGGGTCGCCTCGATCCGGACAACTTCGCCGGCGGCGCGATGCGCCTGTCCATCGACAACGCCGCTTCGGCCACCGCGCGAGTCATCGGTGCACCACTGAACATGGAAGCGGTCACCGCTGCCTACGGCGTGTGCGAAGTGGTCGATGAGAATATGGCCAACGCGGGGCGCGTGCATGCGGTTGAAAGCGGCAAAGATATTGCCGAATACACCATGATCACCTTCGGTGGCGGTGGTCCGCTGCACGCTGCGCGTCTGTGCGAAAAAATGGGTGTGTCGCGCTTCCTGGTACCTGCGGGCGCCGGCGTCGGGTCAGCCATTGGGTTTCTGCGTGCGCCATTTGGCTACGAGGCGGTACGCAGTGCTTTCGTGCGTCTCTCTGAATTTGATGCGCCGCAGGTCAATGCCCTGATTGATGACATGAAGTCCGAGTCCATCGGTTTCCTGCGCCAAGGCATGCCTGAAGGTGAGCCTGAACTGGAATGCACGGCGTTCATGCGTTATGTCGGCCAGGGCTGGGAAATTCCCGTTTCTCTGCCATTCAAACCATTCAGCAACAGCGACACCGCACAGTTCAAGGCTCTGTTTGAAGCGGCCTACACCCAGTTCTTCGGTCGCCCGATCGAAGGTCCGGATGTCGAGATCGTCAGTTGGTCGGTTAAAGCCAGTTCACCGCTATTACCGGTGCAGCCGGTCCAGCAGATCAGCGCTTCTCATCGTGCCCACGAAGTTTCGCGTCGAGAAGTCTTCGACGTCGTCAGCGGTGGTTTTGTCGATGCCGGCATCTTCCAGCGCGAAGAGTTGCAACCGGGTGCTCGTGTTGATGGTCCGGCCATTATCGCCGAGCGCGAAACATCGACCTTCGTGTCGTCCTCCTTCACCGCCACGGTCCAGCCTGACGGCTGCCTGCTGGTTGTTCGACGCTAAGCGTCACTTGCATAGAAGGCGATTTTCCCATGAGCGATACCTTGATCGATATTCAAATGCAGGTGATGTGGAATCGCCTGATTTCGGTGGTTGAAGAGCAAGCCCTGACGCTGATCCGCACCGCGTTCTCGACCAGTGTGCGTGAAGCCGGTGACCTGTCCGCCGGGGTCTTCGACCGTGCCGGCAACATGCTTGCCCAGGCGGTTACGGGCACTCCTGGACACGTCAACACCATGGCCGAGGCGGTGGTGCATTTCATCAACGACATTGGCCAGGACAACATCTTCGAAGGCGATGTCTACGTGACCAACGACCCCTGGAAGGGGACGGGTCACCTGCACGACATCACCATCGTTTCACCCTCGTTCTACAAGGGCGAGCTGATCGGTTACTTCGCCAGCACTGCCCACGTGGTCGACATCGGCGGCCGTGGCTTTGGCCCGGATGCCCGTGAAGTCTACGAAGAAGGCCTGTTCATTCCGATCATGAAGTTATTCGAGCGTGGCAAGGTCAACCGCGACTTGATCAACATTCTGCGCAACAACGTGCGAGAGAATGATCGGGTGGTGGGTGATTTCTATGCGCTGTCGGCCTGCAACGAAACCGGTCACAAGCGCCTGCTGAGCATGCTCGAAGAATTCCGCCTGGAAAACCTGGAGCACATCGGTGGCTTCATTCTGGAACACAGTCGCCGTGCGACGCTGGAGTGCTTCAAGTCGCTGCCGCACGGCACCTACCAGAACAGCATGACCCTGGACGGCTACGACGTTCCAGTGACCTTGTCGGTGACGCTGACGGTCGGGCCGGACGGCATCTTGACCGATTTCAACGGCACCTCCGGCATGAGCCAGTTCGGTATCAACGTACCGCTGGGCTATGCCAAGGCTTACGCCTGCTATGGCCTGAAGTGCATCGTCGCTCCCGAGATCCCGAACAACTCCGCATCCCTGGCGCCGTTTGATGTGGTGGCTCCCGAAGGTTGCATTCTGAATGCCAAGCACCCGGCTCCGGTTTCGGTTCGTCACGTGCTCGGTCACTTTGTTCCTGATCTGGTGCTCGGTGCACTGCACAAATGCCTGCACGGCCAGGTTCCGGCCGAGGGCGCCAGTGCGTTGTGGAACCTGCATCTGAGTGTCCGTCCTCTGGAAAGCAATCCGGATGGGCGAAATGCCGAGATGCTGATGTTCAACAGCGGTGGCATGGGCGCGCGCGCGGCCAAGGATGGCTTGAGTGCCACAGCGTTCCCCAGTGGTGTACATACCATGCCGGTCGAGGCCACCGAGCATGCCGGGCCGGTCATTGTCTGGCGTAAAGAGCTGCGCAATGGTTCCGGCGGCGCCGGACAGTTGCGCGGTGGATTGGGGCAAGAGATCGAAGTGTCCGCCGCAGAGGGGTACTCGTTCCGCTTCAGTGCCATGTTTGACCGCATTCTTTATCCGGCTCGTGGTCTTGAGGGGGGTAAGGAGGGCGCCAAGGGTTATGTCGGTCTGGACGATGGCACGCTGTTGCGTGGCAAAGGGCAGCAGTTCGTGCCTTCGGATCGGCGTCTGATTCTCAGCTTGCCGGGCGGTGGAGGTTACGGCGATCCGCGTCAACGCCCTCGCGAAGAGGTCGAGCGCGACCTGCGCTTTGGCTACATCAGTGCCGAGCAAGCGCGTGACGATTATGGCTATGAAGCCGGGCAGGGGACCAAGTAATGGAATTTCAAAGTTCGCGGGTCAGGACGGTCAAGAGTTCGCCCAGCATGGCGGTGTCGGTTCTGGCCAAAAAAATGCTCGCTCAAGGCGAGCCGGTGATCAACCTCAGTCTGGGCGAGCCGGATTTCAACACCCCGGCCCACGTCATCGAAGCGGCCTACCAGGCCATGCTTGACGGCAACAACCACTACACCGCACCCAACGGCTACGAGGTGTTGCGTCAGGCCATTGTCGACAAGTTCTCTCGTGAAAACGATCTGAACTATGGTCTGGACGAAATCTGCGTGGCCAACGGCGCCAAGCAGCTGTTGTTCAATGCCTTTCTGGCAACCCTGGAGCCAGGGGATGAGGTCATCACGCCCGCACCGTATTGGGTGTCCTACACCGATATGGTGCTGCTCAACGGTGGTGTACCGAAGGTCATTCCCTGTGGTTCCGAGTTCGGTTTCAAGCTCGATGCTGCACGGCTTGAAGCGGCCATTACGCCGAAGACGCGCTGGCTGATGCTCAATTCGCCGAACAATCCCTGTGGGGCGATTTATACCCAGGAAGAGTTCGCGGCACTGGGTGCCGTGTTGCAGAAGTATCCGCGGATCCTGGTGATCTCCGATGAGATTTACGAGCACATCATTCTCGGCGACAAGCCCTTCGTCCCATTCGTGATTGCGTGCCCTGAGTTGCGTGAGCGCACCCTGCTGATCAATGGGGTGTCCAAGGCCTACGCCATGACGGGCTATCGCTTGGGTTATGCAGCGGGTCCGAAAGAACTGATCGTTGCGATGAACAAAACCCAGTCACAGACCACGACATGCCCCTCGGCGATCTCACAGTTGGCAGCCGCGGCAGCCTTGAACGGTCCGCAAGACTTCGTGCGTGACGCCAACCGCGAGTATCAGGCCCGAGGCGCAATGGTCGTCGAAGGTCTCGCGGCAATCGACGGACTGGAGTTGCAGATGCCGGAAGGGGCGTTTTATGCCTTCCCTAAATGCTCGGCGTTTATCGGCAAGCGTACGCCCGATGGGCAAGTGATCGAGACTGATACCGACCTCTCCAACTACCTGCTGCGCGTCGGCAAGGTCGCAACGGTGCCGGGCTCTGCATTTGGTCTTGAGCCCTACATTCGCCTGTCTTTCGCAACGTCCCGGCAACAGCTTGAGCAGGCCGTCGTGCAGATGCGCGATGCGCTGGCCCTGTTGGTTTAAGCGTTGCAGTCACTGACTAATTCGAGATTGATCTGATGAGCAAGCCTTTCAAACGACTGTTGATCACCGGTGCGGCCGGCCGCCTGGGCAAGGTTTTGCGCGAGCACCTGCGGGACCTCGCCGATGAATTGCGCCTGACCGATATCGCTGACATGGGCGCGGCGGCACCGCACGAACAACTGGTGCGCTGTGACCTGGGCAATCTGGCGGATGTGTTACCGCTGGCCGAGGGTGTTGATGCGATCATCCACGCCGGAGGTGTACCGCTAGAAAATACCTTCGCCGCGATCCTCAATGGCAACATCGTCGGCACCTACAACATCTACGAAGCCGCACGTCAGCATGGTGTGAAGCGAGTGATTTACACCAGCTCCAACCATGCCATCGGTTTCTACGACCGTACAGAAACCATCGATTCCACTGTTGCGCATCGTCCCGACAGCCTGTACGGCGTGAGCAAATGCTTTGCCGAGGATCTGGGGCGCTATTACTGGGACAAGTTCGGCATCGAGTCGGTGAACCTGCGTATTGGCTCCTCGTTCGAAGAACCGTTGGATCGCCGCATGCTGGCGACCTGGTTGTCGTTCGCCGACTTCGCTCAACTGGTGGAGCGCTCGCTGACTGCGCCACGTGTTGCGCACATGATCGTCTACGGCATGTCGGCCAACCGTGAATCGCTGTGGGACAACCGCACGGCCTCCTCGATTGGCTACGTGCCACAGGACAGTGCCGATGATTACCGCGAAAAAATCGAAGCGAAATTCCCGCCCCTGGACCCCAATGAACCTGCTGCGCGCTATCACGGTGGCAATTTTGCCGGCGCAGGCCATTTCGAAGATCCGAAGTAACGTTTCCCTATCGAATTCTTAGAGGTCCGAACCATGGCTTCGACAGCTACAAAGCAACACTACGACGTAGTGATCGTGGGGGGCGCGGTGAACGGCAGTGCCACGGCATATTTTCTGGCCAACAACCCGGACTTCACCGGGTCGGTGCTGGTCATCGAGCGTGACTGGACCTATGCACAGTCGGCCACGGCGCTCTCCAGCAGCTCGATCCGTGTGCAGTTTTCCAACCCGATCAATATTCAGATCTCGCGGTTTGGTGCCCAGTTTATCCGGGATTTCCCGCAACTGATGGAGGTCAATGGTGACAAGCCTGACCTCGCCTTCAAGGAAAACGGCTATCTGTTCCTGGCTGACCAGAAGGGCTTCGACGTGCTCAAGCGTCTGCATCAGACACAATTGGACAACGGCGCCGATGTGACCCTCATGGACACCGACGCGCTGATCAAACGTTTCCCCTGGGTCAACCCCGACAGCCTGGCTGGCGGAACCTATGGCGAGAAGGATGAAGGCTGGTTCGACAACTACGGCATCATGAACGGCTTTCGCAAGAAGGCGCGCTCGATGGGTGTCGAGTACATCGAGAACGAGGTGGTTGAAGTCTTGCGCAAGGGCGATCGGGTCACTGGCGTGACCTTGGCCAGTGGCGAGCGCATCACCTGTGAATACTTGGTCAATACCGCCGGCACCCGCGGCCCCACAGTGGCAAAAATGGCCGGTTTGCAGATCCCGGTCGAGTCGCGTCGGCGCTCGCTGTTCGTGTTCGACTGCCACACACCGCTGCAAGGTGTGGTCCCGCTGACGATCGATCCGACCGGCGTGTTTTTTCGTCCGGAAGGCCATCTGTACCTCGGCGGCACTTATCCCAAAGTCGACCCGGAAGTGGATTTCGATGACTTCGAGGTGCTGCACGACGAATTTGACGAAGAGGTCTGGCCGATTCTCGCCGAGCGAGTGCCGGCGTTCGAGGCGATCAAAGTGGTCAACTCCTGGGCAGGGCACTACGACTTCTG
>NZ_JBNNVP010000083.1:0-9294 GCF_050280605.1 Pseudomonas sp. NPDC089918 | reverse complement strand
GGGTTTCCCCATGTGAGAGTAGGTCATCGTCAAGATTAAATTCCGAAACCCCTATCTGCGTATGCAGGTAGGGGTTTTGTTTTGTCCGCAGGAAAATCTCGCTTGTAGGGTTTCTATGCAACAGCCCGGGGCATGGATATCATGCGGGCCTCATTGTGAGGCGAGACTTGCATGCTGACGTTGTTAAAGCTTCTTAAGGATGGTCGATTCCATTCGGGCCAAGCCCTGGGTGCTGCCTTGGGCGTCAGTCGTAGCGCTGTATGGAAGCAGCTTCAGCACCTGGAAGCTGAACTCGGTTTATCCATTCACAAAGTGCGCGGTCGCGGCTATCAACTAGCTGCGCCATTGACACTGCTTGATCCTGCGGAAATAAGCGCGCAGGCGCCTTCTTGTGAGTGGCCCATTCTAGTCTTCGACTCAATTGACTCCACCAACGCTGAAGCCTTGCGCGCTATCGAACGTGGTCAGCCTGCGCCATTTCTGGTGCTCGCTGAGCGGCAAACGGCCGGTCGTGGGCGGCGTGGGCGCAAATGGGTCAGCCCGTTCGCGGAAAACATCTATTACAGTCTGGTGCTGCGTATTGATGGTGGGATGCGGCAGCTGGAGGGCTTGAGTCTTGTTGTCGGGCTTGCCGTAATGCAGGCCTTGCGAGAGCTTGGTGTCTCGGGTGTGGGGTTGAAGTGGCCGAATGATGTTCTGGTGGGTCAGCAAAAGATTGCTGGAATACTGCTCGAGTTGGTGGGGGATCCTGCTGATGTGTGTCACGTGGTGATCGGTGTCGGAATAAATGTGAACATGCAGATGACCGATGAGGTTGATCAGCAATGGACGTCCATGCGCCTCGAGTCGGGTAAGGCAGTTGATCGCAATCACCTGGTTGCGGGGTTAGGGTTGATGCTCCAGGCCTATTTAAATCGCCACCAGGCCGGCGGGTTCTCGGCTATCCAGGCGGAGTGGGAGCAAAATCATCTATGGCAGGGGCGGGCGGTATCGTTGATTGCCGGTGTGAGTCAGATAGATGGGGAGGTGCTGGGTATCGATAGTCAGGGTGCCTTGCGCTTGAAGGTGAATGGTGTGGAGAAGGTCTTTAGTGGTGGCGAGCTCAGCCTGAGGTTGCGTGATGATTCTTGAGCTCGATTGTGGAAACAGTTTCATCAAATGGCGTGTGCTCGGCGAGGATGTCCGGCGGGTGATTGGTGAGGGGGTCGTTGATACAGATCTCGCATTGCTGGAGAGCTTGAGAGGGCTCAAAGGGCTCGCTCTCATGCATTGTCGTTTGGTTAGTGTCAGAACTGCCGAAGAAACCAGTGCACTGATTTCTCTGTTGACCGAGGCTTTTGGTGTTTCCGTCGTGTGCGCGGCACCGGCTCGGGAGATGTCCGGGGTTCGAAATGGCTATGAGGAGTTCGAGCGGCTAGGGCTTGATCGCTGGCTTGCAGTGCTCGGAGGATTTCATCTGGCTTCGGGTGCTTGTCTGGTGCTCGACTTTGGTACGGCTGTTACGGCTGACTTTATTGCAGGAGATGGTGAGCATCTCGGTGGATTCATCTGTCCGGGGATGCCTTTGATGCGCAACCAGCTGCGTACCCATACCCGTAGAATTCGCTATGGAGATCTTGCTGCCGAGCGCGCTTTGGAGAGTCTTGTTCCTGGGCGCACAACCGTCGAGGCGGTCGAGCGAGGTTGTTTGCTAATGTTGAGAGGGTTTGTCCTGACTCAGCTAGAGTTGGCGCGCAGCTATTGGGGAGAAGATTTCGCACTCTTCCTGACAGGAGGGGATGCTGATCTGGTCTCCGAGATTGTGCCCGAGGCCAGGGTGGTTCCAGACCTGGTATTTGTAGGTTTGGCGATGGCGTGTCCCTTGTCCTGAGGTTTTTATGCGTTGGTTGTTCCTGCTGTTGCTTGTTCTCAATGTGTTCTATTACGTCTGGCACCAACAGGAGGCTCCGCTTCGCGCGAAGGATGTAACCCCCTTGAGTTTGTATCGCGGCTCGCAGCAGGATATTCGTTTGTTGAGCGAGGCGACGGATACGGCTCGAGACAAAGGAAAATCCACGCTGGCGGATAGCAGTTGTCTCTATCTGGGAGGTTCTGCTCGACAGGACGTCGCCCAGGTAATCGAGCGTCGATTGAGTGACATGGATATCAAGTTTCAGTCCTTGCCGAAGGATCTCCCCGAATATGCTGGTTACTGGGTGCGCATAGCCCCGGAAAGCCGGCGTTTGCTGGGTGACTCGCAGTTGCAAAACCTTTCTAAAGAATTCAATGAGTTAAAACATAAAATAATGCCGTGCGAGGGGGTTGCACCCGTCGAATAGTTTGCATAGAATGGCGCCCGCTTCGCAGTGAAGACCTTTAGCGGTCAGCAGTGTGAAGCGAGGTCAACGCAGCTAACCTCAGGTTTTTAATGAGAAAATGCTTGACAGAAGGCTGGCATGATATAGAATGCCGGCTCGCTTAGGAGGGGTTCCCGAGCGGCCAAAGGGGTCAGACTGTAAATCTGACGTCTACGACTTCGAAGGTTCGAATCCTTCCCCCTCCACCATTTTTAGCGAGAGCTGCAAGCTCCGCGGGTATAGTTTAGTGGTAGAACCTCAGCCTTCCAAGCTGATGATGCGGGTTCGATTCCCGCTACCCGCTCCAAGTTTGCAGGTCCTGCAAAGTGTTACGCTCTTGTAGCTCAGTTGGTAGAGCACACCCTTGGTAAGGGTGAGGTCAGCGGTTCAAATCCGCTCAAGAGCTCCATATAACAAGGCAGATATGAAAATATCTGCCTTTGTTTTAATGGCTGATAGTACTTGCTTAATTCTTCTGCTAGGGGTGATTTCGATGGCTAAGGAAAAGTTCGAACGTAACAAGCCGCACGTCAACGTTGGCACCATTGGTCACGTAGACCATGGCAAGACGACCTTGACCGCCGCTCTGACCCGTGTCTGCTCCGAAGTGTTCGGTTCGGCAAAGGTTGACTTCGACAAGATCGATAGCGCCCCAGAAGAAAAAGCTCGTGGTATCACCATTAATACTGCTCACGTTGAGTACGATTCGGCTGTGCGTCACTACGCGCATGTTGACTGTCCAGGTCACGCCGACTACGTAAAAAACATGATCACCGGTGCTGCGCAGATGGATGGTGCGATTCTGGTTTGCTCGGCCGCTGATGGTCCGATGCCGCAAACCCGTGAGCATATCCTGTTGTCCCGTCAGGTTGGCGTTCCGTACATCGTTGTCTTCCTGAACAAGGCTGACATGGTTGACGATGCTGAGTTGCTGGAACTGGTTGAGATGGAAGTGCGCGATCTGCTGAGCACTTACGATTTCCCAGGTGATGACACTCCGATCATCATTGGTTCGGCGCTGATGGCGCTGAATGGTCAAGACGACAACGAGATGGGTACTACTGCCGTCAAGAAGTTGGTCGAGACTCTGGATAGCTATATTCCGCAGCCTGAGCGTGCTATCGATAAGCCGTTCCTGATGCCGATCGAGGATGTGTTCTCGATCTCCGGTCGCGGTACTGTTGTGACTGGTCGTGTTGAGCGTGGCATTGTCCGCATTCAGGAAGAAGTTGAGATTGTTGGTCTTCGTGACACTGTCAAAACTACTTGCACTGGTGTTGAAATGTTCCGCAAGCTGCTCGACGAAGGTCGTGCAGGTGAGAACTGCGGCGTTTTGCTGCGTGGTACCAAGCGTGATGATGTTGAGCGTGGCCAGGTTCTGGTCAAGCCCGGCACTGTCAAGCCGCATACCAAGTTCACTGCTGAGGTTTACGTTCTGAGCAAGGAAGAAGGCGGTCGTCACACTCCGTTCTTCAAGGGCTACCGTCCACAGTTCTACTTCCGTACAACTGATGTGACTGGTAACTGTGAGCTGCCAGAAGGTGTTGAAATGGTGATGCCGGGTGATAACGTTCAAATGACCGTTACCCTGATCAAAACCATCGCGATGGAAGATGGTCTGCGTTTCGCTATCCGTGAGGGCGGTCGTACCGTCGGCGCTGGTGTCGTAGCAAAAGTCATCGAGTAAGTTGTTGTAATGTCTTTTTCGGGCCGGCATAATGGTCGGCCTGATTTTGTTTTAGGTCAGTAGCTCAATTGGCAGAGCGACGGTCTCCAAAACCGTAGGTTGGGGGTTCGATTCCCTCCTGACCTGCCAGATTCACTTGGTGTGTCTGGCTTTCTTTTCACAGGATCTTCATAGATGACTCCTAAAGCTGAAGCTCAAGGCTCTCGCTTCGATCTGCTCAAGTGGCTAGTAGTAGTAGCTTTGGTGGTTGTTGGCGTTGTTGGCAATCAGTATTACTCTGCTTCGCCGATCCTGTACCGCGTACTTGCTTTGCTTGTCATTGCTGTTGTAGCTGCCTTTGTAGGCCTGCAGACAGTCAAGGGCAAGTCTTTCTTTGTACTGGTTAAGGAAGCTCGCACCGAGATTCGTAAAGTCGTATGGCCAACTCGCCAAGAAACCACGCAGACCACACTGATTGTTGTGGCTGTTGTCCTGGTTATGGCGTTGCTGTTGTGGGGGCTTGATTCCCTGCTCGGCTGGCTTGTTTCCTTGATTGTCGGCTAAGGGTGTCCCGTGGCTAAGCGTTGGTACGTTGTGCATGCTTACTCCGGTTACGAGAAGCATGTCATGCGCTCGTTGGTAGAGCGCGTAAAGCTGGCTGGCATGGAAGATGGCTTTGGCGAAATTCTGGTTCCCACTGAAGAAGTGGTTGAAATGCGTAATGGCCAGAAACGCAAAAGCGAGCGCAAGTTCTTCCCAGGTTATGTGCTGGTCCAGATGGACATGAACGAGGGTACTTGGCACTTGGTCAAGGATACTCCTCGGGTGATGGGTTTCATTGGCGGTACTGCTGATAAGCCTGCGCCGATCACTGATAAAGAGGCAGAAGCGATTCTGCGTCGCGTTGCTGATGGTAGCGACAAGCCGAAGCCGAAGACGTTGTTCGAGCCGGGTGAGTCGGTACGCGTCAATGACGGGCCGTTTGCTGATTTTACTGGCACGGTTGAAGAAGTTAACTACGAGAAGAGCCGGATCCAAGTGGCAGTGCTCATTTTCGGTCGCTCTACTCCGGTAGAGCTAGAGTTCAGCCAGGTCGAAAAGGTCTAGCTGAGCAAGCATCCCAACCCCGCAGCCCTAGGCTGTGGGGTTTTGTCGTCACTGGGATAAACGCGCAAGTAACCGGGGAGCCTTACGAGGCGTTCGAACCCGTAATTGGAGTGCCTCATGGCCAAGAAGATTACCGCTTACATCAAGCTGCAAGTGAAGGCCGCTCAGGCTAACCCAAGTCCACCTGTTGGTCCTGCTCTGGGTCAGCACGGCGTGAACATCATGGAATTCTGCAAGGCTTTCAACGCCCGTACTCAGGGTATTGAGCCAGGTCTGCCGACTCCAGTGATCATCACTGTCTACAGCGACCGTAGCTTCACTTTCGAAACCAAATCCACACCTGCTTCGGTTCTGCTGAAGAAGGCTGCTGGTCTGACTAGCGGTTCCGCTCGTCCGAACACCGTTAAGGTTGGCACCGTGACCCGTGCTCAGCTGGAAGAAATCGCGAAAACCAAAAACGCGGATCTGACTGCAGCTGATATGGAAGCAGCCGTGCGTACTATCGCCGGTTCTGCTCGTAGCATGGGCCTTAACGTGGAGGGTGTGTAATGGCTAAGTTGACCAAGCGTCAAAAGGCTATCGCCGGCAAAATCGAAGCAGGCAAGTCCTACAACTTTGTAGACGCTGCTGCTTTGCTGGCTGAGCTGTCGACTGTCAAGTTCAGCGAGTCGTTCGACGTTGCTGTGAACCTGGGTGTTGACCCGCGTAAATCCGACCAGGTCGTTCGTAGCGCTACCGTGCTGCCACACGGCACTGGCAAGACTGTTCGCGTTGCTGTGTTCACCCAGGGTCCAGCTGCCGAGGCTGCTCTGGCTGCCGGCGCTGACCGTGTAGGTATGGACGACCTGGCTGCCGAAATGAAAGGCGGCGACCTGAACTATGACGTAGTTATCGCATCCCCGGATGCCATGCGCGTTGTTGGTCAGTTGGGTCAGATCCTGGGCCCACGCGGCCTGATGCCTAACCCTAAAGTCGGCACTGTAACTCCAGACGTAGCTACCGCGGTTAAAAACGCAAAAGCTGGTCAGGTTCGTTATCGCACCGACAAAAACGGCATCATCCACACCTCCGTTGGCAAAGTCGGCTTCGATGCTGTCAAGCTGAAGGAAAACGTTGAAGCCCTGATCGCTGATCTGAAGCGTATCAAGCCAGCTTCCTCGAAAGGTATTTACGTCAAGCGCGTTACCCTGAGCACCACCATGGGTCCAGGTCTGGTCATCGACCAAGGCTCGCTCGACGCGTAAGACACAGGTTGGCGCAAGCGATTGCGCCAATTGAAAGATTGGGGTCCCTGCCTGGCGGGGGCTATCCAAGACCGTAGGCGACGCAAGTCTTAAACCACAAGCCTACGCAGATGGTGCTCCCGGTTCCTTACCGAATCAGACACCAAAACGACATCCGGCTTCGGTTGGATGAAACGGTAACAAGCAGGAGTTAAACCCGTGGCAATTAAACTCGAAGACAAGAAGGCCATCGTCGCTGAAGTCAACGAGGCTGCCAATGTTGCCCTGTCTGCTGTTGTGGCTGATGCCCGCGGCGTGACAGTTGGCGCTATGACCGGACTCCGTAAAGAGGCTCGTGAAGCTGGCGTTTATGTACGTGTTGTACGTAACACCCTGCTCAAGCGCGCCGTTGCTGGCACTCAATATGACGTGCTCAACGACGTGTTCACCGGCCCGACCTTGATTGCATTTTCGAAAGAACATCCGGGCGCTGCTGCTCGTATCTTCAAAGAATTCGCAAAAGGTCAGGATAAGTTCGAGATCAAGGCAGCTGCGTTCGAGGGCAAGTTCCTCGCAGCTAATCAGATCGACGTACTGGCAAGTCTGCCGACCCGTGACGAAGCAATTTCTCAGCTGATGAGCGTGATTCAAGGCGCAACCAGCAAATTGGCTCGTACTCTGGCGGCCCTTCGCGACCAGAAAGAAGCTGCTGCAGCCTAAGGCTGAGCGACTCCTTTCAGCGTTTATTGTTTATTTCGATGGCCGCGTAGGCTGTCACCCCAATACAGGAATTTATAGTCATGTCTCTGACTAACGACCAAATCATCGAAGCAATCGGCGAAAAATCCGTTCTGGAAATCGTTGAGCTGATCAAGGCCATGGAAGAGAAGTTCGGCGTTTCCGCTGCCGCTGCTTCCGCTGGTCCAGCTGCTGTTGCTGCCGTTGTTGAAGAACAAACTGAATTCAACGTCATGCTGACCGAAGCTGGCGAGAAGAAAGTTAACGTGATCAAGGCAGTACGTGAACTGACCGGTCTGGGCCTGAAAGAAGCCAAGGCTGTAGTTGACGGCGCTCCTGCCATGGTTCTGGAAGCTGTTTCGAAAGACGCAGCTGACAAAGCCAAAGCAACTCTGGAAGAAGCAGGCGCTAAAGTCGAGCTGAAGAAAGCATCGACTTTGCACCTCCAGCCCGAGCGTTAAGCGAAAGGCTGATGGCTGGTGGCTCTTGCCACCGGCCTTTTTCCGTTATTGGCAGCCGACTGGGTCGGTGCTGATAACGAGCTGTAACCACCCGATGCGGTGGCGCAAACCATGGGGTTTGCACGATTTTCTGGCTGCTCCCGTCGGGAGGGGCCAAACAAGCAGGTGACCAAGCTGGGGAACGCTGATGGCTTACTCATATACTGAGAAAAAACGTATCCGCAAGGACTTTAGCAAGTTGCCGGACGTCATGGATGTGCCGTACCTCCTGGCCATCCAGCTGGATTCGTATCGTGAATTCTTGCAAGCGGGAGCGACTAAAGATCAGTTCCGCGACGTGGGCCTGCATGCGGCCTTCAAATCCGTTTTCCCGATCATCAGCTACTCCGGCAATGCTGCGCTGGAGTACGTCGGTTATCGCCTGGGCGAACCGGCATTTGATGTCAAAGAATGCGTATTGCGCGGTGTAACTTACGCCGTACCTTTGCGGGTAAAAGTGCGCCTGATCATTTTCGACAAAGAATCGTCGAACAAAGCGATCAAGGACATCAAAGAGCAAGAAGTCTACATGGGTGAAATCCCCCTGATGACTGAAAACGGTACCTTCGTAATCAACGGTACCGAGCGTGTAATCGTTTCCCAGCTGCACCGTTCCCCGGGCGTGTTCTTCGACCACGACCGTGGCAAGACGCACAGCTCCGGCAAACTGCTGTACTCCGCGCGCATCATTCCTTACCGCGGTTCGTGGCTGGACTTCGAGTTCGACCCGAAAGACTGCGTGTTCGTGCGTATCGACCGTCGTCGCAAGCTGCCTGCATCGGTACTGCTGCGCGCGCTGGGCTATACCACTGAAGAAGTGCTGGACGCGTTCTACACCACCAACGTCTTCCACGTGCAAGGTGAAAACCTCAGCCTGGAACTGGTGCCTCAGCGCCTGCGTGGTGAAATTGCTGTCCTGGATATCCTGGATGACAAAGGCAAGGTTATTGTCGAGCAAGGTCGTCGTATCACTGCTCGCCACATCAACCAGCTGGAAAAAGCAGGGATCAAAGAGCTGCAAGTGCCTCTGGACTACGTCCTGGGTCGCACTACCGCCAAGGTCATCGTGCATCCGGCAACCGGCGAAATCCTGGCAGAGTGCAACACCGAGCTGAACACCGAGATCCTGGCAAAAATCGCCAAGGCTCAGGTTGTTCGCATCGAAACTCTGTACACCAACGATATCGACTGCGGTCCGTTCGTCTCCGACACTCTGAAGATCGACTCCACCAGCAACCAATTGGAAGCGCTGGTCGAGATCTATCGCATGATGCGTCCTGGCGAGCCGCCAACCAAAGACGCTGCCGAAACCCTGTTCAACAACCTGTTCTTCAGCCCTGAGCGCTATGACCTGTCTGCGGTCGGCCGGATGAAGTTCAACCGTCGTATCGGTCGTACCGAGATCGAAGGTTCGGGCGTGTTGTGCAAAGAAGACATCGTCGCGGTACTGAAGACTCTGGTCGACATCCGTAACGGTAAAGGCATCGTCGATGACATCGACCACCTGGGTAACCGTCGTGTTCGCTGCGTAGGCGAAATGGCCGAGAACCAGTTCCGCGTTGGCCTGGTACGTGTTGAGCGTGCGGTCAAAGAGCGTCTGTCGATGGCTGAAAGCGAAGGCCTGATGCCACGGCACCGAAACCATGCACGTTCTGCGGGCAGAGAAGGGCTTCATCATCGTCGGTCAAGACACTGACAGCTCAATGACCCCGGACGACCTGAAC
>NZ_JBNNVP010000082.1:0-10927 GCF_050280605.1 Pseudomonas sp. NPDC089918 | reverse complement strand
GGCTGCGGAACAGGTCTTCGACGAAGCCTGACTGCTGACGGGTCGCGACGCGCATGATCGGCAAGGCCTGGCTGGCGCCCTGATCGAGCCAACGAGTGGGCAGTTGCGTGGCGCGGGTTATGCCGACCTTGATCCCCGACGAATTGGCCAGATACACCACATGATCGGTCATGCAGAATTTTTCGCCCCACGCAGGCTCACGGCAGGTGCCGGCGTCGTAGTGGCAACGCTCCGGGCTCATGATGCAGAGGTCGCATTGGGCCAGTTTGGTCATGCACGGGTAGCAGTAACCCTGGCTGAAACTGGTTTTGGTCTTGCGTCCGCAATGGGTGCAGTGGATCGCTCCCAGGTATTCCAGGCGCACCGTGGTGCCGATCAACGGATTGACCGGTACCTCGGCGTCGCCCAGACGAAAAGCGTACTGAACGTTCGGCCCGTCAAGGCGCGCCGACATTTTGCTGATTGCACCGCGGCCAATCTCGATCAATGGACGGCATCCGATTTGAACAGAATGTTTGGCACTTCAATCGACTTCGACTCGCATTCCTGCGGGCCCATGTAGCCGGTGCGTTCTTCCTCGGGCAGGTTCTGGATTTCCCAGGCGATCATCGCTTGCAGGGACAGTTCGCGCTGCTCGGCGGTGAGTTTGCCACCGTCGGACCATTTGCCGATTTCCACCGCCAGTTTCAGGCTCCGGTAGATATCCGGGGTGATGTTTTTGATCATTTCGTTAAAAGAGGACATCAAGGGCTCCGCGCTCTTTAATCACATAGCTTATTTGGAAGTCAGTTTACGGCGGTTGTACAAACCGCCCAACAAACCGGTGAAGCATCCGATGAGTAACCCGCTGACGTGGGCCGCGTTGGCAATCTGGCCGAAGCCGATCATCGAGACCAGCCCGGACAGGCATAGCAGCAACCACACCAGCATCATCACCAACACCCCTCGGGGCAGGCGATACGCCGGGTTCGGCGACAGAACCTGGAAGATCCAGCAATGCCCGAGCAGGCCGTACAGCACACCGGACAACCCGCCAAACAGGCTCGGGCCGCTGAAAAGGTATTGGGTATAGTTGGACACCAGGCTGAACAGCAGCGTCAGGCCGATCAGGTTGATGCTGCCCTGCCGCGACTCGATGCGCCGCCCCAGTTCCCAGTACCACATGCCGTTCATGGCCAGGTGCAGGATGCCGAAGTGGATCAGCATCGGCGTGACCAGACGCCACCACTGCCCCGCCGCCAGGCTGTCGGCCAATGGCGTGAAATGGATGTACTCGCCGACCACACGGAAATCGAGGAAGGTCAGCCAGCGTATCGTGTCGAGGTTATCGCCCAGCATCGTCACCATGGCGACGATCAGGCTCAGCAACAGCACCAACGCCGTAGCCTTGCTGTAGCGCAACTGCTCGACGAAGCCCGGACGCGGCTGCGTCTGCGCGATCGGGATATCCAGTTGCTGATCGGGGTCGCCGGCGGGAAAGCGTTCGTACAATGAGCGCACGTCTTCGCTGATGTTGGCCGGCACCCACAGCACTTGCTCGCCCGCCTCTTCGCTGACCCGATGGGGCACTTGCATGCGCTGCAGCAGTTTGACAAACCCGCTCAAATCCACCGCCAGAGGCAGACGCAATACCGCCACCGCCGTCATTGCAGCACCTCCGGCCGCTCGACATCGACCCAGACAAATTTTTGCGGGTCGAGACGGGTTTCCTGATCCAGACGATAAGCGACCAGTTTGCCGTAGAGCACCGCGCTGTAATCCAGGCACGCCAGGTTCGGGCGGATCGGTGCCGGTTTGCCGCTGCGCCAGTAGTGGCCGACGAACAACAACGGCTCATCGACGCCGTAGCGCAGCAAGTTGTCTTTTTCGCTGGACGACAGCGGCGTGCGGGCTACTGGCTCAGGCAAGGCGTCGGGCTGGAACACGATATCTCCGTAGGTTTGCGGGTCGTCTTCCCAGAATTTGGTGCGGAAAAACGAGCGCGTCAGGCCGTCGCCGCTGGTCATGGTCAAGCCGTG
Organism: Pseudomonas sp. NPDC089918; assembly: GCF_050280605.1. Taxonomy (NCBI): domain Bacteria; kingdom Pseudomonadati; phylum Pseudomonadota; class Gammaproteobacteria; order Pseudomonadales; family Pseudomonadaceae; genus Pseudomonas; species Pseudomonas sp. NPDC089918. The sequence goes on along the minus strand of NZ_JBNNVP010000082.1, from coordinate 8,909 downwards.
AGGCAAGCGCATGTCGGTGCCGCGCAACAGGCGATCGAACACGGTGCAGGCAAAACTGCCCGGCACCGCGGAGGCCTGGAGGAAGTGCTCATCGATGCAACCGTCGGGGAACAACCCTCGCAACGGCTCGATCAGGCCGGCGTCCCAACAGGCATGCACCACCCGGAAACGCCCGGCATCGACGAACAGAGGCAATTCATAGAACCATTGCAGAAAGTCATGCCAATCTTCGGGATGATCTTCAAACTGAGTCAGGGTTTCCTTGAGCAGGCGACCGTGGCGCGGCGTATGTTCACGCACGAACTGCTGGCCGCTGCCCGGCAACGCCGGCGTGCTCCAGCCGAGGGCGTTGAATTCATGGTTGCCCATGATGCACAGCGCCTGGCCGGCTTCGACCATGTCGTGGACGATGTGCAGCGCCTCGCGAATCCGCGGGCCGCGGTCGATGATGTCGCCGAGGAACACCGCCATGCGCGACGGATGCCGCCAGACGCCAGCCTGTTTGTGATAACCGAGCCGGTCGAGCAAGTGCTCAAGGGTCAGAGCGCAACCGTGCACGTCACCGATCAGGTCGTAGCTACGCGCGGGATCGAGCATCAGTCGCCTCCACCACCCAACTTGCTGCCCCAGCCGAGTTTCGTCCGGCAGACTTCATAGTAGTTGTGGTCAAGCGGGTGAATCAGCCGCAGTTTCTGCGCTTTCTTGCTGATGGTGATGGTGTCACCGGGCGCGCAGGTGAAGTGATTCTGCCCGTCACAGGAAACTTGCGGGTAAATCTGCATATCTTTGGACACGACGATTTTCAGCTCACTGTTGCCATCGACCACGATCGGTCTACCTGACAAGGTATGGGGGTACATCGGCACAATCACAATAGCGTCGAGCTTGGGATGCATGATCGGGCCGCCCGCCGACAGTGCGTAGGCGGTTGAACCGGTCGGCGTGGCGACGATCAGGCCGTCGGCCTTCTGGCTGCAGACGAACTGGCCATCGATGTACAACTCGAACTCGATCATCCGCGTCGATTTACCGGGGTGCAGCACCACATCGTTCAGTGCATCGCCCTGACCGATGGCCTCGGCGTGGCGCCGGACTTCGGCTTGCAGCAGGAAGCGGTTTTCCACCAGGTAGTGGCCGTCGAGCACTTCGGCGACTTTGACTTCCAGCTCATCAGGGCGAATATCGGTCAGGAATCCCAAACTGCCCCGGTTGATGCCGAGCACCGGAATATTGTGTCGGGCCAGCGCCCGGGCGGCGCCCAGCAGGCTGCCGTCACCACCGACCACAATCACCATGTCACAGACTTCACCAAGCATCTTGCGCGACGAAGTTTGCAGGCCATGACCCGGCAGGACTTCGGCGATGGTGTCTTCGAGGATCACGTGCAGGTGACGATCGAGCAGAAACCGTTTCAGTCGGCGGACGGTATCCAGCACCTGAGAACTGCCCAGGCGACCGATGATGCCGATATTACGAAATTGCTCCATGGGGCTCCTATTAGGATGCGGAGGGCCTGCGACGGCGAAAAACACGATTATGGGCGAAAGCGCGGCGTAGACAAAACCCTTTCAGCCACAACGGTGCGCTCGCGTTTCGGGCTATGCTCGCAAGATGATCCTATTTCCAGATTTGCTCCAGTTACCTCACCAGTTGCGCCACCCTGAAGTGCGCGACCTGGCTTGGGTCATCCTCGCGCCGCCGATGCTCAGCGTCACCCCGTGGCCGCAGCGTCATCCGCTGGCGGGCAGCGACTGGGTGCAGGCACCGGAGCGCCTGGAACACTGGCTCAGGCAACTGGATCGCGACAGCTACGACTTGCTGCACTGGCTGGCCCAGGCCAGGACCCGGCGGCTGGGTCTGTACTACGAGCGGCTGTGGCAATACGCCGTGCGACACGCGCCGGGCATCGAACTGATTGCCGCCAACATGCCGATCCGCCGTGAAGGCCACACCCTGGGTGAGCTGGACATGCTGCTGCGTGATCGCGATGGCGTGCATCACCTGGAACTGGCGATCAAGCTCTATCTGGGGCCACAGAACGGTGACGGCCACGACACCGCGCAGTGGCTCGGACCGGGTTGTCATGATCGGCTCGACCGTAAACTCAAGCACCTGAGCCAGCATCAGTTACCGATTTCCGCGCGGGCGGAAAGCCGTGCAGTGCTGGCGTCTCTGGATATCCAGCAGTTCAGTGCGCATCTGTGGCTGGGCGGTTATCTGCTCTATCCGTGGCCGGGGCAGGCCGAATCACCGAGCGGCGCGCACCCTCAGCATTTGCGCGGTAGCTGGCTGCATCAGAAGGACTGGGCGGACTTTGTCGTGCAACGCCCGTTCGGCCGCTGGCAACCCCTGCCCCGCCATGCCTGGCTGGCGCCGGCGCACTATCCCGAAGAGCAAACCTGGAATGCTGAACAGCTGAGCGCATGGCTGAGCGATCTGGACCCGCTGGCACCGGCGCAATTGATGGTGCGGCTGACAGAGAATGGCGAAGGAGATTGGGAAGAAGCCGAGCGACTGTTTCTGGTGTCCGATCTTTGGCCGAATGTGCCGGGTAATGGTTGAGTTTTTGTGGTGAATGGACTGGCCCTATCGCGAGCAGGCTCGCTCCCACATTGGATCTCCGTATGGCGAAGATCCTTGTGGGAGCGAGCCTGCTCGCGATAGGGTCGACACGGTTCAGATAGACAACCGCAACGCCAGCGCCGCCGGCGTCACCATCAACACAATCCCGACCTACAGGTTCGGCAGCTGCTACAAGGGAAAGGTCACTGCTTTTTATGCTGCTCAACCCACAGCGCATACGCATCGATGAATTTTTGCAAGAACGGCCTGACCGACTCTGACAACTTGCCCGCCTCATCAAACGCTGAACCGGCGCCGCCCAGGTAGGCTTCCGGTTGCTGCATGCACGGCACATTGAGAAACACCATGGACTGGCGCACGTTGTGGTTGGCGCCAAATCCGCCGACGGCGCCCGGTGAAGCGCTGATCACCGCACCCGGCTTGCCGTTCCAGGCGCTCTTGCCATAAGGGCGCGACCCCACGTCGATCGCATTCTTCAATGGCGCCGGTACCGAACGGTTATATTCCGGGGTCACGAACAGCACCGCGTCGGATGAACTCACTTGTTGTCGGAAAGTGCTGTAGGCTGCCGGCGGTGATTCGCCATCGATGTCTTCATTGTAGAGCGGCAAATCGCCGATTTCGACGATGTTCAGCTTCAGATTGGCAGGCGCCAGCTCGGCCAGCGCCAGCGCAACCTTGCGGTTGATCGACGCTTTTCTCAGGCTGCCGACCAGAACGGCGATCTCGTAGACGTTGCTCATGGAAGATTCTCGACTGTCCAATGGGAAGAGCTTCTAGTTATAGATGATCAGATGACGATTCAACCAGCGGGCGACGGAAAAACAGCGCCCCTGACTATTTTTTTCCTGTAGGAAAACTTACCTCGCCCAACCACGGTCTACAGAACCGCAAATTGAGTGATTTATCTCCAGAGGTTCTAAGCAGATGGCAGCAGTACTCGTCGGTCAGTTCCATGCAAGAGACGCGGAAGGCCGCGTTTATTCCGTGCATGAGTTCCAGGAATCCACCCCGTCGCACGACGGCCTCGCCGGCTCGGTGCCTGTCAGCACCTATAAGCTGGCCATTGGCGACCGGCTCAACAAACTCGACGACAACGAATTTGTGCTGGTGCAATCGGGCGTCACCCTCACTCGCGAACCTGAAACGAACGTGGCCTCATAACTCGCTGTTATGAGCAGAAGTCATATGCGCGCACTTGAGTTAGGATTCAGTGACTGACTCCCTCACCTGCTGAACATGGACTTCACGCATGCGTTTACGTCATATCGAAGTGATCCAGGCGCTCCTGCAGACCGGTCACCTGGGCACCGCCGCCGAATGGCTGCAGCTGCCAGTGGCCGAGGTTGAACGCACCCTGCGTGATGCCGAGGATCAGTTGGGTTTCATGCTGTTTGCCAGCGTGCGTGGTCGTCTGCAAGCCACGCGCGAAGCACGGGAGCTGCAAGTCGAGATCGCCCACGTCTACGAAGCCCTCGAGCCGGTCCAGCGACTGGCCAGCAGCCTCAAGCAATATTTGGCCCCGCCCCTGCGCATCATCTGCACCCCGCCGCTGGCACAACACCTGTTGCCACACAGCATCGCGGCCCTGCGCCGACGCCTCCCCGACGCACCTTGCACCCTCCTGAGCCAGCCGACCGGCGCGATTGTCAGAAGTCTGCTGCTGCGTGAAAGCGATCTGGGCCTGAGCCTGCATGACCCGGACCACGCCGATATCCATTGCCAGGTCATCGCTCAAGGCAAGCTCCAGCTACTGGCACCCCATGGCTGGCTGCAACCGAAACAGAAGTACATTTCGCTGCAGGACCTGGCTGGCCAGTCGATGGTCGGCCTGGAAGGTCACGATCCGTTAAGCCCGGCACTGGACAACAAGCTGCATGCGCTACGCCCTGCCCCGGTCATTCAGACACGGGTACAGACTCATCAGATGATGCGCAGCATGGTCGAGGCCGGTGAAGGTCTGGCGATCGTCGACCCATTTACCGCCCTCGGCGCCAAATCGGCCGGGCTCGATGCCTGCCCGCTGGCGCCTGCCGTGCCGATCAGCGTGTATGCCTTGAGCCTGAAGAGCGCCGAGCCCTCTGCGGCCGTTCAAGCGCTGCTGGACATCATCACGGAACAAGCCGTGGCGATGCTGGCGAGCTGAGCGGGTTTTCCAGCAGATTATCGAATAATCGATACCAGAACAGCGCCATTTCAGCGGTATTCGGATCGATCCCGCGGTAGCGCAGGTGATCGATTCCGCCCACCACATAGCCACAGCGCTCATAAAGCCGACAGGCACCCAGGTTGTTGTTCTGGGTTTCCAGCATGATGCCCGGCAGTTTTTTCTTGCGACTCCAGAACTGCGCCACGTCCAGCAACGCCTTGGCCACGCCATGACGGCGCGCTGGCGCATGCACCGCCAATTCATCGATATGGGCGAAGCCGTTCCAGTTGGTGCTGACCACTAAATGCCCCACCGGCTCGTCATCCAGATAGGCCATGAAAATTTCACTGTCGGCGGCATCGCGAAAACTGCTGAATTCCTCGGGATCGATGCCGTAACACTTGCGATACGGGATGATTGGCGTCACCGGCCACTGCGCCACCGGCTTACCGATTTGCGCGGCACCATAGGCGGCGACTTCAAAACTGAAATCACTGCCCCAGATATAAGCCGCAAACCCCTCATCGGCGACACGCACCGAGAGGCCTGGGTATTTGGGATTCATTACTGGTTGCATACTCGGAAAGGTCCTCATTCCTTGATGCAATCGACGGTGTAATGCCGTCCATTGCCCTCGTCTTCGTGTTGCAAGCCATGCACATCGGCGACAAATCCGGGGAAGCTGCTGTCGAACGTACGGGCAAACTTCAGGTAATCGATGATCGAACGGGTCGACTCGGTGAACCGCTCGCCGGGCATGATCAACGGGATCCCCGGCGGGTATGGCACCAGCATTACCGCTGCGATCCGCCCGTCCAGAGCATCGATCGAAACAGCCTCAACCTCCCCGCGTACTAATTGATCATAGGCGTCCGCCGGCTTCATCGCGACTTCCGGCAGTACGGTGTACATGCGTTTGAGGTGTTTGGCCGTGGCATTGCTGCGATAACAGGCGTGCAATTGATCACACAGATCGCGCAAACCCATGCCTTGATAACGGGCAATATTGTGTTGCGCCACGCACGGCAGGCAGGTGGCCAGGCTGACATTGGCGTCGTAACTGCGCTTGAACTCCAGCAACTCGGTCAGCAGCGTGCTCCATTTGCCCTTGGTGATGCCCATGGAGAACAGCACCAGGAACGAATACAGCCCGGTCTTTTCCACGACCAGTCCGCGCTCCCAGAGGAATTTGCTGACCACCGCCGCCGGAATCCCGCGCGCGCTCAGGGCACCGCCCGCCGTCAAACCCGGCATCACCAACGTGACCTTGATCGGATCGAGCAGCACGTAGTCGTCGGTCACACCGCCAAAGCCGTGCCAATCGGCGTCGGGTTGCAGCAACCAGTCTTCGGTGACTACCTGCTCAATACCCTCGGCCGAGGGTGGTTGCCAGATGGAAAACCACCAGTCATCGGCGGCGATGTGCTGGCGCAGATTGGCCAGGGCCCGGCGAAAGCTCAGGGCCTCGTCGAACATTTCCTGCAACAGCGAACGGCCAGCCGGCCCTTCCATCATCGCCGAGGCCACGTCCAGCGAGGCGATGATGCTGTACTGGGGCGAGGTCGAGATGTGCATCATGAACGCTTCGTTGAAACGGTCGCGGTCGAGCTGCCGCGCACCGCCGTCCTGAACGTGAATCATCGACGCCTGACTGAACGCCGCCAGCAATTTGTGCGTGGAGTGCGTAGTGAACACCAGCGGGCTGTCTTCGCTGCGAGAGGTGCCCATGCCGTAACGGCCGGCGAAGAACTCGTGGAACGCCGCGTAGGCGTACCAGGCCTCGTCGAAATGCAGCACCTCGACGCTGTTGCCCAGGCTCTGCTTGATCAATTCGGCGTTGTAACAGAGGCCGTCGTAAGTCGAATTGGTCACCACCGCCAACTTGACCTTGGGTTCGCGGCCCTTGGTCAGCGGGCTGGCGTCGATCTTGGCCTGGATCGATTCACGGCTGAATTCGCTCAACGGAATCGGGCCGATAATTCCCAGTTCATTGCGTTCCGGGCACAGGTACAGCGGGATCGCGCCGGTCATGATGATCGAGTGCAGCACCGACTTGTGGCAGTTGCGATCCACCAGCACCAGGTCATCGCGGGCCACCATGGAATGCCAGACGATCTTGTTGGCGGTTGAGGTGCCATTGATCACGAAAAAGGTGTGATCGGCGCCGAAATTACGCGCGGCTCTCGCTTCCGCTTCGGCCAGCGGGCCGGTGTGATCGAGCAGCGAACCGAGTTCCGGTACTGACACCGACAAATCCGAACGCAGGGTGTTTTCCCCGAAAAACTGGTGAAACGCCTGCCCCACCGGGCTCTTGTGATACGCCACGCCACCGCCATGGCCGGGCGTGTGCCAGGAATAGTTGGAGTCGGCGGTGTGCTGCACCAGCGCCTTGAAGAACGGCGGCAACAGCCCGTCCAGATATTTGCGCGCCGCGCGGGCGACTTGCCGGGCAAGGAAGGGCACGGTGTCTTCGAACAAATAAAGAATGCCGCGCAGTTGATTGAGCTCAGCCATGGCGTCAGCCGGGGCATTTTCCAGGGTCACCTGTTCGCCCAAGGCAAAGATCGGCAGGTCCGGCGCCCGAACCCGTGCCAGGCGGATCAGTTCCGCCATGTTATGCAGAAGATGAGCATGGGTGCTGGCGTCTTCGGCGGCAATCAACATGCAAGAGAGGCCGTGATGGGTCGAGGCGACCAGACGCCCTTCGTTGTAGTCGACCGCCGAGACGATGCTGAAGCCTTCCTGCTCAAGCTCCCGGGCGATGCCACGCACACGATCACCGGCAACGGTGTCGGCCTTGATGTCGCGGTGGACGATCAGGACCGGGAATTTCAAATCTTTATACATGGGGCTCGGTGTCCTGAGGCGGCAGACCGTGGCCTGCCAATAACCTCAGGGTAGAGGGTTGGAGCGCATGTGGCGAGGGGGATGCCCTGAAGTGGGTCGGCGGGTGCACCAGCATGTGGCCTGACAGCCCGGATGAGGGAGGATTTCTGTAATGGAGTTTTTGGAGGAACAGGTTTTTTGTGGCGAGGGGGCTTGCCCCCGTTCGGCTGCGCAGCAGTCGTAAACCTGCCAATGCGGTGAATCTGACAAAATCCGGGGCCGCTTCGCGACCCAACGGGGGCAAGCCCCCTCGCCACAGGCAAGCTCCCTCGCCACAAAAGCCCTTCCGCTCGAAGGGGCTCAGGCCTGAGCCTTGGCCTCAGCCAGTTGCTGCCACAACGACGGAGCGCCGGCGGATTTGGCGATGGCTTCAAGGCGCGCAACGTGTTGGGCCAGATCTTCTTCACTCGCACGGATGATCCGGATCGGTTGACGATCGGCCGGCAGGCGACGGATTTCGGTGGCGGAGTTATCCGCGCCCTCACCTGAACCATTGCCATCGGACGCGTTACCGGCCAGCGACAGGCTGGTCTGGCCGCCGGTCATGGTCAGGTAAACGTCGGCGAGAATCTCGGAGTCGAGCAAGGCGCCGTGCAGCTCACGGCCGGAGTTGTCGACGCCATAGCGTTTGCACAAGGCGTCGAGGCTGTTGCGCTGCCCCGGGTGACGTTCCCGGGCCATCATCAGGGTGTCGAGAATCGAACAGTGTTGCGTGATGTCCGCGCGGTCGTGGTGGCCCATCAGGGCGAATTCGTTGTTGATGAAGCCAACGTCGAACGCCGCGTTATGGATGATCAGCTGCGCACCCTTGATGAACTCGAAGAACTCATCGGCCACTTCGGTGAAACGCGGCTTGCCCACCAGGAATTCATTAGTGATGCCGTGGACACCGATGGCGCCTTCGTCACTCTCGCGATCCGGTTGCAGGTAAACGTGGAAATGCCGGCCGGTCAGGCGCCGACCGATCAACTCGACACAACCGATTTCGATAATCCGGTGGCCGTCGGTCACCGGCATGCCGGTGGTTTCGGTATCGAGTACAACGGATCTGGTGGCCATCAGTGCTCAGCTCTCAACGGGTCAATCGTGCAAAAGCGGCGATGTTAACACGCTCGCCGGGGTCTTTCAGATACACCGTGTTGCGCCCATCGCGAGCAGGCTCGCTCCCACTGATCGTTCCCACGCTCTGCGTGGGAATGCCTCAAGGGACGCTCCGCGTTCCAATGGGACGCAGAGCGTCCCGGGCTGCGTTCCCACGCGGAGCGTGGGAACGATCAGGGTCTAGGCCTGC
>NZ_JBNNVP010000081.1:0-11243 GCF_050280605.1 Pseudomonas sp. NPDC089918 | reverse complement strand
CTCTTCGTCTATTTTGCGCCAATAAGCCGCATCGAATTCGGCACACAGGGCGCGTACGCCCTCGCGGATGGCATTGAGTTCTTCGTCGTTGAGATCAGTCATTCTTATTCTCCTCAGTGAGTCACGGGCGGTAGCGGGCGTCGTGGGCGTGCCGCCGCTCGCAACTCGGTAACCGTAGAACGTAGGGGCGGCTTGAGCCGCGAAGGGGCGTACAGCGCCCCGGTTTCAGATTTCAAGCCGACTCAGCCCTGGGCTTGCTGTGCAGGCCTTAGCGCTGAAGCCGCTCCTACCGGTGTCAGCAATCATCAAATCGGGTTATGGCCCAGGGAGGCGCGGAAGCGATTCTTGATGTAGTGGCCGTCACGGGATGGCAGCACGCGTGGCGGGTTTTCCGCCTTGATTTTGATCGTTGCCAGTTTCACACCTTCACGGCTGGTGAAACGCTCGCGCAGATCATGCACGCCTTCCATGTCGCGGATTTCATTGGTCCAACTGAAGCCGCAGGTCTTGGCGACTTGATCGAGCTTGATGCCGAAGCCTGCATGGCTGACCTGCATGCCGGTCTCACCGAAGTGGCCGTTGTCCAGCACAGCAATGGTCAGGTTGGCGGGTTTCTGCAGGGCGACGGTGGCCAGGGCGCCAAAGCCCATCAGCAGTTCACCGTCACCGGTGACCACCACCACCGACTTGTCCGGTTGGGCGTTGGCCAAGCCCAGACCGACGGTGATGGCGCTGCCCATCGCAGCCCAGAGGTAATAATTCTGGTCGTGGTCACCGGCGGCCATGACGTCATAGGTTGCCGAGCCCAGACCGGTGACGACCAGCACGTCTTTGCGGCCAGCCAGTAAGGTCTTGACCACTTCGCGGCGGCACAGAGTGTGATTAGCGCTTACTTGACCCATTTCTTTTCTCCAATCAGGCGCTGACCGAGCAGCAGGGCAGTGGCGGAATCACCGTTGAAGGCCATGGTCGCGGCCCCGTGCAGCAGCGGGGCGACGTCTTCCGGAACGTCCGCGCGCCAGGTCATCACTTTCATCAGGTTCAGAGAGGCTTCGGTGGCCTGACCCATCGGGTTCTGCCAGGCGTTGAATTCGGCCCAGTCGCCGCGCATGGTGACGACCATCAGCAGCGGGAAGCCGGCGCAGACTTGCAGGGCCAGGGTGTTGATGCAGTTGCCGACACCGCTCGATTGCATCAGCAGGGCGCCACGTTCACCACCCAACCAGGCGCCGGCGAGGTAGCCGATACCTTCTTCTTCGGTGGTGAGGACCACGGCCTTGATGTCCGGATCTTCGTAAGCCATACGGATCGAGGCCGAGTGGCCGGCGTCCGGTACGAAGACAATGTGTTTGACATCATGGGCCTTGAGCACGCGGAACACGTCCTCTTGCCAATCCTGCCCCACGGTTTGTTCAGCTTCTGTTGACATGCCAGTCTCCCAAGCACATTAGTTTTTGTGTTGTGCCTCATTCTGAAGTGACAGTGCGGAGACGACGACTACCGTTTTTATCTTTTAGATATGCCCGTTGAGCATAGGTCGGGCCATGGGGAGGCAGTCCAATTCCATGCGTCATACCTGTGAAGCGACGCAAAAGATTTTTTATACTGTTAAATACATATTAATAACGAGGGAGTTGCTCGCCGGGTTCTCAAATTAACTAGCTGATATGCCAAAATTTTATTGATTGGCGGCTGGCCCTTATATTTAACGGGTTGCAGAGCATGTTTAGTTGAATTTGTAGTGTTCGGCACACAAGTAATGCCATTACTTCAGGATTAAATATGTATATGCTTTTGACGACTTCGCTGCCGTGCACGCAGTCCCGTTAAATACCTAACAGGTTCGCCAAATGGATGTCGTTCAACTCAACACTTTGATCCACGTTGCGGAGCTTGGCAGCCTCAGTAAGGCTTCCGACCGTTTGCATATCGCTCAGCCCGCACTCAGCCGGCAAATTCGCTTGCTGGAAAAAGAGCTTGGGGGTTACTTGTTCGAGCGTCACGGGCGTGGGATGGAGATTACCGACGTTGGCCGGGATGTGCTGATTCATGCGACGCGAATCATGGAGGAAATGGAGTCTATCCGCGGTACGGTGGTTGGCGGGCGATCATCGTTTAGTGGAGCAGTTCTGATCGGCACTACACCGACCGTAGCTGAGATCATCACCGCGCCGCTTGTAAGCAAGATCCGCATAGCTCATCCAAACCTCTCCGTGCGATTTTCCTCAGCCTATAGCGGTTTCCTGCTCGACTGGGTGCAGCGAGGCGATCTGGAATTGGCGATTTCCTATGATCCGCAGCCACTACACACGCTGCGTATCGTTCCCATCATGATGGAAAACTTATTGCTGGTTGGGCCGCCGAGTGCTGGCCTAAGTCTTGACAGGCCTGTCGCCTTCAAGAACTTGGCCGAACAGGAGTTGGTCGTGCCCAGCGCGCGACACAATTTACGGATGATTCTTGATAATTGCGCGCGTGAGGTCGAAATCAAGCTCAAAACCACCGTAGAGGCCGACTCATTTGGGGCGTTGATCGACTTGGTGCGAAATGGCTTTGGCCTGACCGTATTACCGCTAGCTTCGATCTACTCCCAACTGGAGAACGGCACCTTATGCGCTGCTCCCCTGGTTGATCCTGTACCTATGCGAAAGCTGGTCCAGGTATTCGCAGCAAACCGGCGTGTGAGTCCGGCTGCAAAGTTTGTCGCAGAGGTTTTCATCGAGATCGCTGCTGGCCTCGTCGAGCGCAAAATATGGGCGGGACACATGCTCTAACAGCCATTTTCACGGACCTAGCGTCTAACCAAGGAGCGCCTCCCAGTTGTCTTCAAGTAAACTTTCCGTCGTAATGCTTCCTGGTCTGCTATGTGACCACCGCCTTTGGACGCATGCCAATGCCGCTTTTGAAAGCGAGCGTCAAGTATTCATTCCTGATCTTTCCCTTGACGCGTCAATTGGTCTGATGGCCGAGCGAGTGCTAGATCAGGCCCCTGCCGAATTCGCTCTTGTCGCCTTGTCCATGGGTGGCTACGTGGCGTTCGAAATCATGCGCCGTGCACCGCAGCGGGTGGCGCGTCTGGCGTTGCTGGATACCATGGCGCGGGCCGATGACCCGGCCAGAACCAAGGCGCGCCGCGGCTTACTTGCGTTGGCTGAAATGGGTCGATTCAAAGGTGTCACGCCGCAGCTGCTGCCGATGCTCATGCACCCGCGTTGCCTCGAAACGGCGGCCGCACAGGTGGTTCAGGATATGGCGCAGACGATGGGAAAGGACGGCTTCATCCGCCAGCAGCAGGCAATCATCGAGCGCCGGGATTACATACCTGTACTGGCGAAGATTAGGGTGCCCACACTGGTTGTGGTGGGAGAACAGGACAAAATCACGCCGCTACCTGAGTCGCAACTCATTCACCGTCACATTGCGCACTCACAGTTGGTGACATTACCGGACTGTGGGCACTTGCCACCGCTGGAGCATCCGGAGCGCACCACCGCGCTGCTCGGTCAGTGGCTGGGCAACGGCTGATGTTGCTACGGTGTCGCGGTCGCATAAACGCCAGATGGATTGCCTGTCGTTTCCTTGGCAGCAGTGGGGTAGTTGCTTCTCGAGCCAGGTTTGAACGTCATTGGGCGAACATTTGCTCATGTGCCAAGTCTGAGGATTGATGATGCGTGGCGGTATGTTTCCCTAGAGCGACTCGCTGATCTGGACTGCCGCCCATTTACTCATTCTGCGGCGCAACTCCAGGGTGACGCCAGTGGTGTGATAAAGCCTACCACGCTAGGGGACGAGGCTCCCGATCCCAGACGTTCTAACGTCGTTCATGTACCCCGAACAGCCACCACAAACTTCGACAGCAGGCCGAAGATGTAGGTGCGCCGAAGCACAAATTCTCGAGCATGAATGCCGTCATTTGGATCGACGCCAGCATCGTTGGTTTGAACAGCATCCCGACAGCTTGTTGCAGTATCTGTTGACCCTTCTCCAGCATGGGCACCAAGAAGGTGTATTCGGTGTTATCGATGTCGAAACGACAGCCCTTGCTAAGCAGGGATCTGAACTGAAGTTCAATTAACGGAGTTGGTACGGGGGGAGGGGCGAGCACTGGGCATACGGGAGGCAGACTGCTGCCGACGGCGAGTACCACTGGCGATCAAATCGGGTCATGGGTAACTTTGAACGCGTTGATCGGATATCTTGAGAGCCTCAGCGAGCCGAGAGTATTAGACGAATGCTCCGTTCCGGGGGCAGACCATAATTCAGCGTAAGCGATGGCGATGACCGTTACTATACGAGAAGGGGGGATAACCATAGCCTCGCAGGAAAACGAAGTCGTGCAGGCGCATAGCAACGGCATTGCTCATCGGTTAGATATGGAGCTAGTTGCGGTAGCGCGGCAGCGTTGAATGACTGGTGGCGTTGGGCGCTTTGTAAGAATTGCTGCCATAGTCAAGTAGGCTTAGACCCAGCTTTTAAACTCAGATAGCTGAATTAAGATTAGACCAAGGCAAGCCTCTCTTTAGCAGCGAGGCTTGTCTCTTTATCGTCAGTGTTGTGATTCAGCGAGGGTTCGGGCGATTTCCGCAGCTGTTTCCTTTAGAGAGGGCAGGAGTTTCTGGAGAGCGTCCTCCAAGGAGACGGCACTTTTGAGCAGCATGATGTTCATCGTAGCGAACAGCGTTTCGCCGTGGCGCACCGGAACACCAATCGCCCAGACGTTACCGGAGAAGACCTTGTCAGCGTAGTCCGAACTCATGACCGCGTAGCCCTGTTCACGAACCTGGCTAAGCAGTTCGGCCAGGCGCTCCGGTTGGCGCGCCAGTGCGTTCCACTCCTCTGGTGATTCGGCCAGCCGTTGAAGGACACGTTGTCGCTCCTGATCCTCACAAAAAGCCAGGTAGGTCAGACCGATGGAAGTCACCAGCATGGGGGAGCGGAATCCCGGCTGACGGTTGAATGACAGAGGGCCCGTGCCACGAGAAGTTTGCACGACGACCATGGCATCGCGGTCAAAAAGCGCGATGTCCGATGGCCAGCCAATTGCGTTACGAAAGCGTTCGAGCGTCGGTTCAGCGATGCTGGCGACCCAGCGTGACTTGTCGTAGCCCAGGCTCAGTAGAAGCGTGCGGGCTGTTGGAGAGTAAATGGCACGTTCAGGGTCCCGTGTGATATAGCCCTCATGGATGAGGGTTTCCAGCATGCGCACAATCGTGGCTTTGTCCAGGCCGGTCTGTCGGTGGAGTGAGGCGACCGTCGACTGCTTCTCTTCGTTGACCACGCGCAGCACGTTGAGCGCACGGCTCACTGCTTCTACCGGTTTAAATGATCTGATTGGGGTGCCTTTCACTTGCTGTCCTGTTGTCCCATTACCCGGTATCCCTAAAGTTACGGTAGTTGTCGTGGCTAGCCTCGAGAAATGAGGTTTGATTGTTGATCAACACGGGGTGATTTACGGGGCAGACTATCACTATTTCTGCTCGTTGCTCCAGCGACACGCCCTTTGGGGTGCGTGGCCCTTGTAAGGCGTGTCGCCAGTGCTCGGGGGCGCTCAGGAGCCAGGACGGTCGGCAATCACTTTGTGCTCGACTAGCCGCTCCAGGTCGTCTGGCGTCAGTTGCAGCCAGTCACGTAAAACTTCGAATGTATGTTCACCCAGTCGCGGAGGTGGCAGGCGATAGTTGGGCGGGGTGGCCGACAGCTTACCAGGGAAGGCGAGAGTCGGTACTGAAACACCATCGTCCCGGGTGAAGCGGTGTACCACTTTGCGGGCTTCGGTGAACGGGTCTTCAAACACTTGATCGATATTATTAACCGGGCCGGCAGGCACTTTGGCCTCGACCAAAAGTTCGATCAGAGCGCTGCGTTGCCATTGGCCGAAGATGTTTTGCAGTTCCTGCTCGAGCGTGTCGCGATTCTGGACACGGACGGCATTGCGGATGTAGCGCGGGTCCGAGGCCAGGTCCGGGCGTTCGATGGCCTGGCATAGGGCGCGGAACTGGCTGTCATTGCCGGCGGCTACCACCAGTGATCCATCCTGCGCTTCGAATGTTCGGTAAGGCACTACCGTGGGGTGCGCGTTACCCAGTCGGCCAGGAGTAATGCCTCCGACCAGCCAGCTCATGGCTTGGTTGGCGAGCATGCTCATCTGGGTATCGAGCAGGGAGCAGTCGATGTGCTGGCCAATGCCGGTGGCTTCTGCGTGGCGCAATGCCAATAGCACGGAAATGGTGGCATAGATGCCGGTCGAGAGGTCGGTGATGGCCACGCCGACCTTGGTCGGTTCGCCGTTCTTGGTACCAGTGATGCTCATCAAGCCGCCCATGGCCTGGGCTACGAAATCATAGCCACCACGTCCGGCGTAGGGGCCGTCCTGACCAAAACCGGTGATTGAGCAGTATACAAGGCGTGGGTTCAGCTCGCGCAGACTCTCATAGTCCAGGCCGAACTTCTTCAGGCCGCCGACGCGAAAGTTCTCAACCAGTACTTCCGCCTCAAGAGCCATTCGCTTGATAAGTGCGGCGCCCTCGGGCGTCCCCATATCTACCGCGACAGAGCGCTTACTGCGATTGCAGCCTAGGTAGTAGGCGCTCTCTCCCGGACCGTCAGTACCATCCTCGTAGATCGGCAGGAACGGTGGTCCCCAGGTGCGGGTGTCGTCGCCTATGCCGAGCATTTCGATCTTGCTCACGTCGGCACCAAAGTCGCCAAGGATCTGCGTGCACCAGGGGCCGGCCAATACCCGGGAGAGGTCAAGGACGCGCACCCCATCAAGAGGCAGGGGGCTATTTTTTGTTGTCGTCATCGATGGTTGTTCTCTGCGTTTCCATTTTTGCGCGACAGCTTCGCCGCGCCCTCTGTCATTCCCCTTGCACCCGGTCGAACAGACGCTGGACGTCTTGGCAATCAGTCGACGGCGGTTTGTGCCTGGAAGAAATTACACCATTAAATGATTCAACAGTTGAAAATTAATTTCAAGTGGTGAAATATTCGCTTGCCGACCGGTGAGTCGGATCAATAACGATAAGAGGACCAGGGCATGCCCATTGAGGTTGAAAAGCTGCTCAGCTATCCCATCCCAGTTGTCCGCCAGACGCTTACCCGGCAGAAGACGGCGTTCTATGCCCTGTCGGTAGGATTGGGCGCCGATCCTCTGGATGAACGTCAACTGCGCTACGTGGACTACTGCCGGGATCTGCGAGCGCTGCCCTCGCTGGCATTGGTGTTAGGGCATCCGGGGTTCTGGTTGGGCGATGGGCGCTCGGGTGTGGACCCCAAGAGCGTGGTGCATGGCGAGCAAGAGCTGACAGTGCATGACGAGCTGCCTGTCGAAGGCGAGGTAATTGGCGAAACCTGCATCGTCGGGCTCGTCGACAAAGGGCCTGGTCAAGGGGCTCTGCTCTACACCCGCAAGGAGGTGCGCAGCGTCGTCGACGACCGTCTGCTGGCTAGCGCCTTGAACACCACGTTCCTGCGTGGTGGCGGTGGTTTCGGCGGTGACAGCAGCGCATTGCGCGCTTCTCACACACTGCCTGGAAGCGAGCCGGACTTCAGTGTTGACCTGCCAACTCGTCCCGAGCAAGCCCTCTACTACCGAATGAACGGTGACGACAATCCGTTGCACGTCGACCCGGCGGTGGCGGCGGCAGCAGGTTTCTCGCGGCCGATCCTGCATGGCTTGTGCACCTTTGGCACCGTCTGTCACGCGCTGCTCAGAACCTTGGTCGACTACGACGCTTCACGTCTGCGCAGCATGGCTTTGCGCTTCTCCTCACCGGTACTGCCGGGGGAAACCATTCGTATCGAAATTTGGCGCGACGGATCGTTCCGCGCTCGTGTCCTGGAACGTGACGCCTTAGTGGTGAGCAACGGCCTGGCGACATTTTCTGCAGCTTCCACCAAGAAATGAATTCATTCCCAGACAACTAGGAGAGCGAGATGCATTCGTCTGAAGAACGTTTGGAAAACATGCGCATGATCCGCGACAGCGCCAGCCAGTTCGCGCCTGCGGGTGAGCTGGGTCGTGTGCGCGGGTTGCGTTACAAGACCCCAGGTTTCGATATCCAGGTCTGGCGCGAAATCGCCTCTAGCGGCTGGGTAGGGCTTTCGCTGCCCGAGGGACAAGGTGGGGCGGGGCTGGGGGCGGCGGAGTATTGCGCTTTGCTGGAAGTATTTGGCGCAGCATTGCTGCCCGAGCCCTTTGTTTCGGGAGTGTTGGCCGCCCGCTTGCTTGATGGCGAACGGTTGACCGCGCAACTGGCCGGTGAGCGCCTGCTGTTGCCTGCCTTGCAGGAAGAGATCGGCAGCCTGGACACCAGTGAAGGCTTAACCCGCCTGCGCAACGGCAAGGTCAGTGGGCGCAAGCTGTGCATCCCAATGGCCGCGGCAGCAGACGGCTTCCTGGTCAGCTCCCCCCAGGGTCTGGCTCTGGTGGAGGCTAAGGCGTCGGGCGTGAACCTTGAAATCGTCCAGACCCAGGATGGCGGCCACTTCGGTCACTTGCACCTTGATGATGCGCCAGCCGAAGTGTTGCCACTGCAGGCGCAGACCCTGGACGACGCCCTCGATGAAGCGACCCTTGGCACCGCTGCCTACCTGCTGGGCGTCGCCGAACAGGCCTTCGCCCTGACCTTGGACTACCTGCGTACCCGAAAGCAGTTCGGCCAGACCATCGGCAACTTCCAGGCCCTGCAACACCGTGCCGTGGACCTTAAGCTGCAACTGGCCCTATGGCGTGCCAGCCTGGAGGCCGCCGCAGCTACCTGCGATGTCAACGCCCCAGCTTCTCTGCGTCGCGCGGCCGTCTCCCGGGCCAAGGCCCGCGCCGCCGACGCCGCCTTGCTGGTGACCCGGCACGCCGTCCAGTTGCACGGCGCTATTGGTTACACCGACGAGTGCGATGTCGGCTTGTACCTGCGAAAGGCCATGACCCTCGCCAACCTCTATGGCTCATCCGACCAGCACCGGCGTCGCTACGACGCTTGCATGCCACGCCTGGCCAGCGCCTGAGGAAAATGACTATGAACGACAAAACGCAACTGCCCGATTTCAACACTCTGAGCGATGACCAGTTCCGCCAGGCGGTCCGTGAGTTCCTGCATGCGCACTTCCCCGAAGAACTGCGCGATTTGCCCAAACGTCTGCACTGGGAGGAGGTGAAGGGCTGGTACATGACCCTCTCCGAGCATGACTGGTTATGCCCGGGCTGGCCGCGTGAGTTCGGCGGCATGGGGCTGTCTGCCGCCAAGCAGTTGATCTACACCGAAGAGTTCGAGAACTACGGCGTAGCGCGCACTCCTGACCACGGCATCATGCTGCTCGGTCCGCTGCTTATACGTTATGGATCTCCCGAGCAACAGCAGCATTTCCTGCCGCGCATCCTGTCCGGCGAGCACATCTGGTGCCAGGGTTACAGCGAGCCAAATGCGGGTTCGGACCTGGCCAGCCTGCGCACCGAGGCGGTGCTGGATGGCGATGAGTGGGTAGTCAGCGGGCAGAAGACCTGGACCACGCTGGCGACCGATGCCGACTGGATCTTTATGTTGGTGCGCACTGACAAGAGCGCCAAAAAACAGGAAGGCATCAGCTTCCTGCTGGTACCGATGGACAACCCGGGCGTGACTGTGCGGCCAATCCTCAACCTCGACCTGCACGACGAACTTTGCGAGGTATTTTTCGACAATGTGCGTGTGCCGCGGGTCAACCTGGTCGGCGAGATGAACGCCGGCTGGACAATGGCCAAGGCTCTGCTGGGGTTTGAGCGAATTTTCCTCGGCTCTCCCAAGCAGTCTGCCAATGCCCTGACTCGGCTTGAAGTGCTCGGTGAGCACCTGGGATTGAGCGACGATCTGGGTTTCCGCGATCGCCTGACTCGCCTGCGCCTTGATCTGGACGATCACAAGCTGCTGTTCGAGACCTTCGCCGAGCGCCTGCGGCGGGGTGAGAGCCTTGGTGCCGATGTATCGATGCTCAAGGTGCATCAGACCGAGCTGTTCCAGCGCATTACTGACTACATGTTGGAGATCTCCGACGAGTACGCAGCTTACCTAGAGCCGATCGAGGGCAACGGCAACCTTAATCCCACCGGCCTGTTTCTCCAGGCGCGCCCCGCAACTATCTACGGCGGCAGCTCAGAGATCCAGCGCAACATCCTGGCCAAGGCGATGCTTGGTCTGTAATCGAACGACGGAGAGAACGACATGCTCGACAACAAAGTAGTGGTGGTTACCGGTGCCGGTGGCGGAATTGGCCGGGCCATCGCGGTGGAGATGGCACGCGCCGGCGCCTCGGTGGTGATCAATGACGTCGGCGTGTCATTGGGCGGCGAGGGCGGTTCGTCCACCCCCGCCCAAGAAACGCTGAAACTGATCGAAGGCCTTGGCGGCCGAGCTGTGATCAATACCGACAGCGTTGCCGACTGGAACGGTGCGCAGAACGTTATCGCCTGCGCAATGGACAGCTTCGGCCAAATCGATGGTGTGGTGAACAACGCAGGGATCATCCGCGATGTGATCTTCCACAAGATGAGTATCGACGACTGGCAGTCGGTGATTCAGGTGCATCTGAACGGCAGCTTTTTCGTCAGCCGCGCCGCTGCCGAGCGATTCCGCGCCCAGAACAGCGGGGCCTTCGTGCACATGGTCAGCACCTCGGCGCTGATCGGCAATGTCGGCCAGGCCAACTACTCTGCGGCCAAACTGGGCATGGTGGCGCTGAGCAAGTCCATCGCGCTGGACATGCAGCGTTTCAATGTGCGCTCCAACTGCCTGGCGCCGTTCGCCTGGAGCCGCATGACCAGTGCGATTCCCGATAGCACCCCGGAGGAGAAAGCGCGTGTCGAGCGCTTGAAGCAAATGACCCCGGAAAAGAACGCTCCGCTGGCGGTGTATCTGCTCTCGGACCAGGCCAAGGACGTCAACGGGCAGATATTTACCGTACGCCGCAATGAAATTTTCCTGATGGGTCAGAACCGGCCGGTGCGCTCGGTGCAGCAGGGCGAAGGTTGGACCGCCCAGGCCATCGCCGAGCACGGCATGCCGGCGTTGTCCGGATCGTTCACGCCGCTGCAGGTCAGCGCTGACGTGTTTAGTTGGGATCCGGTTTGATCTGTACGCCGCTTACGAATTCACGAGGTTGAGTATATGAGCGCTATGAGTACCCAAGAGGGCTTCCAGGAAATTCGGGATGGTGTACGCGCCCTGTGTGCAGAATACCCGGTCGAATACTGGCGCAAAATTGACGAGGAA
>NZ_JBNNVP010000080.1:0-11526 GCF_050280605.1 Pseudomonas sp. NPDC089918 | reverse complement strand
GCGGCCGCTGCACCGGCTGTCAGCATCGGTGTGGCCGGACAATTGACGCAACTGGTGTTCGGCTTGCTGCTGGTGCTGGGGTTGATCTTCTTCCTTCCCGGTTCCATCTATCCCTACCTCCCGTTCTTCTTCGATGGCCGAGTAATCATGGATATCAAACGCACGATCCTGATCGTCGCCCTGGCAATCGTGTCCTACGTTATGGTCCTTAAATGGAACCAGGACTATGGCCAGGCTGCCCTGCCGACTCAGAATGTTGCTTCCAGTACTACCGCACCGGGCCTACCGGATACGGCGACTGGCAATAATGCTTCTGTCAGTGACGACATTCCACGCGCCACAAGCGATACCAGTGCAACTGCACCTGCTGAAACACCAGTAGCTGCAAGCAAAGACCTCATCCAGATCAAAACGGATGTGCTCAACCTGGCAATCGACCCACAAGGTGGCGATGTTGCCCAGTTGACGTTGCCGCTGTATCCACGTCGCCAGGATCATCCGGAAATTCCATTCCAGCTGTTTGATAACGGCAACGAGCGGACTTATCTGGCTCAGAGTGGCCTGATCGGCACCAACGGTCCGGACGCAAGTCCTGCCGGTCGTCCGGTTTACTCCTCCGAGAAGAAGATTTATCAACTGGCTGACGGTCAAGACCAATTGGTCGCAGACCTGAAGTTCAGCAAGGACGGTGTCAACTACATCAAGCGTTTCACGCTGAAACGTGGCCTGTATGACGTAACCGTTTCCTACCTGATCGACAACCAGAGCGCTCAGCCCTGGTCCGGTGCAATGTTCGCGCAATTGAAGCGTGATGCCAGCTCCGATCCATCTTCCAGCACAGCCACCGGCACCGCGACTTACCTGGGCGCCGCCCTGTGGACAAGTAACGAGCCGTACAAGAAAGTGTCGATGAGCGACATGGACAAGGCTCAGCTGAAAGAAACCGTCACTGGTGGTTGGGTTGCCTGGTTGCAGCACTACTTCGTGACTGCGTGGATTCCGGTCAAGGGCGAAAACAACATCGTCCAGACCCGTAAAGACAGCAAAGGCAACTACATCATCGGCTACACCGCTCCGGCAATGACCGTCGCGCCAGGTGCAAAAGCCGAAACCAGCGCCGTTCTGTACGCAGGCCCGAAAAGCCAGGCTGTCCTGAAAGAGTTGTCCCCAGGTCTGGAACTGACCGTCGACTACGGCATTCTGTGGTTCATTGCCCAGCCAATCTTCTGGTTGCTGCAACATATCCACGCGCTGGTCGGTAACTGGGGCTGGTCGATCATCTTCCTGACCATGCTGATCAAGGGGATTTTCTTCCCACTGTCGGCTGCCAGCTACAAATCCATGGCGCGCATGCGTGCAGTGGCACCGAAACTGGCTGCGCTGAAAGAGCAACATGGCGACGACCGGCAGAAAATGTCGCAAGCCATGATGGAGCTGTACAAGAAAGAGAAGATCAATCCGCTGGGTGGCTGCTTGCCAATCCTGGTGCAGATGCCGGTTTTCCTTTCGCTGTACTGGGTTCTGCTGGAAAGCGTGGAAATGCGCCAGGCACCGTTCATGCTGTGGATTACTGACCTGTCGATCAAGGATCCGTTCTTCATTCTGCCGATCATCATGGGTGCAACCATGTTCATCCAGCAGCAGTTGAACCCGACTCCTCCGGATCCGATGCAGGCGAAGGTCATGAAAATGATGCCAATCATCTTCACCTTCTTCTTCCTGTGGTTCCCGGCGGGTCTGGTACTGTACTGGGTAGTGAACAACGTATTGTCGATTGCCCAACAGTGGTACATCACGCGTAAGATCGAAGCGGCTACCAAAAAAGCCGAGGCGTAACTTACTCTGTGGATAACCACTCAAAACGCCCCCTAGTGGGGCGTTTTGCTATCTGTCACTTTTGTCTGGATACCGCTTTATGAGCGTTCCTCGTGAAACCATCGCTGCCGTCGCCACCGCTCAAGGTCGCGGCGGGGTGGGCATCGTCCGTATTTCCGGGCCGCTGGCGAGTCTGGCGGCCAAAGCCATCAGCGGCCGTGAATTGAAACCGCGGTTTGCCCATTACGGCCCGTTCCTCAGTGCAAACGAAGAGGTGCTGGACGAAGGCATCGCGCTTTATTTCCCTGGACCGAACTCGTTCACCGGCGAAGATGTGCTTGAGCTGCAGGGCCACGGCGGGCCGATCGTTCTGGATATGCTGCTCAAACGTTGTTTGGAACTGGGCTGTCGTCTGGCCCGGCCGGGGGAATTCAGCGAGCGCGCCTTCCTCAACGACAAGCTCGATCTGGCTCAGGCCGAAGCCATTGCCGACTTGATCGAGGCAAGTTCTGCACAGGCAGCACGAAACGCCCTGCGTTCGTTGCAGGGTGCGTTTTCCCAGCGTGTGCATAACCTCACTGAGCAACTGATAGGCCTGCGTATTTACGTCGAAGCAGCCATCGACTTCCCCGAAGAAGAAATCGACTTCCTCGCCGACGGCCATGTCCTGAGCATGCTCGACAAAGTGCGCGACGAATTATCCACAGTACTGCGTGAAGCCGGGCAAGGGGCATTGCTGCGCGACGGCATGACCGTGGTGATCGCCGGACGGCCGAATGCCGGCAAGTCCAGCCTTCTGAACGCCTTGGCCGGACGTGAAGCTGCGATCGTGACCGAGATTGCCGGTACTACCCGGGACATTCTTCGCGAACATATCCACATCGATGGCATGCCGTTGCACGTGGTCGACACTGCTGGCCTGCGCGATACCGATGATCAGGTGGAAAAAATTGGCGTCGAACGGGCGTTGAAAGCCATCGGAGAGGCAGATCGGGTGTTGCTGGTGGTCGATGCCACAGCTCCCGAGGCCCTTGATCCCTTTGCCTTATGGCCTGAATTCCTCGAAACCCGCCCGGATCCGGCGAAAGTTACGCTGATCCGCAACAAGGCTGACCTGACGGGGGAAGCGATTGCCCTGGAAGTCAGCAACGATGGCCACGTTACGATCAGCCTCAGTGCGAGATCTGCCGGCGAAGGCCTGGAGTTGCTGCGGGAGCACCTCAAGGCCTGCATGGGTTACGAGCAGACGTCCGAAAGCAGCTTCAGTGCTCGCAGACGTCATCTGGAGGCACTGCGTCATGCGAGTGCATCCCTGGAGCATGGCCGTGCGCAACTGACATTAGCGGGGGCTGGTGAGTTGCTGGCCGAAGATTTGCGACAGGCGCAGCAGTCTTTGGGCGAAATCACCGGAGCATTCAGCTCTGATGATCTGCTGGGAAGGATCTTTTCCAGCTTCTGTATCGGTAAATAAGTCCCTTCAGCCGTTCACAGACAGGCCATTCGGGCCTGTCTGTTCTCTCCTTTCCTGAAATTTTTCCCCAGTGCCGAGCAGATTCTTCGCTTGAGCGGATTCCCCTTGCCCGGGATTTGCTCATTCGGCGGCTTTTCTGTGGATTAAGCCCTGTGAATAAGTGCCGCTAAGGGCAGTTGATAACAGGGCCTGAAAACTGAAGATAATCACCTCTGTGGATAACCATCCCTTTCATCCACAGGCTTAAACCGGTTATCCAAGGGCCTCCTTGGCACATGACCACAGGGTTTTGAATCTCTGTACACATTGAAAATAAAGGGCTGTACCAATCTATCCACAGAAAGGTGGCTCAGTAGAAATAAACATAAAAACAAAGATTTAATAAATTTCTCTCTTTTTAATTTCTATAACCCCGACTTCTCCACAGCTGGTTAAATTTTGTGCAAAGGGTTCTTTAGGAAGGGCGAAGTCCCTATACTTGCCGACCAGGTCCAAAAACCTGAGCTCAAACTATTTCCGGATTACCTGACTGAAGCAGGCACGAGGTGCGTGGTGGATTTCCCTTCCCGTTTTGAAGTGATCGTCATCGGCGGCGGTCATGCCGGTACCGAGGCAGCACTGGCGTCAGCACGTATGGGGGCAAAAACCCTGTTGCTGACGCATAACGTGGAAACCCTCGGTGCCATGAGTTGCAACCCAGCCATTGGCGGTATCGGCAAAAGCCATTTGGTTAAAGAAATCGATGCCCTGGGCGGCGCGATGGCCATGGCTACCGATAAAGGTGGTATTCAGTTTCGCGTATTGAACAGCCGCAAAGGCCCAGCCGTGCGTGCAACCCGCGCTCAGGCAGATCGGGTTCTGTACAAGGCCGCTGTCCGCGAAGCTTTGGAAAACCAGCCGAACCTGTGGATATTTCAACAAGCTGCTGACGACCTGATCGTCGAGCAGGAACAAGTGCGCGGTGTTGTCACCCAAATGGGTCTGCGTTTCTTTGCAGATTCCGTGGTGTTGACCACCGGCACCTTCCTCGGTGGACTTATCCACATCGGCATGCAGAATTATTCCGGAGGTCGCGCCGGTGACCCGCCGTCGATTGCCCTCGCTCATCGTCTGCGTGAACTGCCATTGCGTGTCGGTCGCCTGAAAACCGGTACACCGCCGCGTATCGACGGTCGCTCTGTGGATTTCTCGGTGATGACCGAGCAAGCGGGGGATACGCCGATTCCGGTGATGTCGTTCATGGGCTCCAAAGAGCAGCATCCGAAACAGGTCAGCTGCTGGATTACCCACACCAACGCCCGTACCCACGAAATCATTGCTGCGAACCTTGATCGTTCGCCGATGTATTCCGGCGTGATCGAAGGCATCGGCCCGCGTTATTGCCCATCGATTGAAGACAAAATCCACCGCTTTGCCGACAAGGAAAGCCACCAGGTCTTCATCGAGCCGGAAGGTCTGACCACCCACGAGCTGTACCCGAACGGGATATCCACTTCCCTGCCGTTCGATGTGCAATTGCAGATCGTGCAATCGATCCGCGGCATGGAAAACGCGCACATCGTTCGTCCGGGCTACGCCATCGAGTACGACTACTTCGACCCGCGTGACCTGAAGTACAGCCTGGAAACCAAAGTGATCGGCGGTCTGTTCTTCGCCGGGCAAATCAACGGCACCACCGGTTACGAAGAAGCCGGCGCCCAAGGTTTGCTGGCCGGAGCCAACGCCGCACTGCGCGCTCAGGGCAAAGATGCCTGGTGCCCGCGTCGCGACGAGGCGTACATCGGCGTTTTGGTCGACGACCTGATTACCCTGGGTACCCAGGAACCGTATCGGATGTTCACGTCCCGCGCCGAATACCGTTTGATCCTGCGCGAAGACAACGCCGACCTGCGCTTGACCGAAAAAGGTCGCGAGTTGGGTCTGGTGGATGACGTGCGTTGGGCCGCGTTCTGCAAAAAACGCGAAAGCATCGATCTGGAAGAGCAACGCCTGAAAAGTACCTGGGTTCGCCCGGGCACCGAGCAGGGCGATGCAATTTCCGAGAAGTTCGGTACGCCGCTGACCCACGAATACAATTTGCTCAACCTGCTGAGCCGTCCGGAAATCGACTACGCTGGTCTGGTCGCCGTGACCGGTGGGGGCGCAGAAGATCCACAGGTCGCCGAACAGGTCGAAATCAAGACCAAATACGCCGGTTACATCGATCGTCAACAGGATGAAATCGCGCGTCTGCGGGCCAGCGAAGACACCAAACTGCCTGTGGATATCGATTACACGAACATCTCCGGTCTCTCGAAAGAGATCCAGAGCAAGCTCGGCGCGACCCGTCCAGAGACCCTGGGCCAGGCGTCGCGTATTCCGGGCGTGACCCCGGCAGCGATTTCGCTGTTGATGATTCATTTGAAAAAACGCGGCGCGGGCCGTCAGTTGGAGCAAAGCGCTTGAGTTCGTTGGTCACCTCGCAACACGCCGAAGAGTTATCCACAGGTGCTCGCCAGCTCGGTGTAAACCTGACGGACGCCCAGCATGCACAGCTGCTGGGTTATCTGGCCCTGTTGATAAAATGGAACAAGGCCTACAACCTCACGGCCGTGCGTGATCCGGACGAAATGGTTTCACGGCATTTGCTCGACAGCCTGAGCGTTATGTCCTTCATCGAAAACGGCCGCTGGCTGGATGTGGGCAGTGGCGGCGGCATGCCAGGGATTCCCCTGGCGATCCTGTTTCCCGAGTCGCAAGTGACCTGCCTGGACAGCAACGGCAAGAAAACCCGCTTCCTGACCCAGGTCAAACTCGAACTCAAACTGGATAACCTGCAAGTTATCCACAGTCGCGTCGAAGCCTTCCAGCCTGAACTGCCATTCAACGGGATCATTTCCCGTGCGTTCAGCAGCATGGAGAACTTCAGCAACTGGACTCGCCATTTGGGCGACGCCGAAACACGTTGGCTGGCAATGAAGGGCGTTCATCCCGCCGATGAGCTGGTAGCATTGCCGGCAGACTTCCACCTCGATAGCGAACACGCCCTGGCCGTACCCGGTTGCCAAGGCCAACGCCATCTGCTGATACTGCGCCGCACGGCATGATTGGGAACACAAGCAAGAATGGCTAAGGTATTCGCGATAGCGAACCAAAAGGGTGGTGTGGGCAAGACCACCACCTGCATCAACCTCGCAGCTTCCCTGGTCGCTACCAAGCGTCGGGTGCTGTTGATCGATCTCGATCCACAAGGCAACGCCACCATGGGTAGCGGTGTGGATAAACACGGCCTGGAAAACTCGGTCTACGACCTGCTGATCGGCGAATGCGATCTGGCCCAGGCCATGCACTATTCCGAGCATGGCGGTTATCAATTGCTGCCGGCCAACCGCGACCTGACCGCGGCCGAAGTCGTTCTGCTGGAAATGCAGATGAAGGAAAGCCGTCTACGCAGTGCGTTGGCGCCGATCCGTGAAAACTACGATTACATTTTGATCGACTGCCCGCCGTCGCTGTCGATGTTGACGCTCAATGCGCTGGTTGCCGCCGACGGGGTGATTATCCCCATGCAGTGCGAGTACTTCGCGCTCGAAGGGTTGAGCGACCTTGTGGATAACATCAAGCGCATTGCCGAACTGCTGAACCCTAACCTGAAAGTCGAAGGCCTTTTGCGGACCATGTACGACCCGCGCCTGAGCCTGATGAACGACGTATCGGCGCAGCTCAAGGAACACTTCGGCGATCAGCTCTACGACACCGTCATTCCACGCAACATCCGCCTGGCCGAAGCGCCAAGCTATGGCATGCCGGCGCTGGCGTACGACAAATCATCGCGGGGCGCGATTGCCTATCTGGCATTGGCTGGCGAGATGGTTCGCCGTCAGCGCAAAAACTCACGCATCGCCGCTGCTCAGGCAACTTAAGGAATCCCCATGGCCGTCAAGAAACGAGGTCTCGGACGTGGACTGGATGCACTGCTGAGTGGTCCGACTGTCAGCTCTCTGGAAGAGCAAGCGGTACAAGCCGACCAGCGTGAGCTGCAGCACCTGCCCCTGGACCTGATCCAGCGTGGCAAGTACCAGCCGCGTCGGGACATGGATCCTCAGGCGCTGGAAGAGCTGGCGCAGTCGATCAGGGCCCAGGGCGTGATGCAGCCGATCGTGGTGCGCCCGATCGGCAGCGGGCGCTTCGAAATCATCGCCGGCGAACGCCGCTGGCGTGCCAGCCAGCAGGCTGGCCAGGAAACCATCCCGGCGATGGTTCGCGATGTGCCGGATGAAACCGCCATCGCCATGGCGCTGATCGAGAACATCCAGCGTGAAGACCTCAATCCGATCGAAGAAGCGGTGGCCTTGCAGCGTTTGCAGCAGGAATTCCAGCTGACTCAGCAACAAGTTGCCGAGGCTGTGGGTAAATCCCGCGTCACCGTGGCCAATCTGTTGCGTCTGATTGCGCTGCCGGAAGTCATCAAAACCATGCTGTCTCACGGCGACCTGGAAATGGGTCATGCCCGTGCCTTGCTCGGTTTACCGGAAAATCAACAAGTTGAAGGGGCGCGACACGTTGTCGCACGGGGGCTGACTGTGCGCCAGACTGAAGCACTGGTTCGCCAGTGGTTGAGTGGCAAACCGGAGCCTGTGGAACCTGCAAAACCGGACCCGGATATCGCCCGGCTCGAGCAGCGTCTGGCCGAGCGCCTAGGCTCTGCGGTGCAGATCCGCCACGGAAAGAAGGGTAAGGGGCAGCTAGTGATCGGCTACAACTCTCTTGATGAGCTTCAAGGTGTGCTCGCACACATCCGCTGAAACAATTCCTCATGTAGCGTGAAGTCGGAAATCACTACCTGACAGTTGAATAGGGGCAGAACCGCCCCTATACTCTGCGCGCATTTTGTCGGCACAAATTATGCCAAGTTATTGAATTCTGGCAGCCGACCATTGGGGAGCAAAAGAGATGGAAAACCGCACGCCAGACCGCTTGCCGTTCCATCGCCTGGCAGTTTTTCCGGTGTTAATGGCTCAATTTGTCGTTTTGCTGATTGCCGCTTTGGCGCTCTGGCAATGGCATGGAGTCGTTGCCGGGTACTCAGGGCTCTGCGGAGGCCTGATAGCCTTGCTCCCCAATATTTATTTCGCTCACAGGGCATTTCGGTTTTCCGGCGCCCGAGCAGCTCAAGCCATCGTCCGGTCTTTTTATGCCGGCGAGGCGGGCAAACTGATTTTGACGGCAGTGCTGTTTGCATTGACGTTTGCAGGTGTGAAGCCACTGGCGCCGTTAGCAGTATTCGGCGTCTTCGTGCTGACCCAACTGGTTAGCTGGTTCGCTCCCCTGCTAATGAGAACAAGACTTTCGAGACCTTAGGGCGTTTGAGGCAACCATGGCAGAGACAACCGCTTCGGGCTATATCCAGCACCACTTGCAGAACCTGACCTTCGGTCAGCACCCAACTGGCGGGTGGGGTTTTGCCCATACCGCAGCAGAAGCCAAAGAAATGGGCTTCTGGGCTTTCCACGTCGATACTCTCGGCTGGTCGGTCGCGTTGGGTCTGATTTTCGTTCTTCTTTTCCGCATGGCGGCAAAGAAGGCGACTTCCGGTCAACCTGGCGGCCTGCAGAACTTCGTCGAGGTTCTGATCGAGTTCGTCGACGGCAGCGTGAAAGATACTTTCCACGGTCGTAATCCATTGATCGCGCCATTGGCCCTGACGATTTTTGTCTGGGTGTTTCTGATGAACGCCGTCGACCTGGTACCGGTTGACTGGATTCCGAAGCTGGCTGCCATCATTACCGGCGACCCGCACCTGGTCTTCCGTGCCGTTCCTACCACTGACCCGAATGCGACCCTGGGTATGTCCCTGTCGGTATTCGCGTTGATCATTTTCTACAGCATCAAGGTCAAGGGCATCAGCGGTTTCATTGGCGAACTGACCCTGCACCCGTTCGGCAGCAAGAACATCTTCGTTCAAGCCCTGCTGATTCCGGTGAACTTCCTGCTGGAGTTCGTGACGCTGGTGGCCAAGCCAATCTCTCTGGCACTGCGTCTGTTCGGCAACATGTACGCCGGCGAGCTGGTCTTCATTCTGATTGCTGTGATGTTCGGCAGCGGTCTGCTCTGGCTTAGCGGCCTGGGCGTAGTTCTGCAGTGGGCGTGGGCTGTGTTCCACATCCTGATCATCACCCTGCAGGCGTTTATCTTCATGATGCTGACCATCGTCTACCTGTCGATGGCGCACGAAGAGAACCATTAAGACCAGTCTCAGACTAGTCTGATGTCCCACCCGGTCAAACGGGTGGGTGCCCGAACAGGGCTATGAAACGATTTGTTTTACCGCTTTAAAATCTAAAAAACCTAAACCATACGACGTAAAAGTCGGGAGGAAAGATGGAAACTGTAGTTGGTCTAACCGCTATCGCTGTTGCACTGTTGATCGGCCTGGGCGCACTGGGTACCGCAATTGGTTTCGGCCTGTTGGGCGGCAAGTTCCTGGAAGGCGCAGCGCGTCAGCCAGAAATGGTTCCAATGCTGCAAGTCAAAATGTTCATCGTTGCCGGTCTGCTCGACGCCGTAACCATGATCGGTGTTGGTATCGCTTTGTTCTTCACCTTCGCGAACCCATTCGTTGGTCAACTCGCTGGCTAATCACTCGAACCTTCGAGTTGATTGGTGTGATGTGCAACGAACGAGCGAGGTGTTGGCGTGAACATTAATGCAACCCTGATTGGCCAGTCCGTTGCGTTCTTCATTTTTGTACTGTTTTGCATGAAGTTCGTGTGGCCTCCGGTCATCGCGGCTTTGCACGAACGTCAGAAGAAGATCGCGGATGGACTGGACGCTGCCAGCCGAGCAGCTCGCGACCTGGAGTTGGCCCATGAGAAAGTGGGTCAGCAACTGCGCGAAGCGAAAGCTCAGGCAGCTGAAATCATTGAGCAAGCCAAGAAACGCGGTAATCAGATCGTTGACGAGGCTGTTGAAAAAGCCCGTATCGACGCTGACCGTGTGAAGGTTCAGGCTCAGGCCGAGATCGAGCAGGAACTGAACAGTGTCAAAGACGCGCTGCGTGCCCAACTGGGTGCACTGGCTGTCGGCGGCGCCGAGAAGATCCTGGGTGCCACAATCGATCAAAACGCGCACGCGGAGCTGGTAAACAAACTGGCTGCTGAAATTTAAGCGAGGGCGATCATGGCAGAATTGACCACGTTGGCCCGACCTTACGCTAAGGCAGCCTTCGAGCACGCCCAGGCCCACCAGCAACTGGCCTCTTGGTCAGCCATGCTCGGCCTGGCTGCAGCAGTGTCGCAAGACGACACCATGCAGCGCGTGCTCAAGGCCCCGCGACTGACGAGCGCAAACAAGGCCGCCACGTTTATTGACGTGTGCGGCGACAAGTTTGATGCCAAGGCACAGAACTTCATTAACGTCGTTGCCGAAAACGACCGTCTCCCGCTTTTGCCGGAGATATCCGCTCTGTTCGACCTGTACAAGGCTGAACAAGAGAAGTCGGTAGACGTTGAAGTGACCAGTGCTTTTGCATTGAACCAAGAACAGCAAGACAAACTCGCCAAGGTTCTCAGTGCACGACTCAACCGGGAAGTGCGCCTGCAAGTCGAGGAAGACAAATCCCTGATTGGGGGCATTGTCATCCGCGCCGGCGACCTGGTTATCGATGGCTCGGTTCGCGGCAAACTCGCGAACCTTGCCGAAGCATTGAAATCTTGAGTTTGAAGGGGCAGCAGAGCAATGCAGCAACTCAATCCTTCCGAAATAAGTGAAATTATCAAGGGCCGCATCGACAAGCTCGATGTGACCTCTCAAGCCCGTAACGAAGGCACTGTCGTCAGCGTATCTGACGGTATCGTGCGGATTCACGGTCTGGCCGACGTCATGTACGGCGAGATGATCGAGTTTCCGGGCGGCGTCTTCGGTATGGCTCTCAACCTTGAGCAAGACTCTGTAGGTGCCGTTGTATTGGGCTCCTACCAGTCTCTGGCTGAAGGCATGAGCGCCAAGTGCACCGGCCGCATCCTCGAAGTTCCAGTTGGTAAGGAACTGCTGGGTCGCGTAGTCGACGCACTGGGTAACCCAGTTGACGGCAAAGGTCCGCTGAACAACACCGAGACCGATGCGGTCGAGAAAGTTGCTCCAGGCGTGATCTGGCGTAAGTCGGTACTTTTGCCTTACCTGCAACCGTGAATGGCGCCGAACGGCTCGATGCGAGTTTCGCTGGCACCGGCAAGACTCAAGTGTATTTTTCCGGCAGTCTC
>NZ_JBNNVP010000079.1:0-11591 GCF_050280605.1 Pseudomonas sp. NPDC089918 | reverse complement strand
CTCTTTTTCTCCGCTTTCGACCGAGATGATCGAACCGTCAATAAGGCGAAAACACACTGCCTTACCAACTCCTTCTGGCCTCGATGAACTGAAGCTTAACCACTGCCGAAAACTGCGTAACTCTTTGTTTACCAAGGAGTTTTCCGTTTCGACTGCGCCGGAAGTGGGGCGAATTATAGACTTCCAGAATCTGCCGTCAACCCCTGATTTCACAATTCTGTCATATAAGGCAAAGAAGCCCCGAAAACACGAAAGCCGGCCCCTAGGGGCCGGCCTTCTTCCCTTCTACTTACAAACTAGGGAATGCGAATTGCGAAGCCTCATGGCTCGCCCGTTGCGGCCAGCGCTGGGTAATAGCTTTGCGACGAGTATAGAAACGGACGCCATCCGGACCATAGGCATGCAGATCGCCGAACAGCGAACGCTTCCAGCCGCCAAAGCTGTGATAAGCCACCGGCACCGGCAAAGGCACGTTGACGCCGACCATGCCTACTTCAATCTCATCACAGAACAACCGCGCCGCTTCCCCATCACGCGTGAAGATACAGGTGCCGTTGCCATATTCGTGATCGTTGATCAGTTGCATCGCCTCTTCCAGGCTGTTGACCCGAACGACGCACAGCACCGGCCCGAAGATCTCTTCTTTATAGATGCGCATCTCTGGTGTGACGTTATCGAACAGGCAACCGCCCAGGAAGAAACCTTCTTCATGACCGGCCACGCTCAGACCACGACCATCCACCACCAAGGTCGCCCCTGCTGATACACCGTCTTCTATATAGCCACTGACTTTATCGCGAGCCTGACCGGAAACCAGCGGCCCCATATCCAGGCCACAGATCGTACCGGCACCGATTTTCAACGCTTTGACCTGTGGTACCAGTTTGGCCACCAACGCATCCGCCACCTGATCGCCGACGCATACAGCAACCGAGATCGCCATGCAGCGCTCACCGCACGAACCGTACGCCGCGCCCATCAGTGCGCTGACGGCGTTATCCAGATCCGCATCCGGCATCAATACCGCGTGGTTCTTCGCCCCGCCCAGCGCCTGGACGCGTTTGCCGCGCTTGGTGCCTTCGGCGTAAATGTATTCGGCAATCGGCGTCGAACCGACAAAGCTCAGCGCTTTGACTTCCGGCGCTTCAATCAAGGCATCCACCGCAGCCTTGTCGCCATGCACCACACTCAGCACGCCTTTCGGCAGGCCGGCTTCCAACAGCAGCTGAGCAATCAGCAGCGTCGAGCTTGGATCACGCTCGGAGGGTTTCAGAATAAAGCAGTTGCCACAGACGATCGCCAGCGGATACATCCACAGCGGCACCATGGCAGGGAAGTTGAACGGGGTAATACCTGCCACCACGCCCAATGGCTGGAAATCCGACCAGGCATCAATGTTCGGCCCGACGTTACGGCTGTACTCGCCCTTGAGAATTTCCGGTGCAGCACAGGCGAACTCGACGTTCTCGATCCCGCGCTTTAATTCACCGGCCGCATCTTCCAGGGTCTTGCCATGTTCTTCGCTGATCAGTTGGGCGATGCGGGCTTCATTCTGTTCCAGCAGTTGCTTGAAGCGGAACATCACCTGAGCACGCTTGGCCGGCGGAGTGTTACGCCAGGCCGGGAACGCAGCTTTGGCCGAGTCGATGGCTTTTTGAATGGTTTCACGGCTGGCCAATGGCAGCTTGTGGATCGCCTGACCGGTAGACGGGTTGAACACGTCGGCCGTACGACCGTCTTCGGTCACCAGTTCGCCATTGATCAAATGCGGGATAAGGCTCATGCAGGGCTCCTGAAAAAGTTGTCCACAGGCGCCCTTCAAAAAGGACGCCTATATAGAGGGAAAAATCAGTCGATTTTGTTCAGCACTTCGCCGACCGCGTCGAACAAGCGATCGAGGTCTTGCGGCTTGCTGTTGAAGGTTGGGCCGAACTGCAGGGTGTCGCCGCCGAAGCGCACGTAGAACCCGGCTTTCCACAGAGCCATGCCGGCTTCGAACGGACGCACGATGGCATCGCCGTCGCGAGGCGCAATCTGGATGGCACCGGCCAACCCGTAGTTACGAATGTCGATGACGTTTTTCGAGCCCTTCAAACCATGCAACGCATTTTCGAAATGTGGTGCCACTTCCGCCACGCTCTGCACCAGGTTTTCCTTTTGCAGCAGGTCGAGTGCCGCCAGGCCGGCTGCACAAGCCACCGGGTGGGCGGAATAGGTGTAGCCGTGCGGGAATTCCACCGCGTATTCCGGCGTCGCCTGGTTCATGAAGGTCTGATAGATCTCGGAGCTGGCAATCACCGCGCCCATCGGGATCGCGCCGTTGGTGACTTGCTTGGCAATGCACATCAGGTCCGGCGTCACGCCGAAGCTGTCGGCGCCGAACATCGAACCTGTACGACCAAAACCGGTGATCACTTCGTCGAACACCAGCAGGATGTTGTGCTGATCGCAGATCTCCCGCAGACGCTTGAGATAACCCTGCGGCGGAACCAGCACGCCAGCGGAACCAGCCAATGGCTCGACGAATACCGCTGCGATGTTCGAGGCATCGTGCAGCTCGATCAACTTGAGCAATTCATCGGCCAGGGCGATACCACCCTGCTCCGGCATGCCACGAGTGAAAGCATTGCTCGCCAGCAAGGTGTGCGGCAGGTGATCGACGTCCATCATCGCCTGACCGAACAGTTTGCGGTTGCCGTTCACGCCACCGAGGCTGGTGCCGGCGATGTTCACGCCGTGATAACCACGAGCTCGACCGATCATTTTGGTTTTGGTGGCCTGGCCTTTCAGGCGCCAGTAAGCACGCACCATTTTCACCGCCGTGTCTGCACACTCGGAACCCGAGTCGGTGAAGAACACGTGATTCAGATTGCCCGGGGTCAGATCGGTGATTTTCTCGGCCAACTGGAACGACAGCGGGTGACCGTACTGAAAGCCCGGCGAGTAATCGAGGGTGCCCAATTGCTTGGCCACCGCCTCCTGGATTTCCTTGCGGGTGTGTCCGGCGCCGCAGGTCCACAGACCCGAGAGCGAATCGTAGACCTTGCGGCCCTTGTCGTCTGTCAGCCAACTGCCCTCGGCAGCCACGATCAGTCGCGGGTCGCGCTGGAAATTGCGGTTCGCGGTGTAGGGCATCCAGTGAGCATCGAGTTTGAGCTGGCTGGCCAGGGAAGTCGGGGCGTTTTCAGGCACGTTCATGGGCAAAACCTCGCAGGGCAATAAGCGGCGTGGAGATGAAAAGCGTTCTTGCAGCTAAATTGCCACGGAGATAAAGTCGGTGAAATCCAACTTTTCTAACCTTCAGTCAGCCAGCTACTAAACTTTGAGTAAACAAAGCATGAGCAGCCGTCGTCCCGATCCACTGGCGCAAGTCAGTGACTTTGATATCCGCCTGTTACGGATTTTTCGCAGCGTGGTGGAATGCGGTGGCTTCTCCGCGGCAGAATCGGTGCTGGGGATCGGTCGCTCGGCCATCAGCCAACAGATGAGCGATTTGGAGCAGCGCCTCGGCCTGCGTCTGTGCCAACGCGGTCGCGCCGGTTTTTCCCTGACCGAAGAGGGCCGCGAGGTTTACCAATCGGCGTTGCAGCTATTAAGTGCGCTGGAAAGTTTCCGCACCGAGGTCAATGGCCTCCACCAACATTTGCGCGGTGAGTTGACCATTGGCCTGACCGACAACCTGGTCACCCTGCCCCACATGCGCATCACCCACGCCTTGGCGCAGTTGAAGGAACGCGGCCCGGACGTGCAAATCCAGATTCGCATGATCGCGCCCAATGAAGTCGAACAAGGCGTGCTCGACGGGCGCTTGCATGTCGGCGTGGTGCCGCAGGCCAGTGCGCTGTCGGGGCTGGAATATCAGCCGCTCTACAGCGAACGTTCGCTGTTGTATTGCGCAGTCGGCCATCCGTTATTTTATGTCGACGACAAACAACTGGACGATGAGCGTCTCAATAGCCAGGACGCCATCGCTCCGACCTTCCGTTTGCCTGCCGAGATTCAGGCCCACTATCAGGCGCTCAACTGCACCGCCAGTGCATCGGATCGCGAAGGCATGGCATTTCTGATCCTGACCGGACGCTACATCGGCTATCTGCCGGACCACTACGCCAGCCTCTGGGTGCAACAAGGCCGATTGCGTGCGCTGAAACCCAAGGCACGTTTTTATGACCTGAGCCTGGCATCGGTCACACGCAAGGGCCGTCGTCCCCATTTGGTGCTGGAGAGCTTTTTGGAGAGCCTGGCGGCGACGCGCTGAACAACTGAAGATTCTTGTGGGATTGCGGTGGTCAGGGTTTTATCGCAACAGGACTTGTCTGCGGCCTGCGGGTGCGCTATCAACGCATCTGGTTGCACCCATCTACCCTGTTCGGAAGTGCCTATGACCTTTGAAGTCCCAGCCCACGGCGGCAAACCCGCCAGCCGCATTCGTCAGAAGAACGAAGAGACCATCATCAAAGCCGCCGAAGACGAGTTCGCCCGTCACGGGTTCAAAGGCACCAGCATGAACACCATCGCGCAGAAGGCCGGGTTGCCCAAAGCGAACCTGCATTACTACTTCACCAACAAACTCGGTTTGTATGTGGCGGTGCTGAGCAACATCCTTCAACTCTGGGACAGTACTTTCAATACCCTGACCGTCGAGGATGATCCGGCAGAAGCATTGACGCGATACATTCGCGCCAAAATGGAATTCTCCCGGCGCCAGCCACAAGCTTCGCGGGTCTTCGCCATGGAGGTCATCAGCGGCGGCGAATGCCTGAGCGAGCATTTCAACCAGGACTATCGCATCTGGTTTCAGGGCCGGGCCGCAGTGTTTCAGGCGTGGATCGACGCCGGCAAAATGGACCCGGTCGACCCGGTGCACCTGATCTTCCTGCTATGGGGCAGCACCCAGCATTACGCCGATTTTGCCACGCAGATCTGCCGTGTCACCGGGCGCACCAAGTTGACCAAGCAAGACATGGAAGACGCCGGCAACAACCTGATCCGCATCATTCTCAAAGGCTGCGGCCTGACGCCTGCTATCTAAGACACTTATGCCTTTTACCCTCAGCGGCTTTTGCGAATACCGCGAAGAGATTCGCAAAAGCCGCTTCATCACCCTCGCCGGACCAATCACTAGCGCATCTGATGCCCAAGCGTTCATCGAGCAGCACAGTGATTTGAACGCCTCGCACAATTGCTGGGCCTGGAAACTCGGCGATCAATATCGCAGCAACGATGATGGCGAACCCGGCGGCACCGCTGGCCGGCCGATTCTGGCAGCGATCGAAGCGCAGGATTGCGATCAGGTCGCGGTGTTAGTGATCCGTTGGTATGGCGGCATTCAACTGGGCACCGGCGGCCTCGCCCGGGCCTATGGCGGCGGTGCCAACAAATGCCTGCAAGGGGCGCCGAAGGTCGAGCTGATCAGTCGGGTGCAGGTCAGTTGTGCCTGTGCGTTTGGCGAGTTGGCGCTGGTGAAGCTTCGGGTAGCGGAACTGGGCGGTTTGGTCGTGGAGGAAATCTTCACGGCCAATGGCGTGGAACTGCAATTGGCGATCGGCGAGGGGCAGATAGATACCCTGCAAACGCAGCTGGCGGACTTGAGTCGCGGGCGCATTTTGTTGCAGCGATAAAAGATCAAAAGATCAAAAGATCGCAGCCTGCGGCAGCTCCTACGCGCCTGTGGGCGCTGCGATCTTTTGGGGCGCCCCGATTTGCCCTGCATTCGAAACTTGCCCACATCTGCTGTGCACCCGGCTGTGGATAACCTGAGCACATTGCGCTGTAACCCTTCTGTCATGCGGCTTTGCGGGCTTTGTTCATTTTTCATCCAAATCCCCAGTAGCAACATTTATTCCACGTAAAAACAAACAGTTAGAGCGGTTTATCGCCATTAGAAGAAAGCCCCTCAGTGCTTATGCCCCTCCGCTCGGCTTGCGCACAAATACTGTGGAACAACCTGTGGATAACCCGTTCATGGCTGGCGCAGCCCCATGTCCGACATAGCTTGCAGGGTATTGCTCGTTTTTTGATCAATTCACAGCGCGCAAAACCAGAGCCTGATCAAAGAACGTGCCCTCAAGTGGTGCCTGATTCGGAGTTGGAATAAGGCGAGACACCGCCCACAACCCTAAACCAGCAAGGCCTCACCGATTTCCTGACTCAATGGCCAGGAAATTGCTTTATCCCCAGGCATAACTTCTGTCGACCTGAGCCTGTCATGTCCAACCCCGTGCCGATCCCCGATCAAATACCCCGCCTGCAATTGCGCAGAATCAGCAAACGTTACCCCGGTTGCCTGGCCAACGATGCCATCGACTTGAGCATTGCGCCCGGTGAAATCCACGCCCTGCTCGGCGAAAACGGTGCGGGCAAAAGTACCCTGATGAAGATCATCTACGGCGTCACTCACGCCGACTCAGGGGAAATGATCTGGCAGGGCCAGCGCGTGACCATGCGCAATCCGGCCCAGGCTCGCGGCCTCGGGATTGGCATGGTGTTCCAGCATTTCTCGCTGTTCGAAACCCTGAGCGTGGCGCAGAACATCGCGCTGGCCATGGGAGCGGCGGCGGGTACGCCGAAGCAGCTCGAACCGAAGATTCGTGAAGTGTCTCAACGCTACGGCATGGCCCTGGAACCGGAGCGACTTGTCCACAGCCTGTCCATCGGCGAGCGTCAACGGGTGGAAATCATTCGCTGCCTGATGCAGGACATCCGCCTGTTGATTCTCGATGAGCCGACGTCGGTACTGACCCCGCAAGAGGCCGACGAATTGTTCGTCACACTGCGCCGATTGGCGGCCGAAGGCTGCAGCATTCTGTTTATCAGCCACAAGCTCGGCGAAGTGCGCGCGTTGTGCCACAGCGCTACGGTGTTGCGCGGCGGTCGGGTGGCCGGGCATTGCGTGCCGGCGCAGTGCTCGGATCGGCAACTGGCGCAGTTGATGGTCGGTGAAGCCGCCGAGCTGATCACTGACTATCCAAAGGTCATGGGCGCTGATGCGTTTTTGAGTGTGACGGGATTGTCCTGGCACAACCCGGACCCGTTCGGCTGCTCTCTGAAGAATATTGATTTCAACGTGCGCAGCGGCGAAATCGTGGGGGTCGCCGGAGTGGCCGGCAATGGTCAGGATGAGTTGCTGGCGTTGCTCAGTGGTGAAGAGCGACTGCCCCGTCACGACAGCGCAACGATCAGTTTCGGCGGGCAAGCCGTCGCCCATTTGCGGCCGGATGCGCGACGCAAACTTGGCCTGGCCTTCGTTCCTGCCGAGCGTCTAGGCCATGGCGCGGTGCCGGAACTGAGCCTGGCAGATAACGCCTTGCTGACCGCCTTTCAACAAGGGCTGGTCAGCAACGGGCTGATCCAGCGCGGCAAGGTCCAAGCGCTGGCCGAAGACATCATTCGCCGCTTCGGGGTCAAGACACCCGATGCCCAGGCGCCTGCTCGCAGTCTGTCCGGCGGCAACTTGCAAAAATTCATCCTCGGCCGGGAGATCCTTCAACAGCCTGAATTACTGGTGGCCGCGCACCCGACCTGGGGCGTGGACGTCGGCGCGGCCGCGACCATTCACCGGGCGTTGATTGCCTTGCGCGATGCTGGCGCGGCGATCCTGGTGATCTCTGAAGACCTCGACGAATTGTTCCAGATCAGCGACCGCCTCGGCGCCCTGTGTGGCGGTCGGCTGTCGCCATTGCAGGCCACCGTCGACACCCATCTGAGCGACGTCGGCGGCTGGATGGCCGGCCAGTTCGATGCCCCTCAATCACCTGCCCCCGTAGCGCTTTAACGGAGTTTCACATGCTGCTTTCTCTCGAACCCCGTGGCCAGCAATCGCGCCTTATGTTGTGGTGCTCGCCCTTGCTGGCGGCCGTGTTGACGCTGGGCTGTGGCTCATTGCTGTTTATCGCCCTGGGCCACGATCCGTTGCTGACCTTGCACACGTTGCTGATTGCACCGATCAGCGACTTGTACGGCGTCTCCGAATTGTTGGTCAAAGCGCTGCCGATTCTGCTCTGCGCATTGGGCCTGGCGGTGGCGTATCAGGCACGGATCTGGAACATCGGCGCCGAAGGTCAGTTGCTGCTCGGCGCCCTCGCCGGCAGTGCGTTGGCAGTGAACATCATTGGCTGGCAAAGCCGCTGGGCGCTGGTGTTGATCCTGCTCACAGGCACCCTGGCCGGCGCCGCATGGGCCGGGCTGACGGCGTGGTTGCGCACGCGCTTCAACGCCAATGAAATCCTCACCAGCATCATGCTCAATTACATCGCCCTGAACCTGCTGCTGTTCTGCGTCCACGGGCCGCTGAAGGACCCGGTGGGGTTCAACTTTCCAGAGTCGGCAATGTTCGGCGAGGCCAGTCGACTGCCACTGTTGATGGAGGACGGCCGGGTTCATGCCGGTGTGTATTTCGCGTTGCTCGCGCTGGTGGCGGTGTGGGTGTTGCTGCAGAAAAGCTTTGTCGGCTTCCAGATCAAAGTGCTTGGGCTGGACAAGCGCGCCGCCGGTTTCGTCGGCTTTCGCGAGAAGCGGCTGATCTGGCTGGCGTTGTTGATCAGCGGCGGCCTCGCGGGACTGGCCGGCGTGTGCGAAGTCACCGGGCCGATCGGTCAATTGGTGCCGCAAGTCTCGCCGGGTTACGGCTATGCGGCGATCACCGTGGCGTTTCTCGGGCGGCTGAATCCCATCGGCATTCTGTTTTCCAGCCTGTTGATGGCGCTGCTGTACATCGGTGGCGAAAGCGCACAGATGAGCATGAACCTGCCGCAAGCGATCACTCAATTGTTCCAGGGGATGATGCTGTTTTTCCTGCTGGCCAGTGACGTACTGATTCTCTACCGACTGCGTTTGAACCTGCGCTGGGCTCGCCGTGCACCAACCACCGCCGTACACGCAGGAGCCTTGTGATGGATTTCGATCTGCTGAGCAATATTTTCTACGCCATGGTCCGCTGCGGTACGCCGTTGTTACTGGTGGCGCTGGGCGAGCTGATTTGCGAGAAGAGTGGCGTCCTCAATCTGGGGCAGGAAGGCATGATGCTGTTTGGCGCGGTGATCGGTTTCATCGTTGCGCTGAACAGCGGCAACCTCTGGCTTGGCGTGTTGCTGGCGATGCTCGCCGGGATGCTGTTGTCGTCGCTGTTTGCCTTGGTGGCACTGGTGTTCAACGCCAATCAGGTGGCGACCGGGTTGGCGTTGACGATCTTCGGCGTGGGCCTGTCGACCTTTGTCGGCGCAGCGTGGGTTGGCAAACCATTGGCGGGTTTCGAGCCGGTGGCGATTCCGTTGTTGAGTGAAATCCCGCTGATCGGGCGGATGCTGTTTGCCCAGGACCTGCTGGTGTACCTGTCGTTCGCGCTGTTCACGATAGTGGCCTGGGTGATTCTGAAAAGTCGCGTCGGGTTGATTATTCAGGCCGTCGGCGAAAACCCGGACGCGGCGAGCGCCATGGGCTTGCCGGTGTTGCGCGTGCGCACGCTGGCGGTGCTGTTTGGCGGCGCAATGGCGGGGTTGGCCGGGGCTTATCTGTCCCTGGCGTACACACCGATGTGGGCGGAAAACATGAGCGCCGGTCGCGGCTGGATTGCCCTGGCGCTGGTGGTGTTTGCCAGTTGGCGGGTGTGGCGATTGCTGCTCGGGGCGTATCTGTTCGGTCTCGCCAGCATCTTGCATTTGGTGGCGCAGGGATTGGGGCTGGCGATTCCGTCGAGCCTGCTGGCGATGCTGCCGTATGTCGCGACCATTGTGGTGTTGGTGCTGTTGTCCCGGGATGCCGTGCGCACACGGTTGTATGCGCCGGTTTCGTTGGGGCAGCCGTGGCAGGCCGGGCATTAACGGTCGCCTGCACTGGCCTCATCCCGAGCAGGCTCGGTCCCACAGTTGACCGAGTCGAGCCGCAATTTTGTGATGAACACAAATCTACTGTGGGAGCGAGCCTGCTCGCGATGGCTGCCGCACTGGCAACACCTGAACACCCCCCCACGCCAATTCAAAGACCAAGAAAACAACCAGCAATGAACT
This sequence comes from Pseudomonas sp. NPDC089918, assembly GCF_050280605.1. Classification (NCBI taxonomy): domain Bacteria; kingdom Pseudomonadati; phylum Pseudomonadota; class Gammaproteobacteria; order Pseudomonadales; family Pseudomonadaceae; genus Pseudomonas; species Pseudomonas sp. NPDC089918. The sequence goes on along the minus strand of NZ_JBNNVP010000079.1, from coordinate 1,587 downwards.
GGCGCCATGGAGCAAGGCATACAGCTGCCAAGCCGAAAACAGAAACCTCCCCACCGCGTCATACCGCCCAAACACCTGCTGCGGATCACGAATCCGCAGCACCGCCCACACGCACACAATCGAACCCAACAAATTCGCCATCAGCATGTGCATCGGCTCGAACGGCGGTAGCTCGCCAGGCAGATTGAAAGTCTGGCTCAGGCTCAACAACACGCCATGCAACGCCGCAAAACTCCACGGCGTCACAAAAGCAGCGGTTACGATCAGGTCGTACCACGCACTGCCACGCACCACTTGACGATATTGCGTTGAAGTCCACATCCGTCTTGCTCCATAAATTCAGGGAGCAACAAGGCTAAAGCCTGGAGTATGCTCCAGGGTCAAGCCCTCTCGAGACATCAAGATGCGCATCGGTGAATTAGCTCAGGCCAGCGCCGTCAGCCGCGACACATTGCGCTTTTACGAGCAGCGCGGGTTGATCGCCGCGCAACGCAGCGCCAATGGTTATCGCGACTATCCGGCGGAGATGGTGCAACTGGTGCTGTACATCAAGACCGCTCAGCGACTGGGCTTTACCCTCGGCGAGATCGGCAGCAGCGTCGCCGCGTTGTGGCAGGCGCCCGACCCGGCCAATGCCGTTACCCGGCTGCTGCAAGACAAATTGAACCTGATCGAAACCCGCATCGCCGAACTCGATGTCTTGCGTCAGGAACTGCAACATCGGCTCGGTCAACGTTGTCCATTAAATCCGTGATTCTCATCCATCAAGGAAGCCATTCATGTCCAAGGCAAAAACCGCACTCATCATCGGTGCCTCCCGAGGCTTGGGCCTCGGTCTGGTGAAAACCCTGCTGGCCGACGGCTGGCAAGTCACCGCCACCGTGCGCAACCCGCAGAGCGCCGAAGCCTTGCAAGCGCTGGGCAAGGTGCGGATCGAAAAACTCGACATGGACGATCAGCAAGCGGTCATTGCCCTTAGTCAACAACTCAAGGGCGAAGTCTTCGACTTGTTGTTTGTGAATGCCGGAGTCAAGGGCCCGGAGGTCCAGACGCCGGGCGGCGCGACCCTGGCCGAGGTGGGTCAGCTGTTCTTCACCAACGCCGTGGCGCCGATCAATCTGGCCCAGCGTTTTGTCGGGCAGATTCGTGAAGACAGCGGCGTGCTGGCGTTCATGAGTTCGGTGCTGGGCAGCGTGACCATGCCCGACGCGCCGGAGCTGGCGTTGTACAAGGCCAGCAAAGCGGCGCTGAACTCCATGACCAACAGCTTCGTCACCCAATTGGGCGAACAGAAACTCACCGTGCTGTCGCTGCATCCGGGTTGGGTGAAGACTGATATGGGCGGTGAAGGCGCGGACATTGATGTGGAAACCAGCACACGCGGCTTGATTGATCAGGTGAATGCGTATGCCGGCAAGGGCGGGCATCATTTTGTGAACTACAGGGGTGAGACCATTCCCTGGTAATCACCCCATTCCCCTGTGGGAGCGAGCTGTGGCGAGGGGGCTTGCCCCCGTTTGAGTGCGTAGCACTCACAAAATTTTTGGTACATCAGAGATTTGGGGACTGCTTCGCAGCCCAACGGGG
>NZ_JBNNVP010000078.1:0-11896 GCF_050280605.1 Pseudomonas sp. NPDC089918 | reverse complement strand
CAGTTTAGGCCGTGATCGCCGGCCGTGGTTCCATCAGTCTGGAATTTGACCGTTCAACCCCTCTAAATCAGGCGCGACAAGGCTTGGGGTTGAGTCTGGACCCAGCCGAACCGAGTGAACAAGTAGCCGTCCAGTTGGTCGCCCGGGGCGAAGCCGACGGAGTGCACGATGCAATCCAGGCCGTCCCACTTCTTGCTCAGTGCTTCGAAGACCTTGGCGATTTCTTCATCGCTGGCCACGTCGCACGGGAAGCACAGCTCAGGGCTCGAGCCCCAGCCTTGTGCGAATTCTTCGACACGACCCTTGAGTTTGTCGTTCTGATAAGTGAAGGCAAGCTCAGCGCCCTCGCGATGCATGGCGGCAGCGATGCCGGATGCGATGGACAGCTTGCTGGCGACACCGACGATCAGTACGCGCTTACCGGCGAGAAAACCCATGTGTTGCTCCTCTTTTCAGGTTTATTGCGCAGTGGCTGGTGCCAGAAAAGCGGCTTCCAGCAACTGCTGTGTATACGGATGTTGGGGGGCGGCAAAGATACTTTGCGCGTCTCCCTGTTCGACCACTTGGCCATGCTTGACCACCATCAGCTGGTGGCTCAGCGCTTTGACGACAGCCAGGTCATGGCTGATAAACAAATACGTCAGGTTGTACTTGGTTTGCAGTGAACGTAGCAGCTCCACCACTTGGCGTTGCACGGTGCGGTCGAGGGCCGAAGTCGGCTCGTCCAGCAGAATCAACGCCGGTTTTAGCACTAATGCCCGGGCAATGGCGATTCTTTGCCGTTGCCCACCGGAAAATTCGTGGGGGTAGCGGTGCCGGGTTTCCGGGTCCAGACCTACCTCCTTGAGTGCCGCAATAATCGCTTGTTCCTGTTCTGCCTCGGTGCCCATCTTGTGGATCCGCAGGCCTTCGCCGACGATCTGGCTCACGCACATCCGTGGGCTCAGGCTGCCGAACGGGTCCTGGAACACCACCTGCATTTCCCGGCGCAGCGGCCGAACTTCGCTCTGCGTCAGGCAGTCTAGCTGCTTGCCTTCAAAACGGATGACGCCTTTGCTACCGATCAGCCGCAATATTGCCAGGCCGAGCGTCGACTTGCCGGAACCGCTTTCTCCCACAATCCCCAGGGTCTGGCCCTGGGGCAGGCTGAAATTGATCCCGTCGACCGCTTTAATATGGTCCACGGTCTTTTTCAGAAAGCCTTTCTTGATCGGGAACCAGACTTTCAGGTTCTCGACCGCAAGCAACGGCGGGCCAATCACATTGGTCGCCGGCTTGCCGCTGGGCTCCGCTGCCAGCAGTTCCCGCGTGTACGGATGCTGTGGCGCGCGGAACAATTCTTCGCACGATGCCTGTTCGACGATGCAACCGCGCTGCATGACACATACCCGATGCGCAATTCTTCGTACAAGGTTCAAATCATGACTGATCAGTAACAACGCCATGCCCAGACGGGCCTGCAATTCCTTGAGCAGTTCGAGAATTTTCAGTTGAACGGTCACGTCCAGGGCCGTGGTCGGTTCGTCGGCGATCAGCAATTCCGGCTCATTGGCCAGGGCCATCGCGATCATCACCCGCTGGCGCTGGCCGCCGGACAATTCGTGGGGCAGGGCCTTGAGACGCTTTTCGGGCTCGGGGATGCCGACCATTTCCAGCAGTTCCAGCGTGCGCTTGGTCGCGACTTTACCGGTCAGGCCTTTGTGGATGCCCAGGATTTCGTTGATCTGTTTTTCGATCGAATGCAGCGGATTGAGCGAGGTCATCGGCTCTTGAAAGATCATCGCAATCCGGTTGCCGCGGATGTGGCGGATGGTTTTCTCTTTCAGATCCAGCAGATTCCGGTCGGAATAAGTGATGGTGCCGGACGGGTGCCGGGCCAGCGGGTAGGGCAGCAGCCGCAGGATCGAGTGGGCGGTCACCGATTTACCGGAGCCGCTTTCGCCCACCAGCGCCAGGGTTTCGCCGCGTTTGATGTCGAAGCTCACGCCCTCGACCACCCGCTGCACGCGTTCACCGACGACAAATTCGACGGCCAGGTCGCGCACTTCGATCAGATTGTCCTGATTCATTTCACTTCCTCGGGTCGAAGGCATCGCGAGCGGACTCGCCGATGAACACCAGCAGACTCAACATCAACGCCAGCACCGCAAACGCACTCATACCCAGCCACGGCGCTTGCAGGTTGGATTTGCCTTGGGCCACCAGTTCACCCAGGGACGGCGCGCCCGGCGGCAGGCCGAAGCCGAGGAAGTCCAGGGCGGTCAGGGTGCCGATGGCGCCGGTCAGGATGAACGGCATGAAGGTCATGGTCGAGACCATGGCGTTGGGCAGGATGTGGCGGAACATGATCGCACCATTCTGCATGCCCAGCGCCCGAGCCGCGCGCACGTATTCCAGATTCCGGCCGCGCAGGAACTCGGCGCGCACCACATCCACCAGGCTCATCCACGAGAACAGCAGCATGATCCCCAGCAGCCACCAGAAATTAGGCTGCACGAAACTGGCCAGAATGATCAGCAGGTACAGCACCGGCAACCCGGACCAGATCTCCAGAAAACGCTGCCCGGCCAGATCGACCCAGCCGCCATAAAAACCCTGCAAGGCCCCGGCGATCACGCCGATGATCGAGCTGAGAATGGTCAGCGTCAAAGCGAACAGCACCGAAATCCGGAAGCCGTAAATAACCCGGGCCAGCACATCGCGCCCCTGATCGTCGGTGCCCAGCAGGTTATCGGCCGAAGGCGGCGCGGGGGCCGGGACTTTCAGGTCGTAGTTGATGCTCTGGTAGCTGTAGGGGATCGGGGCCCACAAGACCCAGGCGTCCTTGGCCTTGAGCAGCTCGCGAATGTACGGGCTCTTGTAGTTGGCTTCCAGCGGGAATTCGCCGCCGAACGCGGTTTCCGGGTAGCGCTTGAGGGCCGGGAAGTACCAGGCGTCGTCGTAGTGCACCACCAGCGGTTTGTCGTTGGCGATCAGTTCGGCACCGAGGCTTGCGCCGAACAGAATCAGGAACAGCCATAACGACCACCAGCCACGCTTGTTGGCCTTGAACAGTTCGAAACGTCGGCGATTGAGAGGGGACAGGTTCATCTCAATGCTCCCGGCTTTCGAAGTCGATGCGCGGATCGACAAAGGTGTAAGTGAGGTCACCGATCAATTTCACCACCAACCCCAACAGGGTAAAGATGAACAGCGTGCCGAAAACCACCGGGTAATCGCGGTTGATCGCTGCTTCAAAACTCATCAAACCGAGGCCGTCGAGGGAGAAAATCACTTCCACCAGCAACGAACCGGTGAAAAAGATCCCGATGAACGCCGAAGGAAAACCGGCGATCACCAGCAGCATGGCGTTGCGAAACACATGGCCGTAGAGCACGCGATGGCGGGTCAGCCCCTTGGCCTTGGCGGTGACCACGTATTGCTTGTTGATTTCATCGAGGAAGCTGTTCTTGGTCAGCAGCGTCATGGTCGCGAAGTTGCCGATCACCAATGCGGTCACCGGCAGCGCCAGGTGCCAGAAGTAATCGAGGATCTTGCCGCCAGTGCTCAGCTCATCGAAGTTGTTCGAGGTCAGGCCCCGTAGCGGGAACCAGTCGAAATAGCTGCCGCCGGCGAACACCACAATCAGCAGGATGGCGAACAGGAACGCCGGGATCGCGTAACCGACGATGATCGCCGAACTGGTCCAGACGTCGAAGTGGCTGCCGTGTCGCGTCGCCTTGGCGATCCCCAGAGGGATCGACACCAGGTACATGATCAGCGTGCTCCACAGCCCCAGGGAGATCGACACCGGCATCTTTTCCTTGATCAGGTCGATGACCTTGGCGTCGCGGAAGAAGCTGTCGCCGAAATCCAGGGTGGCGTAGTTCTTGATCATGATCCACAAACGTTCCGGCGCCGATTTATCGAAGCCGTACATGTGCTCGATTTCCTTGACCAGCGCCGGGTCCAGGCCTTGCGCCCCACGATAGGCCGAGCCGGCCACCGACACCTCGGCACCGCCGCCGGCAATGCGGCTGGTGGCGCCTTCGAAGCCTTCGAGCTTGGCGATCATCTGTTCCACCGGCCCGCCGGGGGCGGCCTGGATGATCACGAAGTTGATCAGCAAAATGCCGAGCAGGGTCGGGATGATCAGCAGCAGTCGCCGAAAAATATACGCCAGCATCTGATTACTCCGTGCCCGCAGGGTCGGCTTGCAGTTTGGTTTCGACTTCTATCGGCAATGTCGCGTTGGGCTTGACCCACCAGGTATTGATGCCGATGTCATATTTGGGCGAAACCTTCGGGTGGCCGATGTGGCTCCAGTACGCCACGCGCCAGGTCTTGATGTGCCAGTTAGGGATCACGTAGTAGCCCCATTGCAGCACCCGGTCCAGTGCCCTGGCGTGGGCCACCAGGCTTTGGCGTGAGTCGGCGTTGATCAGTTGCTCGACCAGTTGATCCACCACCGGGTCTTTCAGGCCCATGGAGTTGCGGCTGCCCGGTTTGTCGGCCGCGGCGGTCATCCAGAACTCGCGCTGTTCGTTACCCGGCGAGTTGGACTGCGGGAAGCTGCCGACGATCATGTCGAAGTCCCGGGAGCGCACGCGGTTGATGTATTGCGAGACGTCGACCCGGCGGATCACCAGGTCGATGCCCAGGTCGCTGAGGTTGCGCTTGAACGGTAGCAGCACCCGCTCGAACTCGGTCTGGGCCAGGAGGAATTCGATGGTCACCGGTTTGCCGGTGGCGTCGACCATTTTGTCGTCGACGATCCGCCAGCCGGCCTCTTGCAGCAGTTGATAGGCCTTGCGCTGCTGAGTGCGGATCATGCCGCTGGCGTCGGTCACCGGGTTCTGGAACGCCTCGCTGAACACTTGCTCGGGAATCTTGCCGCGCAATGGGTCCAGGATCGCCAACTGATCGGCGTCGGGGAGGCCGGTGGCGGCCATTTCCGAGTTTTCGAAGTAACTGCGGGTGCGCGCGTAGGCGCCGTTGAACAGTTGCTTGTTGGTCCATTCGAAGTCCAGCAACAGGGTCAGTGCCTGACGCACACGCACATCCTGAAACACCGGGCGGCGCAGGTTGAACACGAAGCCTTGCATGCCGGTGGGGTTGCCGTTGGCTATTTCTTCCTTGATCAGCCGACCTTCGGCCACCGCCGGAATGTTGTAGGCCTTGGCCCAGTTTTTCGCGGCCGATTCCAGCCAGTAGTCGAACTGACCGGCCTTGAGCGCTTCCAGCGCGACGGTGTTGTCGCGGTAGTAGTCGGTGGTCAGCACGTCGAAGTTGTAGAAGCCGCGATTGACCGGCAGGTCCTTGCCCCAGTAATCCTTGACCCGCTCATAGCGCACCGAGCGTCCGGCCTTCACTTCGCTGACTTTGTACGGGCCACTGCCGAGCGGCAGTTCCAGGTTGCCCTTGTTGAAGTCGCGGGTAGCCCACCAATGCTTGGGCAACACCGGCAACTGGCCGAGGATCAGCGGCAATTCACGGTTGTTGTTGTGCTTGAACTTGAACAGCACTTTGAGCGGGTCTTCGGCGACCACTTCCTCCACGTCGCTGTAATAGCCGCGGAAGAGCGGGGCGCCGTCCTTGATCAGGGTCTGGAAGCTGAACACCACATCCTCGGCACGTACCGGATGGCCGTCGTGGAAGCGTGCTTCGGGACGCAGGTAGAAGCGCACCCAGCTGTTGTCCGGGGCTTTCTCGATTTTGCCGGCGATCAGGCCGTATTCGGTAAACGCCTCATCCAGACCCTGTTTGGCCAGGGTGTCGTAGATCATGCTGATGTCGTCGGCCGGCACGCCTTTGTTGATGAACGGGTTGAGGCTGTCGAAGCCACCGAACCCGGCCTGACGGAAGATCCCGCCCTTGGGGGCGTCGGGGTTTACGTAATCGAAGTGTTTGAAGTCGGCCGGGTATTTCGGCGGCTCGTTGTACAGGGTCAGGGCATGTTGCGGGGCGGCGCAGGCCAACCCGGCGAACAACAGACCGCTGGCCTGCAAGAGCAGGGCGCGTACGGGTTTCATCGATCTTTCTCCGAAGATTTCAGCCACCACGCGCTCAGGCCCAGGGTGTAGGGCGGCGTGGTGACGAAGGCGAACCGGTTGCGGTAGGCCAGGCGGTGATAATTGAGGTACCAGTTGGGAATGATGTAGTGCTGCCACAGCAGTACCCGGTCGAGCGCCTTGCCGGCGGCGACTTGTGCATCACGGGTCTGGGCGGCGAGCAGTTGTTCAAGCAAATGGTCGACCACCGGGTTGGCGATACCTGCGTAATTCTTGCTGCCCTTGACCCCGACCTGGCTGGAGTGGAAGTACTGCCATTGCTCCAGACCCGGGCTGAGGGTCTGGTTGAGGGTCATCAGGATCATGTCGAAATCGAACTGATCGAGGCGCTGTTTGTACTGGGCGCGATCGACCGTGCGCAGCCGTGCGTCGATGCCGATGCTGGCGAGGTTCTCGACGTAAGGCTGAAGGATGCGCTCCAGGTTCGGGTTGACCAGCAGGATCTCGAAACGCAACGGTTGGCCGATGGTGTTCTGTAGCCGTTGACCGTTGAGCTTCCAGCCGGCCTCGGCGAGCAGCTCCAGGGCCTTGCGCATGGTTTCCCGCGGAATGCCGCGGCCTTCGGTCTGCGGCAGGCTGAACGGCTCGGTGAGCAGCTTGGCGGGCAACTGATCGCGATAGGGCTTGAGCAGCAGCCACTCATGACCGACCGGTAGCCCGGTCGCGGAGAACTCGCTGTTGGGGTAATAACTCATGGCGCGTTTGTAGGCGCCGCTGAACAGCGTGCGGTTGGTCCACTCGAAATCGAACATCAGCCCCAGCGCTTCGCGGACCTTGGCCTCGGCGAAAGTTGGCCGCCGGCTGTTCATGAACAGGCCCTGGCTCTGGGTCGGGATCTGGTGCGCGATTTGCGCCTTGATCACATCGCCACGGCGCACGGCCGGGAAGTTGTAACCGTTGGCCCAGTTCTTCGCCTGGTGTTCGATGTAGATGTCGAACTCACCGGCCTTGAACGCTTCGAAAGCCACGTCGCTGTCACGGTAGAACTCGACTTCCATGCGATCGACGTTGTACTTGCCGCGATTGACCGGCAGGTCTTTGCCCCAGTAATCCTTGACCCGTTCGAAGACGATCTGCCGCCCGGGCGTTACCGAGGTGATGCGATACGGCCCGCTGCCCAATGGCGGCTCGAAGGTGGTGGCCTTGAAATCGCGACCTTCCCAGTAATGCTGGGGCAACACCGGCAACTCGCCCAGGCGCAGGATCAGCAGCGGATTACCGGAGCGTTTGAAGACGAAACGGATGCGCCGTGGGTTGAGAATATCCACCCGCGACACTTCCTGAAGGTTGGTGCGGTATTGCGGATGACCTTCCTTGAGCAGCAAACGGTAAGAGAACGCCACGTCGTAAGCGGTGATCGGTGTGCCATCGTGGAAACGCGCTTCGGGGCGCAGGTTGAACACCACCCAGCTGCGGTCCTCGCTGTATTCCACCGATTGGGCAATCAGGCCATAACTGGAGGTCGGCTCATCGCCGGAGGGCGCGTATTGGCCGGTGCCGACCATCAACGGTTCATTGAGCTCGTTGATGCCGTATTGCAGGAAGTTGGCGGTGGAAACCGGGCTCGAACCTTTGAAGGTGTATGGGTTGAGCGTATCGAAGGTGCCAAACGCCATCACCCGCAACGTACCGCCCTTGGGCGCTTGCGGGTTGACCCAGTCGAAGTGGGTAAATCTGGCCGGGTACTTGAGCGTGCCGAACTGCGCATAACCATGGCTTTCGCTGATCGTCGCGCTTGCGGGGGAGCTCAAGGCCAGGCTGATCAGGAGCAGGAGGAGGGGACGCTTCAAGTCAGAGATCCGATCCAGGCGGCTTGGGCTTTGTGGGCCGTACAGTAACAGCTTGTATCGACTGGAAAAAGACGGGGGCTTAATGCGTTGTTAATTGTGAGGTGATGGTCCGGTGGATTGCAGAACCTGTGGCGAGGGAGCTTGCTCCCGCTCGGCTGCGAAGCAGTCGTAAACCTGACTGCGCGGTGTCAGAAATCATCGGGTTTCAGGTTTTGGGGTTGCTTCGCTACCCAGCGGGAGCAAGCTCCCTCGCCACAAAAAAGCCCCATTGCCCGAAGCCGCTTAATGCGGCGAAGCAACCGTCAGCATCTGCCCCGGTTTCAGCGCCTGGCCAACCCGAGGGTTCCAGCGCTTGAGGTGCTGCATTTCAACGTTGAAGCGTTTGGCGACCATGTACAGCGAGTCGCCTTGCTTGACCTTGTATTGGGTCTGTTGCGTCTTGTTGGTTACCTTGCCGTTGGTCTTGCTGTTCACCGCGACCACGGTGTTGACGCGCCCGGATTTGCGCTTGGTGGTGTCCTGCATCACCAGGGTCTGGCCGACCTTGAGGTCTTTGCCGTTCAACTTGTTCCAGCGTTGCAGGTCTTTGACCTCGACCTTGTTGGCCTTGGCGATGGTGCCCAGATTGTCGCCGCGTTTGACCCGATAGGCGCGCTTGAGGCTGGCGATTTCGCTGTCGTCTGCCCCTTCGAACACCGGCTTGAGCGATCGCTGGCTGATCAACTCTTCAGGACGCATGGTCGACAGGCTGGCGGTCAGCAGTTGCGCCTTGGACGTTGGCACCAGCAGATGCTGGGGGCCGTCGATGGTGGTGCGCTGCTTGAAGGCCGGGTTGAGCTGGAACAGTTCGTCTTCGTCGATGTTGGCGACGGCGGCAACCTTGGACAGGTCCATGCGCTGGTTGATTTCGACGACCTGGAAGTACGGTTCGTTGGCGATCGGGTTGAGGTTCACGCCATAGGCGTCGGGTGCGAGGACCACTTGCGACAGGGCCAGCAGCTTCGGCACATAGGCCTGGGTTTCCGCTGGCAGCGGCAGATTCCAGTAGTCGGTCGGCAGGCCTAGTCGTTCGTTGCGCTCGATGGCCCGGCTGACCGTGCCTTCGCCGGCGTTGTAGGCCGCCAGGGCCAGCAGCCAGTCGCCGTTGAACATGTCGTGCAGGCGGCTCAGGTAATCCATGGCCGCGGTGGTCGAGGCGGTGATGTCGCGCCGGCCATCATAGAAACGGGTCTGACGCAGGTTGAAGTAACGCCCGGTGGACGGAATGAATTGCCAAAGACCCACCGCGTCGGCCCGGGAATAGGCCATCGGGTTGTAGGCGCTTTCAATCACCGGCAACAGCGCCAGTTCCAGCGGCATGTTGCGTTCTTCAAGGCGTTCGACGATGTAGTGAATGTAGAGGCTGCCGCGTTCGCCGGCGTTTTCGAGGAAGGACGGATTACTGGCGAACCACAGGCGCTGTTGCTCGATGCGCGGGTTGACGCCCAGGTTGTCCTGCAACTGGAAGCCCTGGCGCATGCGCTCCCAGACGTCCTGTGGAATTTGCGGTGTTGGTTTTTCGCTGAGCCAGACAGGTTTCTGTTTGGCTCGAGCGGCGATATTCGGAGTGTGTGTCGCTTCGGTCTGCGGCACATGGCTGGAACAGCCCGCCAGAGTGGCGGACACAGCCACCGCAATGGCTTGAGCCAAGCGGGTCAATGCGTCTGAATTGATGGCTTTACGAATAGGTGACGACATTGGCTGGAAGTAAGTTCCGGGCAAAAATGTCGGGCGATTCTAGAAAGCGCACCCCCTGCGGTCAACCATTCAGAATTTTTGTACCAGCGTGATGGCTACTTAGAACTTATCTTTCCAAGCGCGTAGAGCAGCAAAAACCGCACTCGGAGCCCGGTTATGGGTTCCATTCCGTTCGTCCACTTTTTCTTTAACGGATGTTTCGTCGACACGCAAAAACGGGTTGGTTAGCTTTTCAAGCGCCAGAGTAGAGGGCAGCGTCATGATTCCGGCTTCACGTTGTGCGGTGACTTTTTCCAGACGTGCGGCGGTGTCCGGATTGCCCGGTTCTACCGCTGCGGCAAACCTCAGGTTGCTCAAGGTGTATTCGTGAGTGCAGTACACCAGCGTGTCTTCGGGCAGCGCGGCGAGGCGGCTCAGCGAGTGATGCATTTGCTCCGGCGAGCCTTCGAACAGGCGTCCGCAACCGGCGGCGAACAGGGTGTCGCCGCAAAACAAATGGCCCTGGTGATAAAAGGCGATGTGCCCGAGGGTATGCCCCGGCACCTGGATGACATCGAAGTCCCAGCCCAGCACGCTGATGCGATCATTGTCCTTGAGCGCCACGTCCCGCGCCGGGATGCTTTCACTGGCCGGGCCATAGACTGTCGCGTCTGTCGCTTTTTTCAGCCGCTCGACGCCGCCGACATGGTCATGATGGTGATGAGTGATCAAAATATCGCTTAACACCCAACCCGGGTGCGCCGCGAGCCAGGCTTGTACTGGCGCGGCATCGCCTGGATCGACCACGGCGCAGCGCTGGGTGCTGTGGTCTTGTAACAACCAGATGTAGTTGTCGGTGAAGGCGGGCAGGGCACTGATCTGTATCATCGTCGGATTCGCCAAGCGGAAAACATTGGCGCATCTTAGAACTTCCTGGCGCGTTGGAGAATGCAATGACCGATAAAGCGTTCGCTCAGGCCGATCCTGAGTGGCTGACATTGATCAGCGCGGCCCGTGAATGGCTGTCCGGCCCCATCGGGCAATTTCTGCTGGACGAAGAACGATGCATGCTCGAAGACGAGTTGGGGCGCTTCTTCGGCGGTTACCTGGTGCATTACGGCCCTTCGGCGCAGACGCCGCCGTCGGCGCCGCAGGTCCAGCGCAATGTGCGGCTCGGCGCGCCGTTGCCGGGCGTGGAGATCGTCTGCGAAGAGCAGGCCTGGCCTTTGAGCGAGCACGCCGCCGATGTGGTGGTGTTGCAGCACGGGCTGGATTTCTGCCTGTCGCCCCACGGTTTGCTGCGCGAAGCGGCGAGCAGTGTTCGGCCTGGCGGGCACCTGCTGATTGTCGGGATCAATCCCTGGAGCAGTTGGGGCCTGCGTCATGTGTTTGCCCATGACGCCTTGCGCAAAGCCCGTTGCATTTCGCCGTCGCGGGTTGGCGACTGGCTGAACCTGCTGGGTTTCGCGCTGGAGAAACGCCGCTTCGGGTGCTATCGTCCGCCGCTTGCGTCGCCTGCCTGGCAAGCCCGTCTGGCCGGTTGGGAGCGCAAGGCCGGTGACTGGCAGTTGTCGGGTGGTGGCTTCTATTTATTGGTCGCGCGCAAGATCGTGGTAGGCCTGCGGCCGGTGCGTCAGGAACGGCGCGAACCGATGGGCAAACTGATTCCGTTGCCGATGGCCAAGGTCAACCGTCGTCACCTCGAACCGTAATACACATTTTTTTCCCGGCCGGGGTCGCCCCGGCCTCGGGCATCGTCGGTCACCGATCGGCGAGCCACCGCATTTTCTGGATAGATTGGCATGAGCGATAGCGTAGAACTCTTCACCGATGGCGCCTGTAAGGGCAACCCTGGCCCGGGCGGCTGGGGTGCATTGCTGGTGTGCAAGGGCGTTGAAAAAGAACTCTGGGGCGGCGAAGCCAACACCACCAACAACCGTATGGAGTTGATGGGCGCGATCCGTGGCCTGGAAGAGCTCAAGCGCTCCTGCGACGTACTGCTGGTGACCGACTCCCAGTACGTGATGAAAGGCATCAACGAGTGGATGGCCAACTGGAAGAAACGCGGCTGGAAAACCGCGGCCAAGGAACCGGTGAAAAACGCCGATCTGTGGAAGCTGCTCGACGAGCAGGTCAACCGCCACAACGTCACCTGGAAATGGGTGCGCGGGCACATCGGCCATCACGGCAACGAACGGGCCGACCAACTGGCCAACCGTGGCGTTGATGAAGTGCGTGGGTACAAGCAGGCCTAGACCCTGATCGTTCCCACGCTCCGCGTGGGAACGCAGCCCGGGACGCTCTGCGTCCCATTGGAACGCGGAGCGTCCCTTGAGGCAT
>NZ_JBNNVP010000077.1:0-13777 GCF_050280605.1 Pseudomonas sp. NPDC089918 | reverse complement strand
GCGTCGCATAACGCTCCAGGCTCATCCCCTGCACTTCCAGCAATTGCTCGCTCGAGGCACCCGGCTTGGCGACAAAGCGCGGCGCCAGGCGTTGACTGACAGCCAGCATCACCGCATCGGACAGCGCAGCGGTATCGGCGCCCTGCACGCTACCGGCTTCTTTCTGATCGCCCAACCATAAACGCCACTTGGCTTGCCATTGGCCACCCTCTTCACGGGCATGCACCGCCAGCAAAGCGTCGGCATTGTAACGGTCGGATGCGTCACGCAACGGCGCCGGGTCTGCACTTTCCAGATTCGGCGCAGTGGCGACAATCTGCTCGTCCAGGTCCGCCAGCGGCAAACGCAGCGGCAGACCACGATGTTGCGCCGCTCGAAGCAGTGGCGTGGCGCTGGCTTGGCCATCGCCGACCAGGCTCGAACCTTCAGTGGAATCGTTCAACCACCAGCCGAGGATCGACGGCCGATTGGCACCCCATACGGCCAACCCGGCACGCCGCAAGGCCTGTTCAGTGGTGGCCGGGTCGAAATCGACTTTCAGCACTTGCGGTGGCCCGGCCTCATAGCCGAACTGACTGATGATCTGCTGAGGGTCTTTGCGCACGGTCGCCAGACCCGGGCTCTGTGCCGCCTTGGGGTCGCCGGTCAGGCGCAACACCAACGTATCCAGCGCCCGCTGAGTCGCCTGATCGCGCTCCTCCGGTGTCTGGCTGCTGACAGGCTCGCGTACCTGATAGAGACCTTTGACGGTTTCGGCATGACCGGTCAGGCTGACCATGGTTAAACAGCCCACGAACAAGAATTTAAGAAAACGCATAAAAAGATTCCTGACGACAAGAGCGGCTGGAACAGACCGCGTGAAGATGATTGAACCAAGGGTCTGTTGACCACACGTTCAGGCAAAACATTCACCCGATCCCGGTAAGTTTTCGCACTGTCATAACGATAGACGGTTAATGTCGATACCTTATACAGCCATCCGGGACGCCACCAACACGGGCAATATCGGTTTTTTTAACGCGATATGCCCCTGCCCGTCGGCACGAGGATGGCCGCTGCCCCTCAAGCCTGATAAAATCGCGCGCCTTCGCAGACCGGCAACAGCCGGGCACCCTGAAATTCGCCGATGGCACTCGCCTTCGTCTGTTTCGGCGGTCCCACTGGACTCGGTCGTTACCCCTGAATCCCCCCTAAAGGCCTGGATCATGAGCAAGCAACCCTCCCTGAGCTACAAGGACGCCGGTGTAGACATCGACGCCGGTGAAGCATTGGTCGAACGCATCAAGAGCGTCGCCAAGCGCACTGCGCGCCCGGAAGTCATGGGCGGCCTGGGCGGTTTCGGCGCCCTCTGCGAAATCCCGGCCGGTTACAAGCAACCGGTACTGGTCTCGGGCACTGACGGCGTCGGCACCAAGCTGCGCCTGGCGCTGAATCTGAACAAGCATGACAGCATCGGCATCGACCTGGTTGCCATGTGCGTGAACGACCTGGTGGTCTGCGGCGCCGAGCCGCTGTTCTTCCTCGACTACTACGCCACCGGCAAACTGAACGTCGAAACCGCGACCCAGGTCGTGACCGGCATCGGCGCTGGCTGTGAACTGTCCGGCTGCTCCCTGGTCGGCGGCGAAACCGCTGAAATGCCGGGCATGTACGAAGGCGAAGACTATGACCTGGCCGGCTTCTGCGTCGGCGTCGTGGAAAAGTCCGAAATCATCGACGGTTCCAAAGTCGCTGCCGGCGATGCCCTGCTCGCCCTGCCGTCTTCCGGCCCGCACTCCAACGGCTACTCGCTGATCCGCAAGATCATCGAAGTGTCCGGTGCAGACATCGAAAACATCCAGCTCGACGGCAAACCGCTGACCGACCTGCTGATGGCCCCGACCCGCATCTACGTGAAGCCGCTGCTCAAGCTGATCAAGGAAACCGGCGCCGTCAAAGCCATGGCCCACATCACCGGTGGTGGCCTGCTGGACAACATCCCGCGCGTTCTGCCAAAAGGCGCACAAGCGGTGGTTGACGTTGCAAGCTGGACTCGCCCTGCCGTGTTCGACTGGCTGCAAGAGAAAGGCAATGTCGACGAAAACGAAATGCATCGCGTGTTGAACTGCGGCGTCGGCATGGTTATCTGCGTTGCTCAAGAGCACGTTGAAACTGCGCTGAACGTATTGCGCGAAGCCGGCGAGCAGCCTTGGGTCATCGGTCAGATCGCCACCGCTGCCGAAGGCGCGGCCCAGGTTGAACTGAAGAACCTCAAGGCTCATTGATGTCCCAGACCTGTGATGTGGTGGTGCTGTTGTCCGGCACCGGCAGTAACTTGCAGGCCTTGATCGACAGCACGCGGACCGGCGACAGCCCGGCCCGCATCGCTGCGGTGATCTCCAACCGCGCCGACGCCTACGGCCTGCAACGCGCCAGGGACGCGGGTATCGACACCCGCACCCTGGATCACAAGGCTTTCGAAGGTCGCGAGGCCTTCGATGCCGCGCTGATCGAACTGATCGACGCCTTCAACCCCAAACTCGTGGTACTGGCCGGTTTCATGCGCATTCTCAGCGCTGACTTCGTGCGCCACTACGCGGGTCGCCTGCTCAACATCCATCCTTCGCTGCTACCCAAATACAAAGGGTTACACACTCATCAGCGCGCGCTGGAGGCCGCCGACACTGAACACGGCTGTTCCGTGCACTTCGTCACCGAGGAACTCGATGGCGGACCACTGGTCGTACAGGCAGTAATACCGGTAGAGTTGCACGATTCGCCGCAGAGTCTGGCGCAGCGAGTCCATACCCAGGAACACCTGATCTACCCGATGGCCGTACGCTGGTTTGCCGAAGGTCGTTTATCACTCGGCGAACAAGGTGCTTTACTGGACGGACAGTTACTCGCGGCCAGCGGCCACTTGATTCGAACCTAGGAGATTTTATGCGTCGCGCCCTGCTCTTCGCTTGCGCTCTGCTCGCCCTGCCGTTTGCGCAGGCCGCAGACCTTCAACCTTTCTCCGCCAGCTACACCGCCGACTGGAAACAGCTGCCCATGAGCGGCACCGCCGAACGCAGCCTGACCAAGGGAGCCAACGGCGTCTGGAAACTCAGTTTCAAGGCGTCGATGATGATCGCCAGCCTGACTGAAGAAAGTACCCTGACCCTGGACAAGGACACCCTGCTGCCGCAGTCCTACCACTTCGAACGTGGCGGTCTGGGCAAAGCCAAGAAGGCTGACCTGGACTTCGACTGGACCACCAAAATGGTCACCGGCACCGATCGCGGTGACGCGGTCAAGATCCCGCTGAACCGCGGCATGGTCGATAAATCCACTTATCAGCTGGCTCTGCAGCATGACGTCGCCGCTGGCAAGAAAAGCATGAGCTATCAGGTCGTCGACGATGGCGAAGTCGATACCTATGACTTCCGCGTGCTGGGTTCGGAAAAAGTCGACACCAAGGCTGGCCAGATCGATGCAATCAAGGTCGAGCGCGTACGCGACCCGACACAAAGCAAGCGCATCACCGTCCTGTGGTTCGCCAAGGACTGGGATTACCTGCTGGTCCGTTTGCAACAGGTCGAAACCGACGGCAAGGAGTACAACATCATGCTTCTCGACGGTACGGTCAACGGCAAGACGGTCAAAGGCAGCTGATCCGCACCAACATGAAAGCCCCGCAAACGCGGGGCTTTTTTTCGTCTGGCATTTGGTTGGACGAGCGCGCGATCAGCGCACGGTAAAGCGTTGCTGGGCCAGCAGACGGTCGCCCTGAAACACCATGAAACGCCATTCACCGGGAACGACTTCATGGCTTTCGGTGAACTCGAAGGCCATCAGGTCCTGCGGAGCACCGGGCACCAGTTTCTGAGTCACTTCCAGTTTGTCGTGACGCACGCCATCCGGAGTACGGATGCCCGGCGTGAAATAGAGCAACGTCAGCGGTTGGTCTTCGGCGACCTTGCCGGCCAACTGGTAACGCATACCGAACTTGGTGCCGAGTTTGGCGGGGACAATTTCGGTTTGCTGGATCTGTTCATTGCTGCGGCGCAAAACTCGCTCGCCCGATTGCAGTTCGGCTTTGGGGCCAGCGAACACGCCGTATTCCACTGGGCCTTCGACGCGGACTTCGGCACAGGCCAGACCACTGGCGAACATCATTGTGGCCAGGGCGGCTAAACGGGAGAGGTGCATGGTGCGCTCCTTGATTGAGATGAGCGCGAGGGTATGACGCCGGGGTGACAGGACGATGACAACCTTGGGTCCAAACACAATCCTGTGGCGAGGGGGCTTGCCCCCGTTCGGCTGCGAAGCAGTCGTAAACCCGTTGCATGCGGTTTAACTTTGAAATCCCGGGGTCGCTTCGCAACCCAACGGGGGCAAGCCCCCTCGCCACAGATGTTGTGGTCACTTCGCGACAGCACGAGGCAGGATCCCCCGCCAAGAAAGTGGAACGCGAATTTGAAAGGATGCTCTATAACTTCAGGGTCTTTTTTGATCGAATGACTTTTCCCAATGCCTGCGAGGTTTCTTATGACTGTTACCGTCAATACCGTCTCCGCCGAAGGTTTTCGTCACAGCGTCCAGATCGATGACCACGAACTCTTTGCCGATGTGCCGAAAACCTCTGGCGGCGAAGGCACCGCGCCTGAACCCCACGACTACTTCGATGCAGCCCTCGGTGCCTGCAAGGCCCTGACGCTGAAAATGTACGCCAGGAAAAAGAACATCCCGCTAACGGGCGTCGAGGTTGAGGTCAAGCGCGACAACAGTGAAGAGCAGAAAGGCAAATACGCCCTGCACGTCGAACTCACGCTCAAGGGTGTGCTCACCGACGCCCAGCGTGACGAGTTGCACCGCGTGGCCGACCGCTGCCCGGTACACAAGCTGATGACCACCTCTGAAGTCAGCATCGAAACCCATCTGTCCGAAGGTGCGTTCAGCCAATAGCGGCAAGGGCTGCGCAAGCGGGTTATGCTCCCTGCGTCACCCGCTCAGCCTGGAATGCACCATGAACACGCCACTCGTGATCCGCCCTCGCGCCGAAGATGTCGAAGGCCAGCCGATTCTTCGCCCGTTGCCGTCAGCCAAATGCCGCAACGTCGGGCCTTTCGTGTTTTTCGACCACATGCTCGAAACCCGTTATCCGGCGGGCAAAGGCATGAACATCCGTCAGCATCCACACATCGGCCTGTCCACCCTCACCTACCTGTTCGAAGGGCAAATCCAGCACAAGGACAGCCTCGGTTCCGATCAGGTGGTGAATGCCGGCGATGTCAGCTGGATGACGGCGGGTAGCGCAATCGCCCACGTCGAACGCACACCCGAACCATTGAAAGACAGCGGCTTTACGATGCACGGCTTACAGATCTGGCTGGCTTCGCCCAAGGATCGTGAACACGGTCCGGGACATTACAGTCACCACCCGGCTGCCACGCTGCCAGTCAGCGATAACCTTGGCGTGAAGATACGGATGATCGCGGGCTCAGGCTTTTGCCTCGAATCGCCGGTCCCGGTGCTTTCTCCTACGCTGTATGCCGAATTGAACCTGCAAACGGCGACCACATTGCTGATTCCCACCGAGCATGAAGAACGGGCACTGTATGTGCTGAGCGGAGAAGCGCAACTGGATGGCGAGCCGCTGGAACCGCACTCGCTGGTGGTGTTGCCGGCCGGGGAAGAGATGACACTGTTCGCCGAGAGCGACTGTCATGCCGTGCTGTTTGGCGGCGCGCCGCTGGATGGACCACGGCGGATCAACTGGAATTTCGTGGCCAGTGATCCGGCATTAATCGATGAAGCACGTCGGCGCTGGGCGGCCGGGGACTGGCCGACAGTGCCGGGGGAAAGTGAGCGGATCGAATTGCCGAAACACCGAAGCCCGCCAACGCCCCTGTAATTGATCGGCTGATCGTTCCCACGCTCTGCGTGGTTGCAGCCCGTGACGCTCCGCGTCACTGGACGCGGAGCGTCCCTAGAGGCATTCCCACGCAGAGCGTGGGAACGATCAAAAAACCCGCCGAAGCGGGTTTTTTTACAACGCGGTTAAACCGACAGTTCAACCAGCAGCTTGTTCAGACGGCGCACATAAGCGGCCGGGTCTTTCAAGCTGTCGCCGGCCGCCAGGGCCGCCTGATCGAACAGAATGTGCGACAGGTCGCCGAAGCGCTCGTCGCTCTGCTCGTTGTCGAGTTTCTCGATCAGCGGGTGAGCCGGGTTGAATTCGAATATCGGCTTCGAATCCGGAACCTTCTGACCGCTGGCTTCCAGGATCTGACGCATTTGCAGGCCCAGGTCCTGCTCGCCGATGGCCAGAATCGCCGGGGAATCGGTCAGACGATGGGAGACCCGCACTTCAGCAACGGAGTCGCCCAATGCCGTCTTCAGACGCTCAACCAGGCCTTCTTTGGACTTGGCGACTTCTTCTGCGGCTTTCTTGTCTTCTTCCGAATCCAGATTACCGAGGTCCAGGTCACCGCGTGCCACGTCGACAAAGCTCTTGCCGTCGAAGTCGTTGAGGTAGCTCATCAGCCACTCGTCGATGCGGTCGGTCAGCAGCAGCACTTCGATGCCTTTCTTGCGGAAGACTTCCAGGTGCGGGCTGTTTTTGACTTGCGCATAGGTTTCGCCAGTCAGGTAGTAGATCTTGTCCTGACCTTCCTTGGCGCGGGCCAGGTAGTCGGCCAGACCTACAACCTGCTCGCCGTCGTCGCCCTGAGTGGACGCGAAACGCAGCAGACCAGCAATTTTCTCTTTGTTGGCGAAGTCTTCTGCCGGGCCTTCTTTCATGACCTGACCGAAGTTCTTCCAAAAGCCTTTGTATTGCTCAGGCTCGTTCTTCGCCAGTTTTTCCAGCATGTCCAGAACGCGCTTGGTCAGCGCCGACTTCATGGAATCGATGATCGGGTCTTTCTGCAGGATTTCCCGCGACACGTTCAGCGACAGGTCGTTGGAGTCGACCACGCCTTTAATAAAGCGCAGGTACAGTGGCAGGAACGACTCGGCCTGATCCATGACGAACACACGCTGCACGTAAAGCTTCAGGCCTTTCGGCGCTTCACGCTGGTACAGATCGAATGGCGCACGGGTCGGCACATAAAGCAGCGAGGTGTACTCGAGCTTGCCTTCGACCTTGTTGTGGCTCCAGCTCAGCGGGTTCTCGAAATCGTGAGCGACGTGTTTGTAGAACTCCTGGTATTCCTCGTCTTTCACTTCAGTGCGAGGACGAGTCCACAGGGCGCTGGCGCGGTTGACGGTTTCCCACTCGGCGGCCGGCTGCTCTTCGCCTTCGGTAGCGGCCACTTCTTTCGGCAGCTCGATTGGCAAAGCGATGTGGTCGGAGTACTTCTTGATGATGTTGCGCAGACGCCAGCCATCGGCGAATTCGTCTTCAGCGGACTTCAGGTGCAGGACAATGCGCGTACCGCGGTCAGCCTTCTCGACGGTGGCGATTTCGAATTCGCCTTCGCCTTTGGACGACCAGTGCACGCCTTCGCTGGCAGCGAGGCCGGCACGGCGACTGAATACGTCAACTTTATCGGCAACGATGAAGGCCGAGTAAAAACCGACACCGAATTGACCGATCAGGTGCGAGTCTTTTTTCTGATCGCCAGACAGGTGTTTCATGAAATCGGCAGTGCCGGACTTGGCGATGGTACCCAGATGGGTGACCGCGTCGTCACGGCTCATGCCGATGCCGTTGTCTTCGAGGGTGACGGTTTTAGCGTCTTTGTCGAAGCTCACACGGATTTTCAGTTCAGCGCCGCCTTCCAGCAAGTCAGGCTTGGCCAGCGCTTCAAAACGTAATTTGTCGACAGCGTCAGAGGCGTTCGAGATCAATTCGCGAAGGAAAATTTCCTTGTTGGAATACAGCGAATGGATCATGAGGTGCAGCAGTTGCTTCACCTCGGTCTGGAAGCCCAGGGTTTCCTTTTGAGTTTCCACACTCATGGTCATCAAACTCCAATCAGATGGCATAAGCCGCGACCTTGAAGGTCGACGGCGGGTTGTCCTCAGAGTTGGGGGCTGAGATCAGGATTTCAAGGGCTCTTCGATTTTGAAGTGAGCGCGGGCCGTGGCAATGGGCTCGGCCTCAGTGCTTTGCCAGGCGGTAATCGCCACGTTTGCCACCCGCCGCCCCTGTCGGCACACCAGGCATCTGGCCCAGGTATCGCGAAACTGCCCCGCGCGCAGGTAGTCGAGGGAAAAGTCGATAATCTTCGGCACGCCGGGCGAGCCGGTGAAGATCAGCAGGTGCAGTGCTGCCGAGAGCTCCATGAACCCGGCAATCACCCCGCCGTGAATCGCTGGCAATAAAGGATTACCAATGTTGTCTTTGTTGGCCGGTAGACGAAACAGCAGTTCATCCCCGACACGCGAACATTCGACGCCGATCAGTCTGGCGTAAGGAATCAGGTGCAGCAGAGAGGCGTAGTCCCCCTGCGCATGGGCCTGTTGAAGTTGCTCCTTGAACGTGTCGGTCATTTCGCACCTCCAGCAATGGCGCCGCCAAAACCTTTAGTGCCTTTAATGCCCTTGCCCATGCGCATAAAGGTGCCCACCACATGGGCGATAGGCTGCTCGGGGTCGTCCTGATAGGCAAAACCGCGCGCAAAGATCACGTCGGTGGTCACTCGGTAGCATTGGGCGAAGCCGTACACGTCCTTGTGCGGCTCGGCGGCGTGCATGTAGTCGATCCGCAAGTCGAGCGTCGGACAGACTTCGAACTCAGGCAGCACGCAAAGGGTAGCCATGCCGCAGGCGGTGTCCATCAGCGAGGTCAACGCTCCGCCATGAATCACCCCGGTTTGCGGATTGCCGACGATCTGCGGGCTGTACGGCAGAATCACCGTCAATCCTTCGCTGCTGGCGCTGTGAACGCGCATGCCGAGTACCTGACAATGCCGCAATGCCGACAGGAATCGCGTCGCACGCTCAAAAACGGGGTTTTCGGCCATTTGATAAAACTCTTCTTAGTGTCCGGGCAAAGTAGCAGGCTAGTGGGTAAAAGTTCCGCAGCAAAACAAACTTATATATCTGAACGAATTGAGGAACTTAAAGCTGTCGGCTGTGCTCGAAAGGCCAGTAGATACTTTCCATCAGGAGAAACACCCCATGCGTAAGACTTTAGCTATTGCCTTGATGTTGACCGCTTCCCTCGGTCTCGCTGCCTGCGATAAAAAATCCGAGGACAAAGCTCAAGATGCCACCAAACATGCTGAGCAAGCTCAGGAAAAAATGGGTGAAGCTCAGGATAAAGTGAACGAGGCAGCAAAAGAAAACGCCGAAGCTGCCAAAGCTCAGGCCGAATCTAACGCAGCAGCGACAAAAGAAGCCGCGCCAGAAGCACCTAAAAACTAAAAGCGTTTTTAGTGCTAAAAGAAAACCCGCCAAGTGCGGGTTTTCTTTTGTCTGCGGCTTTTGTTTGCAATGCAGTATTAGATCAAAATCGTCCTAAAAGTCGGACTAATCATCAGCAACAACGAACACACTAAGCCGACGAACCACACCAGGCTGCGCTGCCAGGCCAAGTCCGCCCAATAGCACAACAGATATATGATGCGCGCGATCACAAAGAGGATTGCCAGCGCATCGATCAGCCATCCCGCCGTCTGCGTGGTGTGCGCCATCAACACCCCCACCGCAAAGATCATGAACGCCTCGAAACTGTTCTGATGGGCTGCCAATGCACGGGCACCGAAGCCTGTAAGTTGTGCCTGCTGTTGGCGCGGCAGGTGATTGTTGTAACCACCCTGCTCGTTCATGGCTTTGGCCACCGGGATCTTTGCCACGAAAATCAACAATGCGCTGATAAACACACACCAGAACGGAATACTCATCAAGCAGCCTCCTTGTTTGCTTCAGGCAATGGCGCCTCCGTAGGGGTATAGACCATCACATCAAGAACGTCGGAGTGAAACTCGCGGCGATACAACACCAGCACGACGCCGGCGCTCATCAACATGAACAGCCAGGGGCTGACGAACCACGCCAGCATGGTCATGCCAAAGTAATAGGAACGCAGCCCGAAGTTGAACTGGTTGGCCGCCATGGAGATGACACGGGCGGCTCGAGAAGCAAAGGCTTTACGCTCTTGCTCGGACACATGGCGCTCGCCGATCATCGGCGCCGAGCCCACGAGAATCGCCGCAAAGTTGTACTGACGCATGCACCAGCTAAAGGTAAAGAACGCATAGACAAACACCAGCGCCAGACACAACAACTTGATCTCCGACATCCCTTGGGAAGCCTGTTGCACCATCGGAATATCCGCCAGCAACGACACAGCTCTGTCGGACGCACCCAATACCGTGAGAATACCGGCCAGGATAATCAGCGTGCTGGAAGCGAAGAACGAGGCATTGCGCTCCAGGTTACCGATCACGCTGGCATCGGCAATGCGGTTGTCGCGCAACAGCATGCGGCGCATCCAGTCTTCGCGATACAGGTGCAACACGCTGGCCAGGCACGCGGTGTCGCGGCCTTTCCATGTCGCATAACGGGTGTAGCCACCCCAGCAGATAACAAACCAGAGCGCGGCGAGGATGTGGATGATGTTGGTGTGGATGAACGACATGCAGGTCCTTGTGAGGTATAGGAGGAATACCGAAATCCTGTGGGAGCGGGTTTGCTCGCGAAAGCGGACTTCCAGTCAATATCGCTATTGAATGTTAAGCCCTCTTCGCGAGCAAGCCCGCTCCCACATTAGATTTGTGTACGGCCATAAAAAATGCCCCGTATCGATTGATACGGGGCATTTCCATTTTTGCCAGGAAGCAGTTCGAGGCCCGCTTGTGGCGGGCCGTGAAGCAGCTTAAGCCAGCGCTTCTTCGCGCTTGCCCAGCAGACGATCGCAGACCACCGCGACCACCAGGGTCATGACCGCCGGCACCAGCCACGCCAGACCCTGCTCGCTCAGTGGCAGGTGAGTCAGCTGGGTCGGCATCCAATCGGCCAGACCGGCGCCCTTGAGGGCATCGATCAGACCGAAGATGAACGACACCAGCATCACCGGACCGACGATGCGGCCCTGCTCATGCCAGAAGTCCTTGCAGAAGCTCAGCGCTACCAGGGCGATGCACGGCGGGTAGATGGCGGTCAGCACCGGGATCGAGAACGCGATCAGCTTGGTGAGTCCCAGATTGGACACCAACAGGGAGAACGCAGCCAGGATGATCACCAGCGTCTTGTAGGACAGTGGCAGTACACGGCTGAAGTATTCGGCACAAGCGCACGTCAGACCGACCGCTGTAACCAGGCAGGCCAGGGAGATCAGTACAGCAAGGAAGCCGCTGCCCAACGAACCAAACGTGTGTTGAACATACGCGTGCAATACCGCCGCGCCGTTGGCAGCACCGGCGGCCACTTCATGGCTGCCCGAACCGAGACGGAACAGACTGACGTAAACCAGCGCCAGGCCCACGCCGGCAATCAGACCGGCGATGATCGCGTAACGGGTGATCAGCGCTGGTGATTCCACGCCACGGGAGCGGATCGCATTGACAATGACAATGCCGAATACCAGCGCACCCAGGGTATCCATGGTCAGGTAACCATTGATAAAGCCCTGGGAGAACGGTGCTGCGACATATTCAGGCGTGGCCACGCCGATATCACCGGCCGGCAATGCAAACGCGGCGATGCCGAGAACGGCCAGGGCGATAATCTTCAGCGGTGCGAGGAAACGTCCTACGGTATCGAGCAGGCGGCCCGGGTAGAGCGAGATGAAGAACACCAGCAGGAAGTACACCGAGCTATAGAGAAACAACGCCAGCGGGCTCTCGCCAGTCAGCGGCGCCAGGCCCACTTCGAACGACACGGTCGCGGTGCGCGGCGTCGCGAACAACGGGCCGACAGCGAGGTAGCACGCGGCTGCCAGCAGGCCACCAGCGACTTTACCGATCGGGCTGCTCAAGGCATCCATTGCACCACCGACCTTGGCCAGGGCGACAACGGTGATCACCGGCAAACCAACCGCCGTGATCAGAAAACCCAGCGCCGCCATCCAGACATTAGGCCCGGACTGCAAACCGACGATAGGCGGGAAGATGATGTTGCCAGCCCCGACGAACAGGGCAAATGTCATAAAACCCAGTGCCAGGATGTCCTGGCCTTTCAACACTTTCATTAAGGAAATACCACACTACTGAATCGGAATTTAGAGAGGGATTTCCCTTATGGGTGAGGGAAATGCTGTCGGCCCGTATAGGACTAACCCGTTTAGCGCGTCGCTGCCTTGTGGGCCGCGGACGCAAAAATGGCTGCTAGCCTAACGAATTTGCACGACAAACGCACTGTTACAGGGCGAACTATCCGATACGCGACATTTCAATGTCGCGTTTACATACCTAATTTTCCTACCTTGGCACAGATCGTTCCCACGCTCTGCGTGGGAATGCATCCCATGACGCTCCGCGTCACATTCAAAGGCGGAACGCGGAGCGCCCCTGGCGGCATTCCCACGCAGAGCGTGGGAACGATCACCCGGAAACGACAAAGGCCACCCGAAGGTGGCCTTTGTTTGGCGAAGCGTCAGTTAAGCGCGAGGCTTACTTGATCGCCCAACCGGTCAGCTCGGACAAAGCCTTGCCGATGTCTGCCAGCGAACGCACGGTTTTAACGCCTGCGTCTTCCAGGGCAGCAAACTTCTCGTCTGCAGTGCCTTTGCCGCCAGAGATGATTGCGCCAGCATGGCCCATGCGCTTGCCCGGAGGAGCAGTCACACCAGCGATGTAGGAAACAACCGGTTTGGTCACGTGTGCCTTGATGTAGGCAGCCGCTTCTTCTTCAGCCGAACCGCCGATCTCGCCGATCATCACGATCGCTTCGGTCATCGGGTCTTCCTGGAACAGCTTCAGGATGTCGATGAAGTTCGAACCCGGGATCGGGTCACCACCGATGCCGACGCAAGTCGACTGACCGAAACCGGCGTCAGTAGTCTGCTTCACAGCTTCGTAGGTCAGGGTGCCGGAACGGGAAACGATACCGACCTTGCCTGGCAAGTGAATGTGACCTGGCATGATGCCGATCTTGCATTCGCCTGGAGTGATCACGCCTGGGCAGTTAGGACCGATCAGGACTACGCCCAGCTCGTCGCACTTGACCTTGGCATCCAGCATGTCCAGGGTAGGAATGCCTTCAGTGATGCAAACGATCAGCTTGATGCCGCCGAATGCTGCTTCCAGGATGGAGTCCTTGCAGAAAGGAGCTGGAACGTAGATCACGCTGGCGGTGGCGCCAGTGGCGGCTACAGCATCTTTCACGGTGTTGAACACTGGCAGACCCAGGTGTTCGGTGCCGCCTTTGCCTGGAGTTACACCACCAACCATCTTGGTGCCGTACTCGATGGCTTGCTGGGTGTGGAAACTACCTTGCGAACCGGTAATACCCTGGCAGATAACTTTGGTGTCTTTATTGATCAGGACGCTCATTATTTGCCCTCCGCAGCTTTGACAACTTGTTGAGCAGCGTCGGTCAGGCTGGTAGCAGCGATGATGTTCAAACCGCTTTCTGCCAGTACTTTAGCGCCCAGCTCAGCGTTGTTGCCTTCAAGGCGAACAACAACCGGGATTTTCACGCCGACTTCTTTCACAGCGCCGATGATGCCTTCGGCAATCATGTCGCAACGAACGATGCCGCCGAAGATGTTGACCAATACTGCAGCGACGTTAGTGTCGGACAGGATGATCTTGAACGCTTCGGTAACGCGTTCTTTGGGCAGGGGCAGGGGCATGTCACCGATTTCATCGAGAAACAGAGTGCCGCCATCGGCCTGTTCCAGCAGCCCTTGCATGCCTTT
>NZ_JBNNVP010000076.1:0-13901 GCF_050280605.1 Pseudomonas sp. NPDC089918 | reverse complement strand
GAGCGTCCGCACCTGTCTTTGAAATACAAAACGCCCGATGCGGTGCATCGGGCGTTAGGGTGAAACAGGTGTAAACCTATTTCAGGACTAGACACCGGAATTTATGGGCGACCCTCAATAAATAAGTTGCGTGACTGATAACCTGTTGCAGAACCGGCCTGTGCTTTCCCAGTCTTACGTACAGGCCCTAACCCGCAGTGAGGAAAAGCATGAAGTCGCGCATCTGGCGTTTGGCCGGTGTTGGTTTGCTATGTGTGAGTGTCACTGCGCAATCGCTGGCCGATGAGCCGCAAATCCGTGGGCCTGATGGCGGCCAACGCGGGCCGGATCATCAGGGCAAAGGTCAGGGTCATGACGGTAACAATCAGCCACGCCGGCAGAACAACGAAATCATTCGTGGCGACAACAGCCGTCAGTTCGAGCTCCACGACCAGAATCAGGGCGGCGAGCGGCAAAACCGGCCCTCGCACGATCCCAATACTCAGGGTGGCCAGTGGCAGAACCGTGTACAGCACGACTCCAACGTTCAGGAGCGACCGCCGCAACAACCCAGTAACAATCTGCCGATCCAGGGCCGGCCCGATACTGTGCGCCAGACCCAGGAACCCCGGCGTGGCTACTATCAGGACGAACCGCGGCGCAACAATGACTACCAGCGCTGGCAGACTGGCGGTCAGGGCTCACGTCAGGATGATCGTCGCTGGCCCGGTCGCCCGGATGGGCACGGCAATGGCTGGGGCCCCGGCCCGCAGTATCGTCCGGGGTACGTGATCGACCGCTTCCCGGAGCGCAACTACCGCGTGCCGTATCGTGGCCAGGATTATTTCTATTCCGGTGGTTATTGGTATCGTCCGCAAGGCCCGCGTTACGTGGTGGTTCAGCCGCCTCGCGGGATTCGGGTCAGCTATTTGCCCGATTACGCGCGTGAAGTGTGGATCGGCGGTGCGCTGTTGTTCCTCGCGGCCGGCGCGTATTACGCCTATCAGGAGAGCACTCGGGATTACGTCGTGGTCGAACCGCCCGTGCAGCCGCAACCGATGGGCAATGGTTATGACGTGGTGGCGTATCCGGCTAATGGCCAGTCGCCGGAGGAGGTCAGTCGGGACGGTTACGAGTGTTATCGCTGGGCTGTGCAGCAGAGCGGCTTCGATCCGCGTGCCGTCACCTATCAACCGGCCCCGTCGGTGGTGCAAGTCTACCGACAGGCCCAAGGCAACTGCCTGAGCAGTCGCGGTTATCAGGTGAGTTACTGAGCCCTGGCGGTTTTCACCACTTCCTGCGGGTCGGCGTGCACCAGCACTTCGGCTCGCGGGTAAGCGGCCTGAATTGCATCGGCGGCTTGATCGCTGATGCCGTGGGCGACTGACAGCGTCAGCTCTCCCGGCAACTCCAGATGCAATTGCACAAACCACTGGTTGCCGGAGATTCGTGTGCGCAGATCGTGGGCGCCCAAAACCCCCGGCACGCTGCAGGCCAGTTCAAGCATGTGCTGGCTGACACCCGGCGGCAGCTCTTCATCCATCAGCACGGCAAAACTCTCCCGGGCGATATGAATGGCGCTCCAGAGGATGTAGGCGGCGATCCCCAATCCGAACCAGGGGTCGACTTGATGCCAACCAAGCCCGGCCAGCACCAGCGCCACCAGAATGCTGCCGTTGAGCAGCAAGTCTGAGCGGTAATGCAAGGAGTCGGCACTCACGACGTTAGAACCGGTTGCCTTGATCACCCGATGTTGCAACATCAGCAGGGCCACGGTCAGGGCGAGGGAAAACACAATCACCCCGATGCTGAGCCACGCGGCGCTTACCGGCTCCGGATGCTTCAATCGCTCGATCGCCTGCAACGCAATCAGCACCGCACTGCCGCCAATGAACAGTGCCTGAGCCATGCCCGCCAATGATTCGGCCTTGCCGTGCCCGTAACGATGATCGTCGTCGGCGGGGCGTAAGGCGTAATGTACGGCCAGCAGGTTGAGCAGCGAGCTGACGCCATCGAGTGCTGAGTCGGTCAGCCCGGCGAGCATGCTCACCGAGCCGCTCAGCCACCAGGCGATGGCTTTGGCCACGATCAACGTGCACGCCACCGCCACCGAGGCGCGCGTCGCCAGCCGCAGCAGGCGGGCGTGTTCGGTACTGGTGGTCATAAGTGCGGCTTTTCCTTTTTGGTGCACCAATTACGCGGCCGGTTGCAGGCCGAACATGGCCAGTTGTTGGGTGCTGCCCTTGTGCTGGATCAGACGTGGATCGTCCAGCGGGAAGCTGCGGCCCAGTTCACTTTCCAGAATAGTCTGCAACTTGTGGTTATCGACCTTGCCGTCGGCGCCGATGGCTTCCTTGAGTTTTTCCGGGGCCACCTGAGCAGTGCGGCCCGGTTCGAAGTAAATGGCGCCCGTGGCGAAGTCCACCGCAAAGGCGATCAGGCCTGGGATGATGTAAAACAGCAGGCCCACGGCATCCAGCGCGGCGATGGCCGGGTCGATCTTGCCGTCAATCTGACCGCGACGATCCGGGTAGAAAATCGTGCCGCAGGCGGTCATTTGGGTCAGCAAGGACGCGATCAATACACCGCCGATCAAGCGAAAGGGAGTACGCATGTGAAATCTCCTGGGCCATCTGAAAACGAAGGGACGTCTGTATGAATTAGGACCGCGACAAACGCCGAGCAGTTCGCCGTTATACTCGGCCCTCTGTTTGGGAGCCAGCATGATTTCTTTGCCGATTGATGAAGTTTTACCCGCCCTGCGTGAAGCCCTCGCTACACGCCACGAAGCCGTGCTCGAAGCTCCGCCCGGCGCTGGTAAAACTACCCGCGTGCCCTTGGCCTTGCTCGATGAACCGTGGTTGGCCGGGCAGACCATTCTGATGCTCGAACCGCGCCGATTGGCAGCGCGGGCGGCGGCGGAGCGGTTGGCCAGTGAACTGGGCGAGAAGGTCGGCGAAACGGTTGGCTATCGCATTCGTCTCGACAGCAAAGTCGGCCCCAATACCCGCATCGAAGTGGTCACCGAAGGCATTCTCACCCGGCGCTTGCAGGATGATCCGGCGCTGGAAGGCGTGGGTTTGCTGATTTTCGATGAATTCCACGAACGCAGCCTCGACGCCGACCTGGCGTTGGCCCTGAGCCTCAATGGCCGTGAGTTGTTTCGCGACGACCAACCGCTGAAAATTCTATTGATGTCGGCAACCCTGGAAGGTGAACGCCTGGCCGGGTTGCTCGATGATGCGCCAATCCTGCGCAGCGAAGGTCGCATGTACCCGGTGGCGATGCGTTGGGGCCGACCGTTTCAGTCAGGTGAATTTATCGAGCCAAGGGTGGTGCAGACCATTCTCGACGCGCTGAACGATGAGACCGGCAGCCTGCTGGTGTTCCTGCCGGGGCAGGCGGAAATTCGTCGGGTGCATCAACAACTCGCCGATGCGCTGGGCGATAGCACACAGGTACTGCTCTGCCCGTTGCACGGTGAATTGGACCTCGCCGCCCAACGCGCCGCGATTGATCCGGCGCCCGCCGGCAAACGCAAAGTGGTGCTGGCCACCAACATTGCCGAGACCAGCCTGACCATCAACGGAGTGCGCGTGGTGATCGATGCCGGGCTGGCGCGAGTGCCGCGTTTCGATCCCGGTAGCGGCATGACTCGCCTGGATACTCAGCGCATTTCCAAAGCCAGCGCCACGCAGCGCGCAGGCCGGGCAGGGCGTCTGGAGCCCGGCGTGTGTTATCGCTTGTGGTCGCAGGATCAGCACGAGCAACTGGCGGTTTACGCCAGTGCGGAAGTTCTCTCGGCGGACCTTGCCGGGCTGGCCTTGCAACTCGGTCGTTGGGGCGTGACGCCGGGTCAGTTGGTTTGGCTCGATGTCCCTCCGGCAGCAGCTTATGCACAGGCTCAGGATCTGCTTGAACGTTTGGGCGCGCTGGAGGGCGAGGCGCTGACCCGTCACGGTCAGGCCATGGCTGAACTGCCGGCCCATCCACGGATCGCTCATTTGCTGTTGCGGGGGCAGGCGCTCGGTCTTGCCGACATGGCCTGCGATGTCGCGGCACTGCTCGGTGAACGGGATATTTTGCGTGGCGCCGGGGCGGATCTGCACAGCCGACTGGTGCTGTTGTCCGGCGAAGAACGGGCTGCTCGTGGTGCCCAGGGCGGTGTTCAACGGGCTCGGCAACTGGCGCGGCAGTATCGCGGTTACCTGCGGGGCAAAGCGTCGGAGCCGGTCAGCGATCCTGAACATCCGCGCTGGCTTGGCGCGTTGCTGGCGTTGGCGTATCCCGACCGAGTTGCGCAACAGCGGCGGGCCGGTGGCGCGGAGTATCGTTTGGCCAACGGTCGCGCAGCGCTGTTCGCCGAAGCCGACAGTTTGATGAAACAACCGTGGCTGGTGATCGCCGATCTGGGCAGTCGTCAGGGCCAGCGTGAAGAACGGATTTATCTGGCGACGGATTTCGATCCGGCGTTGTTCGATTCGGTGTTGGCCGAGCAGGTGCGTTGCGTCGATCAACTGGATTGGGATGAGCGCGAAGGCGTGCTGCGGGCCGAACGTCAGCGCAAGGTCGGCGAATTGATCCTCAGCCGCGAACCGCTGACCGGGCTCGATGAAAGCGCTCGCAGTCAGGCGTTGGTGAATCTGGTGCGGCGTAAAGGCCTGGAGCTGTTGCCCTGGACGCCAGAGCTGCGTCAGTGGCAGGCGCGGGTTGCGTTGTTGCGTCAGTTGGATCTCGGCAGTAAGGAGCAGAGTGAATGGCCGGATGTCAGCGATGCTGCATTGCTCAAAAGCCTCGAGCATTGGCTGATGCCGTATCTGGGCAAGGTCTCTCGACTCAGTCACTTCGCCAATCTGGACCTGTCGAGCATCGTTCATAACCTGTTGCCGTGGCCGCTGCCACAACGGCTCGAAGAGCTGGCACCGCATCATTTGAGCGTGCCGTCGGGCTCTTCGATTCGTCTGGATTACAGCGAACAGCCGCCGATTCTGGCGGTGCGTTTGCAGGAGCTGTTCGGCTTGGCCGAAACCCCGCGAATCGCCGGTGGCCGGCAGGTGGTCAAGCTTCATCTACTGTCCCCGGCGCGCCGGCCGGTGCAGGTGACGCAGGACCTGGCGAACTTCTGGCGCAGCACCTACGCCGAGGTGAAGAAGGATTTGAAGGGGCGTTATCCGAAACACTACTGGCCGGATGATCCACTGGTGGCCGAGGCGACGGCGCGGATCAAACCGCGTAAGTAGTCAGTGGCATCGGCGGTGCGGCATTCGCGAGCAAGCCCGCTCCCACATGAGATCTTCAGTGAATACAGCATTTGTGTACCACCGAAAACCAGTGTGGGAGCGGGCTTGCTCGCGAAGCTTTTGACCTAAGGCGCGGCCGGCAACAGAAACCGCGCAATGACCGGCAAGTGATCGGAAATGCGCAACGTATCGTCCTGCCTCACTCGCGCCTCGACCCGTTTGAGGTGCGGGCTGTAAAACAGGTAGTCGACGGTCCGGTCCGGGCCGTTCAAGCCCGGATCATTCGGGTAATGGGTCAGCCATTGCGCCCGATCGATACCGCTGGCTTCGTTGTTGGTGGGGATCATCGGGTATTTGT
Source organism: Pseudomonas sp. NPDC089918 (assembly GCF_050280605.1). Taxonomy (NCBI): domain Bacteria; kingdom Pseudomonadati; phylum Pseudomonadota; class Gammaproteobacteria; order Pseudomonadales; family Pseudomonadaceae; genus Pseudomonas; species Pseudomonas sp. NPDC089918. The sequence goes on along the minus strand of NZ_JBNNVP010000076.1, from coordinate 8,324 downwards.
CCCACAGCACATGCAGCGCGCTATCGGCGGAGTAGGGCGTGCGTTGCTCGGTGGGCAGGCGTCGATACTGGCCCAACGGCAACAGGTTGAAGTCGCCGCCGATCAACCACGGCGTGCCGCGGCTTTCGTACTTGTCGAGGACCTTGGCCACGGCTGTCACCTGGCGTTGCAAGGTTTCGTCGAGCGGGGGCGTGGCACGTTCCAGATGGGTATTGAACACGGCCATTTGGCCGCCATTACTCAATGGCAGGTGAGTGACCAGCAAGGCGTTTTTCGGCTTGAACTGACGGCTGATGAAATTGGCCGGTGCGACCGGTAATTGCAGGCGTTCGGCGTGTTCGATCTGGTAGCGGCTCAGGGTTGCCAATTGCCGGCCAACGCTGCCGTAGATGGGCGGTTCAGGCACGAAGTCGGCTTTCCAGTCGAAGGCCTGCGCACTGCATGGGTACAGATCGGTGACTCGATCCTGCAGCAATTTGAACTGGTTCTGGTAGTCGCTGGCCTTGGCACCGTCATCGAGTTCCTGCAACAGCACGATGTCCGGCTGCTCGTCGCGAATCACCCGCGCCACTTCGTCGAGGCTGAAGGCCATGTCTTCAGGCGTAGGGCTCTCGTCGTTCCCTGCGGCCAGATCGTTCCAGAAAACGTAGCGCTTGCCTGCCAGGTACTGGACGTTCCAGGTCATCACCTTCAGCGCCTGGCCGGGCACTAGCGTCGGCGCCTGGGCGTTGCAAATGACCGGCAGCGCTTCCTTGGCTTCGGGGCGCCAGGTGAGGCTGTAGATCATCAATGCAATCAGGCCAATGGCAATCAGCATGCACAGCAGGGTGTAGCGCAGTAGACGGGGCATGGCTCGGCTTATAGCGTTACAAAAGAGGGGCCCGAGCATAACCGAGCGCAAACGGCATGCCCATCAATTAGCCGCGACACATCGTTCTTCAAAGTGCCCCGTCAGCTTTCTCGGGCGCGTCGGCGATCAGCATGAATAAACGGAACACCACCACGCTGGTGAACAGTTGCAGGAAGCTGTGCGCGCTGTCGATCAGCAGCGAGATCACCGGGTTCTGCGGGTCAGGGTAAACCGCCAGAGTCGCACCCTTGAGCACCCACAACGGCCCCATCACGCACAGAATGCACACCAGAATGCGCAGGAAATTCCCGCGGGTCAGGCGCAGGCTTTCCTTCATTGCCGCCAGCGGTGCCAGGCCGCGCAGCACCAGCAGGTACTCGCCGAACGCCAGTGTCACCATCAACCAGATCCCCGGCAGAAAATACAGCGACAGGCCAATCAGGATCAGCAGTGTATTGAGGGCGGTCAGCACGGCGAAGCGCGGCCACAGGGTTGCGGAGGTCGCCAGCAAGTCGCGGGTGCGCGGCGATTCGCCACGGCTGCGGGCATCGAGAAACAGGATCAGCGCGGCGGTGTATAGCGGATACACCAGCAGGCCGACAATCACACTGATGCCGGGAAAACTGTCCGGCTCCGTGGAGTGGTCGACCACTTGTTGCAGCAGCGCCTCGACAATCACCAGTGGCAGGCACAGCTGCACGATCTGGCGCAGATTGCGCTTGAAGAAATACAGAGAGTCACGCAGTACATCGAACGGATTCATCAGTCGGTATCGCAGGTCGAAAGCAGGTGCCTCACTTTAACCGATGAACCCCTTTGGGGCGCAAACGTAAACGTTCGGTAAAGGTCATTGAAACATCCTGTATCAGCCCCATTACTGGTGAGCACCTTATCCACCGTGGATGAGGGCGACGATATTCCCGGCAATCTATGAGGTCGCCATGAACAGCGAAGAACAAACCCTGATCGATGGACTGTTTTCCCGGCTGCAACAGGCCGAAACGGATTCAGCCCCGCGCGACGCCCAGGCCGAAGCGCGGATCAAGGAACACCTGACTCGCCAGCCCGCGGCGGGCTATTTCATGACCCAGGCGATTCTGGTGCAAGAGGCTGCCATCAAGAGCCTCGACGAACAGAACAAGCAACTCACTCAACAAATCCAGCAATTGCAGGCTGAGCTGCAATCGGCCAAGGCTCAGACGACGGCACCGGCGCCGAGCAGCGGTGGCTTTTTGTCGAGCATCTTCGGTGGTGGCTCCCGTGATCCGCAGCCTGCGCCGACTCAAAGCGCAGCCCCGTCGAATGGCGGCTGGCGTGAACCGGGGCGGCCGTCATTCAACTCGCAGCCGCCACAGCAAAACTTCGGTGCGCCGGCTGCTCAGCAGAACTTCGGAGCGCCGCCCCAGCAAAACTACGCACCACAACAGCCTGCCGGCAGCAGTTTCCTTGGTGGTGCGTTGAAAACTGCAGCGGGTGTGGCCGGTGGTGTGATGCTGGCGCAGGGCATCAGCAGCCTGTTCCAGCACCATCAGCAGCCGGAAGTGGTTGAAGTCATCAAGGAAGAACCGGCTCAGGTCAACGATCAGAGCGACAGCGGTAATGGCTGGGGCGACGATCAGCGCGTGGCTGACAATTCCAGCGATCAAGGCGGATACGCCGACGCCGACTATAGCGATGACAGCTCATCGTTCTTCGGTGGCGACGACGATTCCTTCGTCTGATACATCTGTGGCGAGGGAGCTTGCTCCCTCACCACATGGCCGATTATTCGCGGAACAATCCTTTGGGCTGGCATACTGGGCAACTTTTCGGGCCCTGGTGCCTGATCCTGCCCGCGCTTCGGCACGCCAAAGAGGATGTACGGTGAAAAAAATCGCAGTGTTCGCCGATGTCCAGAACCTCTATTACACCGTGCGTCAGGCTTATGGTTGTCACTTCAACTACGCCGCGCTGTGGGCTGACGTCAGTAAAGAAGGGCAGATCGTCGAGGCCTATGCCTATGCGATCGATCGTGGCGACAGCAAGCAGCAGCAGTTTCAGCAGATCCTGCGCAATCTCGGCTTCATCGTGAAGCTCAAGCCCTACATCCAGCGCAGCGACGGTTCGGCCAAAGGCGACTGGGACGTGGGCATCACCCTCGACATCATGGACGCCGCCGATCATGTCGACGAAGTGGTGCTGGCTTCTGGCGACGGTGATTTCGACATGCTGCTGGAACGCATCATCGCTAAGCACGGCGTGCAAGCGGTGGCCTATGGCGTGCCCGGCCTCACCGCCAACTCGCTGATCCGCGCTGCCAGCCGTTACGTGCCGATCGAAGGCGCGTTGCTGCTCAAGAATTGATTTTTACGGAGTTGAAACAGGTTTGGAACGCATAGCAGTCATCGACTTTGAAACCACCGGACTCTCCCCGAGCAGCAGCTGCCGGGCCACGGAAATTGCCGTGGTGATTCTTGAACAGGGGCGCATTGTCGAGCGTTACCAAAGCCTGATGAACGCTGGCGTGCGGGTGCCGGCTTTTATTGAGCAACTCACCGGCATCAGCAACGCCATGCTGCGCACCGCTCCCTCGGCCGAGCAGGTGATGAATGAGGTCAACGAATTTGTTGGCATCACGCCGCTGCTGGCGCACAACGCTGCATTCGACCAGAAGTTCTGGGACTACGAGCTCGGACGAATCAAACGCACACGCTTGCAGAACTTTGCCTGCTCGCTGTTACTCGCCCGCCGCCTGATGCCCGCCGCGCCGGACCACAAACTCGGCACCCTCACCACTTTCGCCAGCCTGCCCAATACCGGAAAGGCTCACCGGGCCATGGCCGATGCCGAAATGGCCGCCAACCTGACGGCGCACTTGGCTGAAGAGTTGCGGCGCAAGCATGGGCTGCGGGAGTTGTCCCATGATCTGCTCGTCAGTTTGCAGAAAGTGCCGGCGGCGAAGATCAATGAGCATCTCAAGCGGTATCGCGGGTTCTGAAACGCACCTAACCCCTGTGGGAGCGTGCGACATCACGATTTTCCATTCCCCTCCAACTGCCCCAACGGCACGCGCTTCTCGATGGCGCTGGACAGCACGATCGAGGTCTTGCTGAATCCGAACGTGGCGATCCGGTTGATCAACTCTTCCAGCTCCGGCATCGAGCCCACCGCCGCTTGCATGATCACGCACGGATCGCCGGTGACGCGATGGCATTCGGTGAGCTGTGGGATTTTGATCAGTTCGTCGTAGGTTTTCTGGTTGCCGTGCTGATTCAGGCGCAGTTCGATGACGCACTGGATCGGCAGGCCGAGTTTGGCCATGTCGACTTTCGCCTGGTAGCCGGTAATCACCCCGCAGGCCTCAAGTTTGGCCACGCGCTCGGCCACCGCCGGAGCGGACAGGTTCACCTTGCGTGCCAGATCGGCGTAGGACGCACGACCGTTTTCCAACAGGGCGCTGAGGAGCATGCGGTCGTATTTGTCCATCATGGCATTCCTGAAAAAGGCTGACTTTCGAAAGCACGGTTTATAGCGCTGAACTCCGTGTTTTGAAAAGTGTACCGGCGCTATAAACAGGTTTTGTAACTTATTTTCCGTCGCTGGCCTTTCTAGAATAGCTGCTCTCTTTGTCTTGTCCTCGAGCTGCCCATGCCTGGCATACGCCGTTTTTCCTTACCGCTGATCGCTGCTTTTTTCGCGCTGTACGTGATTTGGGGATCGACCTACCTGGTGATTCGAATCGGCGTGCAGTACTGGCCGCCGTTGTTGCTCGCCGGTATTCGATTCGTGATCGCGGGTACGTTGATGTACGCGTTCCTGCGCTGGCGCGGGGCACCTGCACCGACGTGGGCGCAGTGGAAAGCGGCGGGGATCATCGGGATTTTGCTGCTCACGTGCGGTAACGGGGCGGTGAGCGTCGCCGAGCATACGGGCGTGGCCTCCGGCGTTGCCGCGTTGGCGGTGGCGACGGTGCCACTGTTCACTTTGTTGTGTGGATATTTCTGGGGCGCGCGTAATACCCGTCTCGAATGGGCCGGGATTGTGCTCGGGCTGATCGGTATCGCCATGCTCAACCTCGGTTCCAATCTGCAATCGAGCCCGTTGGGTGCGGCATTGCTGGTGTTCGCGGCAGCGTCCTGGGCGTTCGGTTCGGTGTGGAGCAAACACTTGCCGTTGCCACAAGGCGCGATGGCCAGTGCCGTGGAAATGCTGGTGGGCGGCGTGGTGTTGTTGATCGGCAGCGCGGTGAGTGGCGAGCATCTGGAGGCTATGCCGCCGATCGAAGGTTGGGCCGCATTGGCCTATCTGACGTTCTTCGGTTCGATCATCGCCTTCAACGCCTACATGTACCTGCTGAAACACGTGCGTCCGGCAGCGGCCACCAGTTATGCCTACGTCAACCCGGCGGTGGCGGTGTTGCTGGGTATCGTATTTGTTGGCGAGACCATTGGTATTGAAGAAGCGCTGGCCATGACAGTGATCATCAGTGCCGTGGTGCTGATCGGGTTGCCGCAGTGGCGCCGAGGTGCAGATCGGCCTGCCGTAGTGGTGCCGACAGAATCCCGCGCGAATTAGGGTAAACTGCGCGCCATTGCATCTTGTTTTGCACACTTGTTTTGAAAAACCCGCGCTGAATTTTCCTACGGTACTCCCATGACTTTCGCCACCCTTGGCCTGATCGAACCCTTGCTGCGCGCTCTCGAGACGCTCGGCTACCAGACCCCTACGCCGGTGCAGACACAAGCGATTCCGGCGGTGCTGGCCGGTCGTGACCTGATGGCAGCAGCCCAGACCGGCACCGGCAAAACCGCCGGTTTCGCCTTGCCGCTGCTGCAATTGCTGGCCATGGAAGGGCCGAAAGTCAGCGCCAACTCAGTGCGCGCACTGATTCTGGTGCCGACCCGCGAGCTGGCCGAACAGGTTCACGAAGCCGTGCGCCAGTACGCCGAGAACCTGCCGTTGAGCACGTACGCGGTGTACGGCGGCGTCAGCATTAACCCGCAAATGATGAAGCTGCGCAAAGGCGTCGACCTGTTGGTGGCGACTCCGGGCCGCTTGCTCGACCTGTTCCGTCAGAACGCGCTCAAGTTCAATCAGTTGCAAACCCTGGTGCTGGACGAAGCCGATCGCATGCTCGATCTGGGCTTTTCCGAGGAGCTTGGGAACATTTACCGCGTATTGCCGAAGAAACGTCAGACGTTGTTGTTCTCTGCCACGTTCTCCGATGCGATCCGCCTGCTGGCCGGGCAAATGCTCAACGACCCGCTGAGCATCGAAGTCAGCCCGCGCAACGTCGCCGCCAACACCGTCAAGCAATGGGTGGTGACGGTGGACAAGAAGCGTAAGCCGGAGCTGTTCATTCACTTGATGCGCAAGGGCAAGTGGAAGCAGGTGCTGGTGTTCGCCAAGACCCGTAACGGCGTAGACGCGTTGGTGGAAAAACTCCAGGGCCTGGGCATCAATGCCGACGGCATTCACGGCGACAAACCTCAGGCGACCCGTCAGCGGGCACTGGATCGTTTCAAGGCCAGTGAAGTGCAGATCCTTGTAGCCACCGATGTGGCAGCGCGTGGTCTGGATATCGAAGATTTGCCATTGGTGGTCAATTTCGACCTGCCGATCGTGGCGGAGGACTACATCCACCGCATCGGTCGTACCGGCCGTGCGGGCGCAACCGGGCAGGCTATTTCGCTGGTGTGTGCTGATGAGGTGAATTTGCTGTCGGCCATCGAGACGTTGACCCGTCAGACGTTGACTCGCCAGATGGAGCAGGATTTCGAACCTGAGCACCGCGTGCCGGATACTGATGCCAGCGGTCAGGTGGTCAAGAAGCCGAAAAAGCCGAAGAAGCCCAAGACCTCCAGTGGCGGCAAGCGCAATTTGGGCAAGTGGGTCGAGAGCGGTGATGCCTCGGCGCCGGAGCCTTCGATCAAGCCTGTGCGTAAAGTGCCGGTGTTTAACACCGGGCCGCGTAAGCGTAAGCCTTGATCCTCCGAGGATCGTACCCACGCTCTGCGTGGGAACGCCTCAATGGACGCTCTGCGTCCGCTTGGGTAGGGACGCGGAGCGTCCCGGGCTGCATTCCCACGCAGAGCGTGGGAACGATCAGTGTCGGTGCTTCAACCACTCCACCATCCCCATCCCCGCCGCTCGCCCACTGGCGAAACACGCGGTCAGCAGATAGCCGCCGGTCGGCGCTTCCCAATCGAGCATTTCTCCCGCGCAGAACACGCCAGGTAGTTGCTTGAGCATCAAACGTTCATCCATCGACTCGAACATCACGCCCCCTGCGCTGCTGATGGCCTCGTCCAATGGTCGGGTTTTCACCAACGTCAGCGGCAATGCCTTGATCGCCTTGGCCAGCAATGCCGGATCGGTAAAGTAATCGGCGGGTGTCAGTTCCCGCAACAACGCCGCTTTCACGCCATCAAGCCCTAGCTGACTGTGCAGGTGTTTGGCCATGGAGCGTGAGCCGCGCGGTTTGCTCAGCGCAGACTGGATTTTATCCACAGGCTTGCCCGGTAACAGATCGAGATGAATGGTTGCCGAGCTGTGTTGATTGATCGCTTCGCGGATCGGCGCCGACAGGGCGTAGATCAAACTGCCTTCAATTCCCGTGGCAGTGATCACACATTCCCCGAGTCGCGGCACGTCGTCATTGAGGCCAATGGCGATGTTTTTCAGCGGGCTGCCTGCGAATTTGCTGACCATCAATTCGCTCCAGGCCTGCACCTCGAAGCCGCAATTGCTCGGTTGCAACGGCGCCAGTCCTACACCGCGCTGTTCCAGCGCCAACATCCAGGCACCGTCCGAACCGAGGCGCGACCAACTGCCGCCGCCGAGGGCCAGCAGGGTCGCTTCGGCTTGAACAGTTTTTTCGCCTTCGGGGCTGTCGATGCGCAAGTCACCATTGTCATCCCAACCGAGCCAGCGATGGCGGGTGTGGATAACTACGCCGGCATCGCGCAGGCGTTTGAGCCAGGCCCGCAACAGGGGAGCGGCTTTCATGTCGGTAGGAAACACCCGGCCGGAGCTGCCGACAAAGGTTTCGATGCCCAGGTCATGAATCCATTGGCACAAGACGTCGGCGCCGAAGGCTCGCAACAATGGCGCAATCTGCGGTGCCCGTTCGGCATAGCGTGAGAGAAACGCCGGGTAGGCCTCGGAATGGGTGATGTTCATACCGCCAACCCCGGCGAGGAGGAATTTTCGCCCCACTGAAGGCATGCCGTCGTACAGATCGACCTTGATCCCGGCCTGGCTCAGCACTTCAGCCGCCATCAAACCGGCGGGGCCGCCGCCGATGATGGCGACGTGAGGGGGGAGGGAAGTGGAGGGTTGGGTCATGGAATGCGCTGCGGTATGGCGGAATGAAGCCGGGCATTCTATCAGCCCCGATCAATGTGGGAGATTCTATGGTTGAGGGGAAGCCCTCAACCCGTTTTCGCTTGGTATTCACTCTGCCCTTTCAGCAGTGCAAATACGACCCGTGCAA
>NZ_JBNNVP010000075.1:0-14845 GCF_050280605.1 Pseudomonas sp. NPDC089918 | reverse complement strand
CCAGCCCGGTGTTTTTCTGTTCGCCCTGTTGGGTGAACGTGAACGTACCGTCATCATTCGGTCGCGAGTACTGGTAGGCCTGGCGAATCTGGAACAGCGCCGCGGCCAGACTGATGCGCTGCCAGTCGTATTTGATCCCTGCCTCGATTTGTCGCGATACGGTGGGCGCAAGAATTTCATAGGCATTGGTGGTGAACCACGCTGCTTCGCCACCCAGGGACAGGCCCTTGCTATAGCGGGTGTACAGCGACAGGTTTTGCACCGGCTTGTAGATCAGCGCGGCCTGGGGCAGGAATTCATAGCGTTGGGTGTGCCGGGTGGTGTCGCCCTGGCTGTCGAAGGTCTCTTCATCCAGGCGCACTTCGCGCCCGCCAAGCACCGCCTGCCATTGCTCGTTGAAACTGATCCGGTCATTGAAGAACAGCCCGTACTGACGGCTGTCCAGGCGTCGGTAGGAATCGTTGAGCGGGCCATCGTAAGGGGCAAAATCAGCCGGTTCGCTGTTGATGTTGGCGCTGCCGATCATCTGATTGATGGCATCGCGTTTGTCCACCACGCGGCGGAACGCGCTAGTCCCGACGCTGAGTTCGTGGCCCAGGCCACCGGTTTCGAAGTGGCCGCTGAGGGCCGCCTGCACTTCATCGTTGCGGCGGGTATCGTCGGGGCTGCGGAAATCGTAAATGTCGTAGTCGCCCTCAGGGCTGAAGTAGTTCGGCACCGCCGCGCCGGCGCAACTGGCGGAGCCGTAGCAGCCCCAGGCGAACGAGCTGTAGTCATCGATCACCACCCGGCTGCGCGAGGCGCTGAGGTTGCCTTTCCACTGGTCGCTGAAGCGGTATTCGAAATTACCGTTGAGGTTCAGCGCATCGGTGGTGACCGGTTTCGAACCGCTCTGGTGGGCCAACAGTTTCTTTGGCGAGGCGTGGTGCGGCAGGCTGGAACCGCCGAGCAATTGATAACCCGGTGCTGAGCGCTGCTCTTTGGTCTGGTACTCGGCGTCCAGTTGCAGTAGCGCATTGGGGCTGATGTTCCAGTCGAAGGCCAGCGAGGCGAAATCGCGCTGGCCATTGGTGTGTTCGACGTAGGAATGCAGGTCTTCGTGGGCCAGGTTGGCGCGCAGGCCGAACTGCTGCTCGCTGCCGAACCACCCACCGATGTCGGTCGCCAGGTAACCACTGCCGCGATCGTCGGTGGAGACGGTGACCGAACGCACGTCGCCAGGCCGCTTGGTCACGTAGTTGACCAATCCGCCGGGCTCGCTGACACCGCTTTGCAAACCGGAAAGGCCCTTGAGTAACTCCACCTGCTGTTTGTTCTCCAGCCCGACATTCTGCTCGCCAGTGATGGTGCGGCCGTTGATCTTGTAGCTGCTGGCGGAGTTGAGGGAGAAGCCACGCACGACGAAGTTTTCGTAGTAGCCGACCGGCGCGTAGCTTTCACCCACCGAGGCGTCGTTGCGCAGTACTTCGCTGAGCAGGCGGGCCTGCTGATCCTTGATCATCGCCTCGTTGACCACCGAAATCGAGGCCGGCGTATCGAGCAATGGCGCCGCCTCGAAACCACCGACCGAAGCGCTGTCGGCCTGATAACCGGAAGTATCATCGCCGGTGACGGTCACCGCCGGCAGTTCGGTCGCGGTGGCCCAGGCCGAAGGCACGGCGCTGGACAGCAGCAGGCCCAAGCCCAGGTTCAGAGGATTGAGCGCGAACCGCGGGGCGGCCACTCCCTGGCGGGAGGTCCGGTAAAGCCTATTCATGAAAAATCCTCGACGACTGCGGGCCTGGGGTTGGCGAGTCTTAGCCTGTGGCTCACGCTTGAAAGCGGGGCATCATACAAGAGGAGCGATCATGAAATGAAAGTGTCATTGCGACGATCGCCGGGTAATTGCGGCAGCTCCGGGGTTCCTCACAACCCCCAGCCATCCCTCACAGCCTTACGAATGCCTTCCAGCAACATCGCAAACGCCGGGTTGTCGTTGTTCTCACGCCAGATCAAATGCAGTTCACTCTGTACGCCTTCGCCCAGATCGATATCGCGAAACACCACGTTCTTGAACACAACACTGGTGGCGCAGCGAGGTATCAGGGCCAGGCCCATTCCGGCGTTGACCAGGGCCAGGATAGTCAGGGACGAGCCGAGCCACTGCACATATTCCGGGGCGACGCGGGCCGAGCGGAGCATGCCGGTCAGCAGTTCGTTGAACGGCGGGTACGCCGCATGGGAGTACATCAGGAAGGGTTGAGCGTCCAGGTCTTTGACGGACACGGTGTTGGCGCTGGCCAGTCGATGGTTGTGGGGGACGGCCAATACGAAAGGTTCACGCACCAGGCATTCGGTGGCATAGCCTGGCTCAAGCAACGGTGCGCGAACGATGCCCAGATCGATACGGCGGGCGCGAAGGGCTTCGTGTTGCTGGTAGGTGTTCATCTCCGACAGATCGATTTTGACGTGAGGCTGTTTGAGCCGCGCTTCCGCGATGACCTTGGGCAGGAACTCGTAAACCGCGCTACCGACGAAGCTGATATTGACCGTACCGATGTCCCCTTCGGCGAAGCGCCGAGCGGTTACGGCGGCTTGCTGAGCGCGCTCCAGCAGGTTTTGTGCCTCGATAAAAAAGGCGCGGCCGGCGGCGGTCAAGGCGACGCTGCGCGTGCTGCGGGTGAACAACTCGACGCCCAGGTGATGTTCCAACAGTTGAATCTGGCGACTCAGAGGTGGTTGGGTCATGTTCAACCGTTCGGCAGCCCGGCGGAAGTTCAGTTCGGTGGCCACGGTGGTGAAACAGCGCAGTTGCGTCAGTTCGAACATTGATCTAATCCAGGTATCAATCGAGTGCCAAGTTAGATTAGACGGGATCAATAGGCGCGTCCATGATCGGTTCTCCCCTAAAAAAACAATGAACGGGAGTCGCCCCTTGAATACCTATAAGAGTCCGCCGGACCCGACCGTCCTCGCCCGAGCAGCGGCCAAGGTCAAGCGTCACGTACTGCCGCTGTTCGTGGTGATGTTCATCGTCAACTACATCGACCGGGTCAACATCGGCTTCGTGCGCAGCCACCTGGAAACCGACCTGGGCATTGGCGCCGCGGCCTATGGCTTGGGTGCCGGGCTGTTTTTCATCGGTTACGCGATCTTCGAAGTGCCTTCCAATATGTTGCTGCAACGCTACGGTGCCCGCGCCTGGCTGACGCGCATCATGTTCACCTGGGGCGCGGCGGCGATGGCCATGGCCTTCGTGCGCGGCGAAACCAGCTTTTATGTGCTGCGCTTCATTCTCGGCGCCGCCGAAGCGGGTTTTTTCCCCGGTATCATTTATTACTTCACCCAATGGCTACCGTCGACCGAGCGGGGCAAGGCCATGGCGATCTTCCTGAGCGGTTCAGCCATTGCCTCGGTGATTTCCGGGCCGGTATCCGGCGCGCTGCTGCACGTCAGCGGTCTCAGCTTGCATGGCTGGCAGTGGATGTTCCTGATTGAAGGTTTTGCTTCCATCGTGCTCTGTGGGTTTGTCTGGTTCTGGCTGCAATCCCATCCACGCGAGGCGAAATGGCTGAGCGCCGAAGAAAGGGATGCACTGGTAAGCGCCATTGACCTGGAACAGCAGGCTCGCGAAGCCGTGCAGACAGTTAAACCGTCGATGTTCAAATTGCTCGCCGATCGGCAGATCGCCCTGTTCTGCTTTATCTACTTCTCCATCGCCCTGACGATTTATGGCGCCACGTTCTGGCTGCCCAGCATGATCAAGAAGATGGGCAACCTCGGCGACTTCCAGGTCGGCCTGTTCAACTCGATCCCGTGGATCATCTCCATTCTGGCGATGTATGGCTTCGCCGCCATGGCCAGTAAATGGAAATACCAACAGGCCTGGGTGGCCGTGACATTGGTGATTGCCGCGTTCGGCATGTTCATGTCAACCACCGGCGGGCCGATCTTTGCCTTCGTCGCCATCTGTTTTGCGGCCATTGGTTTCAAGGCGGCTTCGGCTTTGTTCTGGCCAATTCCCCAGGGCTATCTGGATGCGCGTATCGCTGCGGCAGTGCTGGCTTTGATCAACTCCATCGGCAATCTCGGCGGTTTCGTAGCGCCGACCACGTTCGGTTTCCTGGAGCAGACCACCGGCTCCATCGAAGGCGGTTTGTACGGCCTGGCGGCGACTTCGCTGGTCGCGGCCGTGGTGATCTTTTTTGCCCGTACTGCACCGCGTGGCGACACGCGCAGCTCGCTCACCGGTAAACCGGTCGACGCCGCAGCCGCAAAAAATTCTGTCAGTCATCAAGCCTTGAATACCGAGCCAAAGGGAGCTGCCTCTTGAAAATCAAACGCGTTACCGTCACCCCCATCGCCTTTCGCGATCCGCCGCTGCTCAATGCCAGCGGTATTCACGAACCCTTCGCGTTACGCTCGATCATCGAGATCGAGAGCGACAATGGCTACATCGGTTTGGGCGAAAGCTACGGCGACGCCCCGGCACTGGCGATTCAACAGCAATTGCAAAGTCAGCTGATCGGTCTCGACCCATTCAACCTCAATCAGCTGCGCACTATCGTGCAGGCCACCGTGGCGGCGAACAAAACCCAGAGCATCGCCGGTGCGGAACTGGCGCCTGGCTCTCACGCCAGCAAAGCGGTGAGCAACGCGTATTCGGCGTTTGAAGTGGCGTTTCTCGATCTACAGGCGCATTCCCTGAACGTGCCGCTGGTGGACCTGCTGGGCGGGGCGATTCGTGATGAAGTGCCGTTTAGCGCCTATCTGTTCTTCAAGTACGCGCAACACATCGATTCACCGTACAAACCGGACAGCTGGGGCGAGGCGCTGAACGAAGAGCAGATCGTCGCCCAGGCCCGGCGCATGATCGAGGCCTATGGTTTCAAGAGCATCAAACTCAAGGCTGGGGCACTGCCGCCGGAGCACGAAGTGTCGTGCATCAAGGCGCTGAAAAAGGCCTTTCCCGGTTACCCGTTGCGCATCGATCCGAACGGCAACTGGTCGCTGGAGACTTCGATCCGCATGGCAGATCTGCTGGGTGATGACCTGCAATATTACGAAGACCCGACACCGGGCCTCGACGGTATGGCCGAATTGCACAAACGCACCGGTCTGCCGCTGGCGACCAATATGGTGGTCACGGATTTTGATGAGTTTCGCCGCAGTGTGGCCCTGAACAGCGTGCAGATCGTGCTCGCCGACCATCATTACTGGGGTGGTCTGCGGGACACCCAGGCGTTGGCAAAAATGTGCGACACCTTCGGCCTTGGCATGTCTATGCACTCCAATTCGCACTTGGGCATCAGCCTGATGGCCATGGCACATGTCGCCGCTTCAGTGCCCAATCTCGATTACGCCTGCGACACTCATTACCCCTGGCAGGAACCGGACGAAGAGGTGATCAAGGGCGGCAAGCTATCCATCGTCGATGGCTGCGTGAAAATCACCCGTGCGCCTGGGTTGGGTCTTGAGTTGGATCACGATCAACTGGGCAAGCTGCATGATCAATACCTGAGCTGCGGCATTCGTCAACGCGATGACGTGAAACAGATGCAGCGTTACAAGCCGGAGTGGAAGACGATCAAACCGCGTTTTTGATCGCGTATTCCCGAACAAATCGGTGACTGTCCTTCGCGCTTCGTACCGACTGGTATCAGGCGCGAAGCCTATGGACGCGGATCATGCGTTGTCCGGCGCCTGGCGAAACCGTTGCTCGAGGGCCTCCGCAAACGGATAGAACGAAAACCACGGCCTTGCTTCGTCAATCACCCGTTGAAATGATGGTCTCTGTACCAACCTCTCGAAATAGGCACGCAAGTGGCCGTAGTCATCGGGAAATGGCACGAGCGTCCTGGCATAGAAAAGTGCCGGGGCAGCGGCGCAATCGGCCATGCTGAAGGCCGGGCTGGCCACCCAGATTCTGGATGCCATCCGGCGTTCAAGCATGTTGTAGGCCGTTTTCAGCATGGATCGCTCTTTGGTCAAATCGCCGTTGGTCGCCTGTAGCCGATCACTGACAATCTGTTGCATCGGCACTTGTACATAATGGTCGAAAAAGCGATCCCATAATCGGACTTCCAGCGCGGTCTCCCAATCGTCTGGAACCAGATTGTGCGTGCCTGGAAATCGTCTATCCAGGTACTCGATGATGATGCTGGACTCCGGCAGGTTCAGCTGATGAACAGCGTCAAAAATTATTGGAAACTTTCCGATTGGCCACAATGCCTGAAGTTCTGCGCTGTCGGCAGGGTCACCGAGATCGATGATTCTTCTCTCGAATTCGATGCCGTTTTCGTAGAGCGCGATGAGTACTTTGTGACAGAACGACGCCAGTGGATGGTAGTAAAGCGTCAGCGACATCTTTCAACTCCTCATTGGATGGGAGGGGCGGGAAGCGCAAGGCCCTGATATGAAAAGACGGGGGCAATGAACAATCATAGGCGGATGTCAGCAGTGCGTCAGTGCAGTCAATTTCGAATTTGCATACTTGCAAACGGAAGAATCTCTGCTTGACTGAGCCATTGGTCGGTTTGTGACTTGTTGGTCATAGCGTTCATCTCAGCGCCCTTGTACCGTTGTCGCTGGTTTGTGCTGTCAGGCTTGCCCGGAGGAAGCCGGACGGTCAATCAAGCTGTGTGTCTGATCCAATTTGTTCAAGGAATAGAATGAAATGACGTTGAAAACCGCGATCGTCCAGATTGGTAAGAAGTACAGGGTTTATACCGAGCATTACCTCAACGCCACCGCCGACAAGACCATTATTCTGGTCAACGGCTCGCTGGCAACGACCGCATCTTTTGCCCAAACGGTGCGCTACCTGCGGCCACGCTTCAATGTAGTCCTCTACGATCAGCCCTACGCCGGTCAATCGAAACAATACAACCAGCATGACCTGCCGATCCGCAAGGAAGACGAAGCCGAAATATTGCTGGAGTTGATCGAGCACTTTCGGGCGCAGCATGTGCTGTCCTTTTCCTGGGGCGGCGCGGCGACTTTGTTGGCGCTGGCCCAGCACCCACGACGAATCGAAAAAGCGGTGATCAGTTCATTCGCGGCGCGAATCAATACGCCGATGCGCGATTATCTGGAGAGTGGCCGGCACTTCCTCCAGGCCTGTGATCGGCGCAATGTCGGGCGCTTGATCAACAGCACGATCGGCAAGCATCTGCCGTCGCTGTTCAAGCGTTTCAACGAACGCCATGTCAGCAGCCTTGACGAACACGAATACCGGCAGATGCATTTTCACGTCAACGAAGTGCTGACTCAGGACACTCATTGCTACGTTTCCTGTGCCGATGCCATCGAAGTTCCGCTGCTGTTTATCAACGGCGAACGGGATGAGTACACCTCGGTGGAAGACGCCCGTCTTTTTGGCGCTCATAGCCGTCAGGCTCAATTTCAGACCATCAAGAACGCCGGGCACTTCCTCGATATGGAACACCCGACGGCCTGGAATGATACCCAGCAGGCCTTGCTGGGCTTTCTACAGCCGGTCGCCAAAATACCGAGCCAGCCCCGTGACCTGACGTTCAGTAGCAAAGCGTCAGTGATTCCGCCCCTTCAGTCAGCTAACTGGGTGCGGCTTTAACTGGCGCAGCAACTCGATCTGATCCGCCGGGACCAAAGTACGCAAGGCTTTATACAGCGCGCGGGTTTCGAGCAGGTTCCAGACGCGCAGCATGGTTTCCAGGGCGTCCAGTGGCTTGCTGATGAAGTCTTTGGCGCCCAGGGCCAGCGCGCGCAGGCGGGTATCGCGGGTGGCGTCGGCGGTGAGCACGAGGATTGGCAGGTATTCGCCGCTCGGGATGCGCCGGTTGAGTTGTTCCAGTACGGCAAAGCCGTCGAACTCCGGCATGTGCAGGTCGAGAATCACCAGGTCAGGCTCGAAGCTGTTGAACAGGTCCAGGGTTCGCAGCGGCTGGGTGCTGCTCAGTACATTGGTCAGCCCTTCGCGGACAAGCAGCTGCTCCATCAAGTCGAGGTTGGGCCGCTGGTCGTCGATGATCAGAATGCGCAGGTCGGTGTTCACACGGGCTCCGGTAGATGCTGGTCAAGATGGGCGAGGAATGAAGGGATGTTAATCGGCTTGGTCAGCACCGCCGTCGCTCCCGCTTCCAGCAAGGCCAGATGCGTGAGGTCACTGGCATCGGCGGTGATCATCAGCACGGGAATGGCACGGGTGACGGACGACTGACGCAAGCGTTGCAGCACATTGAAACCATCCAGATCCGGCAGCGCCACGTCGAGCAAGATCAGCTGCGGCGCATGTTGACGGGCCAGGTCCAGACCCATTTGCCCCTGCATGCTTGAGAGCAATTGGATGTGCGGTCGCCGTTGCAGCAGGGTTTCGATCAGGGCCAGGCTCGAGAGATTGTCTTCGATGCACAGCACTTTGCCCTGGTAATCGGGAGCGGCGAGGGCGGCTGTGACCGTGGGGTGACTGATTCGTGCAACCGGTGGCTCGGTGACTGGCTGCAAGCGTACGAAGGGCAGTTCCAGGGTGAAACTGGAACCTTCGCCGGGTTGGCTTTTGACGGTCAGGCTGCCGTTCATCATTTCCAGCAGACTCTTGCTCAAAGCCAGGCCCAGACCTGTGCCTTCCACGTTCGGATCGGTCTCCAGACGCTCGAATGGCTTGAACAGTTGCTCCAGTCGATCGGCCGCAATGCCCTTGCCGGTATCGCAGACTGACACGGCAATTCGCTGTTGAATAACCCTGACTTCGATGTGCACCTGGCCCCGGGGCCGGTTGTATTTGATCGCGTTGGACAACAGGTTCAGCAGCACCTGAACCAGGCGTTGCCGATCGGCGACGATCCCGCTGTCAGCGGCCAGCATCGGCAAATCGACCAATTGGATGCCGGCGTCGCAAGCCATGGGGGAAACCAGCGTCAGGGCTTCTTGCAGCACCACCGCCAAGGGCACGGCTTCAACGTTCAGTGGCAGGCGCCCGGCTTCGATCTTGGCGATGTCCAGCACCTCGTTGATCAGGGTCAGCAGGTGTTGTCCGGCCCGCAGGATGTGACCGATCTGTGCCCGCTGGCCCTTGGGTGAGTCCATGTCCAACAGTTGTGCGAAGCCGAGAATGGAGTTGAGCGGGGTACGCAGTTCGTGGCTCATGCGCGACAGGAATTCGCTTTTGGCGCGGCTGGCGCGTTCGGCTTCTTCCCGTGCGGTGCTCAGCGCTATCTCGGCCGCACGGCGATCAGTGATGTCGCGGGTGATCTTGGAAAATCCGCGCAGGGCGCCACTGCTGTCGTATTGCGCGGTAATCACCACGCTGGCCCAGAAGCGGCTGCCATCCTTGCGACAACGCCAGGCCTCTTCCATGTAATGACCGTCGCGAGTGGCCTCGCGCAGCGCCATGTCGGGATGCTGCGGGCATTCTTGCGACAGATAAAATACCGAAAAATGCTGGCCGACGATCTCCTGTTCCGTGTAGCCCTTGATCCGTTCGGCGCCGGCATTCCAACTGGTGACGAAGCCCTGTGTGTCGAGGGCAAAAATACCGTAGTCCTTCACCCCGTCGATGATCAGCCGCAGGCGCTCTTCGTTGTCGCGCAACGCCCGTTCACGTTCAGCCAGCAACAGCCCGGCTTCGACCAGGCGCGTGCCCAATTGACCAATCTCATCGTTCTCCGGCGGTTGCGGCAGTAACGGCTGACCGAGTGCCAGTCGTTGTGCGTTGCCCTGGACCTGTTTGACCCGGGCGACGATGCCCTTGGACAGAAACAGTACCGCCACGATGGCGCCGAACAACCCGCAGGCCGCGGCCAGCAGGGTGGAGAACAACAACCGCTGTCGAGTGGAGGCAGCGGCCGCGGTACGCTCGGCCAGCAAAGTATCCTCGAGGGTGCGCATGGCGCTGATGCGTTCGCGCAGTTCGTCGAGGATGTGCTTGTTGTTGATCAGGATGGTGGTGATCGACTCGGGTGTGGCGCTGCGATCGTCGAGCAGTTCAACCAGACCCTCGACCTTGGTCTCGATCAATGGGGTGATCGCCTCCAGATGTTTGCGCACCCGCTCATCGCGAACGTTGCTGTCGAGCCGTCGCAGGGCTGATTCGATCAAGGGCTTGGCTTGTCGATAACCCGGCAGGAAATCCTCGCGGCGGGTCAGCAGATAGCCGCGCACGCTGGCGGCGGCCTCGGCGAGCAGGGTATGCACGGCCTGAATGTCGCCTTGTACCAGCAGCACCCGGCGCACGTCCTCTTCCGCGCGTGCGGTCTGGCGTTCGGTGATGTAGATCAGCACCAGCGAGAGCAACAGGATGACCAACGGCAGGGAAATCACCACGAGGGCTTTGCCGCGTAATGGCAGATCGGCCCAGCGTCGAGCATTTGAAACCTTCATGACTGGGTCACCAGCCCCAGGGCCATGCCACGAACGGCCGCCTGGGTTCGGTCGGCGGCGCCGAGTTTACCGATGACCCGTTCCACGTGCGCTTTGGCCGTGCCCGTGGTGATACCGAGTTCTTCGCCGATTTCACGATTGCTGAAGCCGCTGGCTACCAACCCGAGGACCTGCCGTTCGCGGGCGGTCAAAGTTTCGGCAGGCGCGGCGCCACTGGCGTTGCGTTCGGTCATGCGCCGTAGCAGGCGGGCGCTGACGGCGCTATTGAGGGCTTCCTCGCCCGCGGCGACGCGTTGCAGGGCGTCAATCACTTCATTGCGGCTGGCGTCTTTGAGCAGGTAACCCACGGCACCGGCATTCATCGCCGCTTCCAGGTGATCCGGGCTGTCGTCCATGGTGAAGATCACCACTTTCAGGGCCGGCAGGCGCTGCTGAAGAATTCGCGCCGCGCCCAACCCATTGAGCACGGGCATGCGAATGTCGAGGATGACGATGTCGGGTAGCAGACGTTCGCACACGTCTACCGCTTCCTGGCCATCGCGGGCCTGGCCGACCACTTCGAATTGCGGATGGCCCGCCAGCAGCGCGACGAAACCGGTTCGGGTGACCTCATGATCGTCCGCCAGAACCAGACGTAAAACTTCAGTCATTGAGCTGTTCCATTGAGGTCGGAGGGTACGGTGGCGCGCAGTTGCGTCCCGCCATGCACATGGCTGACGCAAGTGAAATCGCCGCCCAGCAGGCTTGCGCGTTCCTTCATCGCCGCGAGCCCCAAGTGCCGGGCGCCGCAGGTGTCGAGTCGTTGTTCCATGGCAAAACCTTTGCCGTTGTCGTCCAGCCGTAGCGAGGCCAGTCCTTCGTGCAGTTCCAGCGCAAGGACGACGTGGCTGGCCTGCGCATGCTTGAGAATGTTGTTAATGCCTTCCTGGGCGATCCGGAACAGGGCGATTTCCACCTGGCTGGGCAAACGTGCTTCGCAACGTGTGCTCCAGTTCACTTTGATCCCGGCGTCGCGCAGGCGATCCGCTTCTTTGTCGACCGCCTTCAGCAAGCCAAAGTCGTCGAGCACTGTCGGGCGCAGGCCGCTGATCAATTGCCGGCCTTCACCGACACAATGCTGGGCCAATGCAAGAATCGTCTGTAAGTCTGCGCCGAGTTCGTCGGGCAGTGGCGGGCAGCGGCCGGCAAAACCTTGCAGGCGCTGATGCAGCCCGGCGAGGGTTTGCGCCAGGCCGTCGTGCAGGTCGTAAGCCATGCGTTTGCGTTCGTCTTCCTGTGCCCTGAACAGCCTGTGGACCAGATCGGACATGGTGCGCTCGCGGGCCACCAGTGCATCCAGCAACCGCTGGTTTTCCAGGTGCGCGGCCAGCAGGGTGGCGAGCAATTGCAGGGATTCGAGGTCCTCGGTGTCCGGTGCACTGATGCTGACACTGTTGGCCAGCACCAACGCACCGAAGGCCGCGCCATCGCCGCCGCGCAAAGGCACCCGCAGCACATTGGGCAGGACCGCGCTCGGCTGCTCCTGCCATTGCGGGGTGCGCATCGCGGTATCGGCGAGGTGTTCGAGGCTGCATAAACGATCACGGCTGCCGTGACTGGCGGTGGTCCTGACCTGCGCATCCACGTCCCATTCCAGCAGTAACGCGTGGTCCATCGCGAGGAAGGCGCAGGCCCGTTGCAGCACCCGTTGACGCATGGCTTCGGGGGCCAGTTGCGTCAGCTCCTGGCCGGTATCCACCAGCAACCGCAGTCGCGCGGCGCGACTTTGCGATTGCCGATACTGGGTGCGAATGGCCAGGGCGCTACCGGGGTCATGATCAGGGTTTTGCATGGGCATATTCCGGCGCAGGCGCGCCCGTTCGGGCTGGGGCGTCATTAAACCTTGTTGACGGGGCAGGGCGCTATCTGCCGAATGGCATAGGCAAATGACTCCGGTTGGCCGATGGCGGGCGACGTTTCGAGCGGCACAGTGTGGCCATCGACCACCATTGGAATAGCGCAATGAAATTCAAGACCTCAGCCATCGCCCTGTTTTTCGCCCTTACCGCCCCGTTGGCCCAGGCGTTGGAGGCAGTGCCTTACGTTTACAGCAGCGTGGCCGAACAGCCCGCCAATGTGAAGGATCGCGAAATCGCCGCATTATTCGACCAATGGAACAGCGCGTTGAAGAGCGGCAATGTTCAGAGCGTGGTCGACTTGTATGCGCCGAACGCCGTGTTGCAGCCGACGGTTTCCAACAAGGTGCGCACCACGCCGGCACAGATCAAGGACTACTTCGATCACTTCATGGCGCTCAAGCCGGTGGGCCAGATCAACTACCGTGAGATCCGTCCATTGGGCGCCAATGTGGCGATGGACAGCGGCGTCTATACCTTTTTCCTGACCGAGGCCGATGGCAAGATCCGTCAGGTGCAGGCGCGCTACACCTTCGTCTATGAACAAGTGGGCGGGCAGTGGAAGATTCTCAACCATCACTCTTCGGCGATGCCGCAAGCACAGGTGCTGCACGCCGGGAAGTAACTACGTCCTCGACGCCTGATCATGGTTAAGCAATCCCCTGTGGGAGCGGGCTTGTGTGGTGAGGGGGCTTGCCCCCGTTCGAGTGCGTAGCGCTCGTAGGTCTTGGGTCCGCTGCGCGGCCCAACGGGGGCAAGCCCCCTCGCCACAGTCCGCTCCCACAGGTTCCGCGCCTTAGCTGACTGTGCGTTGTGTCAGTTCAACGCCAAGTCGTCCACAGGCTGCTGCCCGCGGGCCTGTGCGGCGCGTTGCAACTGGCTGGCGATCAGGGTGTTTTTCAGCAGATAGGCAATGGTCATCGGCCCGACGCCACCCGGCACCGGGGTGATCGCCCGGGCGACAGTGCGGGCGCTGGCATAGTCGACATCGCCCACCAGACGATCGCCGGATTCGCTGGCGATGCGGTTGATACCGACATCGATCACCACCGCACCGGGCTTGAGCCAACTGGCGTCGATCAACTCTGGCCGGCCCACCGCCGCAACCACGATATCCGCCAACCGGCACAACGCCGGGGCGTCGACACTGCGCGAATGCACCACGCTGACCGAACAGTTGGCCTGCAACAACAAGGTCGCCATCGGTTTGCCGACAATGTTCGAACGGCCGATGACCACCGCGTGCAAGCCGCTCAAGTCATCACCGCAGGTCTCGTGCAGCAGGCGCATGCAGCCACTGGGCGTGCACGGGGTCAGGACCTCCATGCCTTGCACCAGCCCACCGACGTTTTCCCGATGAAAACCGTCCACGTCCTTGATCGGGTCGATGGCATGAATCACTGCCTGCTCATCGATAGAGTCCGGCAAGGGCAATTGCACCAGGATGCCGGTCACCGTGGGATCGGCGTTGAGTTGCGCAATCAGCTCCAGAACCTGGGTCTGGCTGGCGGTTTCCGGCAGGCGGTATTCAAGGGAGCGGATACCGACTTCCTTGGCGCGCAGCAGTTTGTTGCGCACATAAACGTGGCTGGCCGGGTCGTCACCGACCAACAGGACCGCAAGGGCGGGATAGATTTGCTGGCCGGCCAGGGCCAGAACTTCTTCCCGGACTTCGTCGAGAACCTGGGCAGAGATGGCTTTGCCGTCGATGTCACGGGCAAATGCGGGGGTGCTGCTGGTCAAAAGAGTCACCGTTGTCTGATTAAAAAGGGGGCAGTGATCATCGCGGCGTCTTCGCGCGCCGATGATCCATCAGAGACATGCAGGCAGGGACGTACAGGCTACCAGTTGAGGGCAGGCCAATACCACCGCAACACCGGAAGATAAGACAGGAAAGGTATCGTGGGCAGCTCCTACAGGGAGCGCATTTGATCCTCCTTGCGGGTCAAGATCAGACTCAACAGCACCGAAGTCAGTATGATCCCGCCGACAACGGCCAGCGACCATTCAACCGGCATGTGAAGCCACGGCATCAGCGTCATCTTGGCGCCGATGAACACCAGCACGATCGCCAAACCGTATTTGAGCAGGTGGAAGCGGTCAGCCATGTCGGCCAGCAAAAAGTACAAGGCGCGCAGGCCCATGATCGCGAAGATGTTCGAGGTGAACACAATGAACGGGTCGGTGGTAATGGCGAAGATTGCCGGGATACTGTCGACCGCAAACATCAGATCGCTCGCCTCGATCAGCACCAGCACCAGAAACATCGGCGTCGCCCAGTACCGACTGTTTTGCATTACAAAAAAACGCTCGCCATGAAACTCGTCGGTGACGCGCAGATGGCTATGTATCCAGCGCAATAAGGGGTTTTTATTGAGGTCAGGCCGCTGATGGGCGAATGCCAGCATCTTGATTCCGGTGATGATCAGGAACACACCGAACGCATACAACAACCACGCGAACTGTGACACCAGCCACACACCGGCGAGAATCATCACCCCACGCATCACGATGGCCCCGAGCACACCGTACAACAACACTCGACGCTGTAACTCCGCAGGTACGGCGAAGTAGCTGAAAATCATCACGAAGACAAACATGTTGTCGATCGA
>NZ_JBNNVP010000074.1:0-15037 GCF_050280605.1 Pseudomonas sp. NPDC089918 | reverse complement strand
ACGGTCTTGAAAACCGTCGACTGTAACAGGTCCATGAGTTCGAATCCCATCGCCTCCGCCATATTTGTACCGACAAAGCCCTGATTATTCAGGGCCATTCACGTACTGCAAGGTGAGCGTAAGCAAGCCGCACAGAACAAGTCCCTGGGCAAGTTCGACCTGGCCGAGATTCCACCAGCACCACGTGGCGTGCCACAAATCGAAGTGACCTTCGACATCGACGCCAACGGCATTCTGCACGTCGGCGCGAAAGACAAGGCTACCGGCAAGACTCAGTCGATCGTGATCAAGGCCAACTCCGGTCTGTCCGAGGAAGAAATTCAGCAGATGGTTCGCGATGCTGAAGTGAACGCTGAAGAAGACCGCAAGTTCGAAGAGCTGGCCAGCGCCCGTAACCAAGGCGATGCCCTGGTTCACTCGACGCGCAAAATGGTCGCTGATGCTGGCGATAAAGTGAGCGCTGAAGAGAAGACTGCAATCGAAGCCGCTGTAGTTGCCCTGGAAACCGCCATCAAAGGCGACGACAAGGCCGCTATCGAAGCCAAGGTTGAAGAGCTGTCCAAAGTCTCCGCGCCAGTGGCTCAGAAGATGTACGCCGACCAGGCTCAGCCAGCTGAAGGCGCGGCACCGCACGACGAGAAAGCTGAAAAAGCTGACGACGTTGTCGATGCCGAGTTCGAAGAAGTCAAAGACCACAAGTAAGTTGTTGGTCGCCCGGTTGACTGCCTTCAGGCGGTGACTGGTAGGATGTCGCCGCGCGGGAGCTTGCTCCCGCGTTGGCGTGTCTGGAGTTAGCGAATTTTTACAGCATGCGACAACCGTTCGGGTGCTGATGGTATGGCCGGAAATGCTCCTGCTTTTCGAGTCGAAAGTACCGCATCGAATCAAAGACCAGGATCGTTGAATTGACGTGAGTTGGGTCCGGGCCTGTATTGGGGCTCAACGAGTTTGGCGAGGCTCAGGAGAGGTTTGCCGAACGTCCTTAAGAGTGCAAAGACTTATGGCAAAGCGTGACTATTACGAAGTATTGGGTGTTGAGCGTGGTTCAAGCGAAGCGGACCTGAAAAAGGCCTACCGTCGCCTGGCGATGAAGCACCACCCAGACCGTAATCCCGATGACAAAGCGTCGGAAGATATGTTCAAGGAGGCCAACGAGGCCTACGAAGTGCTGTCCGATTCCAGCAAGCGCGCGGCCTATGACCAGTACGGTCATGCCGGTGTCGACCCGAGCATGGGTGGCGGCGGTGCCGGTTTTGGCGGTCAGAATTTCTCCGACATCTTTGGCGATGTCTTCAGTGACTTCTTCGGTGGCGGTCGCGGCGGTGCTCGTGGCGGCGCTCAGCGCGGCAGCGATCTGCGTTACACCCTGGAGCTGAACCTGGAAGAAGCGGTGCGCGGCACGACCGTGAATATCCGCGTTCCGACATTGGTCAACTGCAAGCCGTGCGATGGCTCGGGCGCCAAGAAAGGCTCCTCGCCGATCACGTGCCCGACGTGCGGCGGTATCGGTCAGGTACGCATGCAGCAGGGCTTCTTCTCGGTGCAGCAGACCTGCCCGCGCTGCCATGGCCAAGGCAAGATCATTTCCGATCCGTGCGATTCCTGCCACGGCGAAGGTCGTGTCGAAGAGTACAAGACCCTGTCGGTGAAAGTGCCGGCCGGTGTCGATACTGGCGACCGTATTCGCTTGTCTGGCGAAGGCGAGGCGGGTGCACAGGGTGGCCCGACCGGCGACTTGTACGTGGTAATCAACGTGCGCGTGCACGCGATCTTCCAGCGTGACGGCAAGCACCTGTTCTGCGAAGTGCCAATCAGCTTCGTCGATGCAGCGCTGGGTGGCGAACTGGAGATTCCGACCCTTGATGGTCGGGTCAAGCTGAAGATTCCGGAAGGGACTCAGACCGGTAAGCAGTTCCGTGTTCGCGGCAAAGGCGTCGCGCCGGTTCGTGGTGGCGGTGCTGGTGACCTGATGTGCCGCGTGGCGGTCGAAACCCCGGTCAACCTGGGTCGTCGTCAGCGCGAATTGCTGGAGGAGTTGCGCAGCTCCCTGGCGGGCGACAACAGTCATTCGCCGAAAACCACTGGTTGGTTCGAAGGCGTGAAGCGCTTCTTCGGCGATTTGTAAGGAGTCGGCATGCGACGTATAGCTGTGATGGGCGCTGCCGGGCGTATGGGCAAGATTCTGGTCGAAGCGGTGCAGCAACGCGCGCCGCTGACCGGCCTGACAGCAGCCATCGTGCGCCCCGGCAGCACGCTGATTGGCGTGGATGCCGGTGAGCTGGCATCGCTGGGGCGAATCGGTGTGCCGCTGTCCGGTAAGCTGGATGCGGTGGCTGATGAGTTCGATGTGTTGATCGACTTCACGCTCCCGGAAGTGATGCTGAAAAACCTGGAGTTCTGCCGTAAGGCGGGCAAGTCCATGGTGATCGGCACCACGGGGCTGGACGCGGCGCAGAAGCAGTTGCTGGCCGAGGCGAGCAAGGATATTGCGATTGTGTTCGCGGCCAATTTCAGTGTTGGTGTAAACCTGTCGCTGAAGCTGCTCGATATGGCGGCTCGTGTGCTGGGTGATGAGGCTGACATCGAAATCATCGAGGCTCATCATCGGCACAAGATCGATGCGCCTTCAGGTACGGCTCTGCGCATGGGCGAGGTGATCGCCAGCGCGCTGGATCGTGACCTGCAGAAGGTTGCGGTCTATGGTCGTGAAGGTCACACCGGTGTGCGTGAGCGTGAAACGATCGGCTTCGCGACTGTTCGCGGTGGGGATGTGGTCGGTGATCATACGGTGCTGTTCGCCTGTGAAGGCGAGCGACTGGAAATCACTCACAAAGCATCCAGTCGCATGACCTTCGCCAAGGGTGCGGTACGTGCAGCTTTGTGGCTGGATGGTCGTGAGCCAGGCCTTTACGACATGCAAGACGTGCTCGACCTGCGGTAAGATGTGCCCGAAATCGGGTTCAAACTCAGCGTTTGGGCCCGGTTTTGTTCCGCCAAGCGACGTCCTGTCGCATTCTCCGGCCTTTAGGGCTCATTGGCGGTAGACCAAAAATGCCTTTTTCTGTAAGCTACAGCTTTAGTGTGTCCACTAAAAGCGCGCAGAATAATTCGGTGAAGAAGCGGGGTGACGTGTCCATACGTCACTCCGCTTTTTTACAACCTGCGATCGCCCTTTCAGGCTTTATTTACGGGAGGTCTTCTTGACTAAGCCAGCCATACTCGCCCTTGCTGATGGCAGCATTTTTCGCGGCGAAGCCATTGGAGCCGACGGTCAAACCGTTGGTGAGGTGGTGTTCAACACCGCAATGACCGGCTATCAGGAAATCCTTACCGATCCTTCCTACGCCCAACAAATCGTTACCCTGACTTACCCGCACATCGGCAATACCGGCACCACGCCGGAAGACGCCGAGTCCGACCGCGTCTGGTCCGCTGGTCTGGTCATCCGTGACCTGCCACTGGTTGCGAGCAACTGGCGCAACACGATGTCACTGTCCGACTACCTGAAAGCCAACAATGTGGTGGCTATCGCCGGTATCGACACTCGCCGCCTCACACGCATCCTGCGTGAGAAAGGCGCGCAGAACGGCTGCATCATGGCCGGTGACAACATTTCCGAAGAAGCCGCCATCGCCGCCGCTCAGGGTTTCCCTGGCCTTAAAGGCATGGACCTGGCAAAAGTCGTCAGCACCAAAGAGAAGTACGAGTGGCGCTCGACTGTCTGGGATCTGAAAACCGACAGCCACGCGACTATCGACGCTTCCGATCTGCCGTACCACGTGGTGGCCTACGACTACGGCGTCAAGGTCAACATCCTGCGCATGCTGGTCGAGCGCGGTTGCCGCGTGACCGTGGTGCCTGCACAGACTCCGGCCGCCGAAGCGCTGGCACTGAAGCCTGACGGTGTGTTCCTGTCCAACGGCCCGGGCGACCCTGAGCCATGCGACTACGCGATCCAGGCAATCAAGGACGTGCTGGAAACCGAGATTCCGGTGTTCGGCATCTGCCTCGGTCACCAACTGCTGGCTCTGGCCTCCGGCGCCAAGACCCTGAAAATGGGCCATGGCCACCACGGTGCCAACCACCCGGTCCAGGATCTGGACAGCGGTGTGGTGATGATCACCAGCCAGAACCACGGTTTTGCGGTAGACGAAGCGACCCTGCCAGGCAACGTTCGGGCGATCCACAAATCGCTGTTCGACGGCACCCTGCAAGGCATCGAGCGTACCGACAAGAGCGCCTTCAGCTTCCAGGGTCACCCTGAAGCCAGCCCTGGCCCGAACGACGTAGCGCCACTGTTTGATCGCTTCATCAACGAAATGGCCAAGCGACGCTAATCGCTCGCCCTGATGTAGCGAAGCCTGAGGGCGGTCCCGAAACCGGTGGCCCCCTCAAGGCTTCAGAGATTGAACAAGACGGCTTGCCGACTGACCTGCGGATTTGAGTGACAACCCATGCCAAAACGTACAGACATTAAAAGCATCCTGATTCTCGGCGCTGGCCCGATCGTGATCGGCCAGGCCTGCGAATTCGACTACTCCGGCGCCCAGGCCTGTAAAGCCCTGCGCGAGGAGGGTTACCGCGTCATCCTGGTGAACTCCAACCCGGCCACCATCATGACCGACCCGGCCATGGCCGACGCCACCTACATCGAGCCGATCAAGTGGCAGACCGTTGCCAAGATCATCGAGAAAGAGCGTCCGGACGCGCTGCTGCCAACCATGGGTGGCCAAACCGCTCTGAACTGCGCACTGGACCTGGAGCGCGAAGGCGTTCTGGAGAAGTTCGGCGTAGAAATGATCGGCGCCAACGCTGACACCATCGACAAGGCCGAAGACCGTTCGCGCTTCGACAAGGCGATGAAATCCATCGGTCTGGACTGCCCGCGTTCGGGTATCGCCCACAGCATGGAAGAGGCCAACGCGGTTCTCGAGCGTCTCGGCTTCCCGTGCATCATTCGTCCGTCCTTCACCATGGGCGGCACTGGTGGCGGTATCGCTTACAACCGTGAAGAGTTTGAAGAAATCTGCGCTCGCGGTCTGGACCTGTCGCCGACCAAAGAGCTGCTGATCGACGAATCGCTGATCGGCTGGAAAGAGTACGAAATGGAGGTT
Organism: Pseudomonas sp. NPDC089918; assembly: GCF_050280605.1. Taxonomy (NCBI): domain Bacteria; kingdom Pseudomonadati; phylum Pseudomonadota; class Gammaproteobacteria; order Pseudomonadales; family Pseudomonadaceae; genus Pseudomonas; species Pseudomonas sp. NPDC089918. Next base: position 9,923 of record NZ_JBNNVP010000074.1, on the reverse strand, counting down.
GTCCGCGATAAGAAGGACAACTGCATCATCGTCTGCTCCATCGAAAACTTCGACCCGATGGGCGTGCACACCGGTGACTCGATCACTGTTGCGCCAGCACAGACCCTGACCGACAAGGAATACCAGATCCTGCGTAACGCCTCCCTGGCGGTACTGCGCGAGATCGGCGTCGAGACTGGCGGTTCCAACGTCCAGTTCGGCATCTGCCCGGACACCGGCCGCATGGTCGTCATCGAGATGAACCCGCGGGTATCCCGTTCCTCGGCCCTGGCCTCGAAAGCCACCGGTTTCCCGATCGCCAAGGTCGCGGCAAAACTGGCCGTCGGTTATACCCTCGACGAGCTGTCGAACGACATCACCGGTGGCAAGACCCCGGCGTCCTTCGAGCCGTCCATCGACTACGTCGTCACCAAGCTGCCACGCTTCGCCTTCGAGAAATTCCCGAAAGCCGACGCACGCCTGACCACTCAAATGAAGTCGGTCGGTGAAGTCATGGCCATCGGCCGGACCTTCCAGGAATCCCTGCAGAAAGCCCTGCGCGGCCTGGAAGTGGGCGTTTGCGGCCTGGACGAGAAGCTCGACCTGAGCAACCCGGAAAGCATGAGCATCCTCAAGCGCGAACTGACCGTGCCGGGCGCCGAGCGTATCTGGTACGTCGCTGACGCGTTCCGCGCCGGCCTGTCGGTCGAAGATATTTTCGGCATGAACATGATCGACCCGTGGTTCCTGGTACAGATCGAAGACCTGATCAAGGAAGAAGAGACGGTCAAGACCCTGGGTCTGGCCAGCATCGACCACGACTTGATGTTCCGCCTCAAGCGCAAAGGTTTCTCCGACATGCGTCTGGCCAAGCTGCTGGGCGTGACCGAGAAGGCTCTGCGTCGCCACCGTCACAAGCTGGAAATCTTCCCGGTCTACAAGCGCGTTGACACCTGCGCGGCCGAGTTCGCTACCGACACTGCTTACCTCTACTCGACGTACGAGGAAGAGTGCGAAGCCGCGCCGTCGGGTCGCGACAAGATCATGATCCTCGGCGGCGGTCCAAACCGTATCGGCCAGGGCATCGAGTTCGACTATTGCTGCGTACACGCGGCACTGGCCCTGCGCGAAGACGGTTACGAGACCATCATGGTCAACTGCAACCCGGAAACCGTTTCCACCGACTACGACACCTCCGATCGTCTGTACTTCGAACCAGTGACCCTGGAAGACGTACTGGAAATCGTCCGCGTCGAGAAGCCGAAAGGCGTGATCGTCCAGTACGGCGGCCAAACCCCGCTGAAACTGGCGCGTGCACTGGAAGAAGCCGGCGTGCCAATCATCGGCACCAGCCCTGACGCCATCGACCGTGCCGAAGACCGTGAGCGCTTCCAGCAAATGGTTGAGCGTCTGAACCTGCGTCAGCCGCCAAACGCCACCGTGCGCAGCGAAGACGAAGCGATTCGTGCCGCGGCCAAGATCGGTTACCCGCTGGTGGTTCGTCCGTCCTACGTGCTGGGCGGTCGCGCGATGGAAATCGTCTACGAAGAAGAAGAGCTCAAGCGCTACCTGCGTGATGCGGTGAAAGTGTCCAACGACAGCCCGGTGCTGCTCGATCACTTCCTCAACTGCGCCATCGAAATGGACGTGGATGCGGTCTGCGACGGCACCGACGTGGTGATCGGCGCGATCATGCAGCACATCGAGCAGGCCGGCGTTCACTCCGGTGACTCCGCGTGCTCCCTGCCGCCGTACTCGCTGCCTGCTCACATCCAGGACGAGATGCGCGAACAGGTCAAGAAAATGGCCCTGGAACTGGGCGTTGTCGGCCTGATGAACGTTCAGTTGGCGCTGCAAGGCGAAGACATCTACGTCATCGAAGTCAACCCGCGCGCTTCCCGTACCGTACCGTTTGTGTCCAAGTGCATCGGTGTTTCTCTGGCAATGATCGCGGCTCGCGTCATGGCTGGCAAAACCCTGAAAGAAATCGGCTTCACCAAAGAAATCATTCCTAACTTCTACAGCGTGAAAGAGGCGGTGTTCCCATTCGCCAAATTCCCTGGTGTGGACCCGATCCTGGGCCCAGAGATGAAGTCCACCGGTGAAGTGATGGGCGTGGGTGACACCTTCGGCGAAGCCTTTGCCAAAGCCCAGATGGGTGCCAGCGAAGTGCTGCCGACTGGCGGTACCGCGTTCATCAGCGTGCGTGACGATGACAAGCCGCTGGTTGCGGGCGTGGCCCGTGATCTGATCAACTTGGGCTTTGAAGTGGTCGCCACTGCCGGTACTGCCAAGCTGATCGAAGCCGCAGGCCTGAAAGTGCGTCGTGTGAACAAGGTGACCGAGGGCCGTCCGCATGTGGTCGACATGATCAAGAATGACGAAGTCACCCTGATCATTAACACCACCGAAGGTCGCCAGTCGATCGCCGATTCCTACTCCATTCGTCGCAATGCCTTGCAGCACAAGATCTACTGCACCACTACCATTGCTGCTGGCGAAGCTATCTGCGAAGCGCTGAAGTTCGGTCCCGAGAAGACCGTGCGCCGCTTGCAGGATTTACACGCAGGATTGAAGGCATGATCAAATACCCAATGACCGTCCAGGGCGCGAAAGCCCTGGAAGAAGAACACGCTCACCTGACCAAGGTCGTCCGTCCGAAGCTCAGCCAGGACATCGGTACGGCCCGCGAGTTGGGTGATTTGAAGGAAAACGCCGAGTACCACGCTGCTCGCGAGCAGCAGGGTATGGTCGAGGCGCGGATTCGTGACATTGAAGGTCGGATTCAGAATCAGGTCATCATCGATGTCACGACCATTCCTCATACCGGCAAAGTGATTTTCGGCACCACCGTTGAAATCGCCAACGTCGAGACGGATGAGCGCGTCACTTACCACATCGTGGGTGAGGATGAGGCTGACTTCAAACTCGGCAAGATTTCGGTGGGTTCGCCACTGGCTCGCGCCTTGATCGCCAAGGAAGAGGGTGATGTGGTCGCCGTGAAAACGCCAGGTGGCGTTATCGAGTATGAGATTGTCGAAGTTCGCCACCTCTGAAAGAAGGCGCCCGTTGCGTGCGGGCGCCATGCTTTGGCAGCTGACCCAAATGTTGTGGGTTGGCGGCCTGTGGCTGTTGCACATCGGTCTGCTGCCGGTGCTGGGACGAATAGGCCTGGCACCGCTGCTGATCGACGAAATTGCAGGCATGCTGAATACGCTGATGGTGGGATTTGCCGCAGCGTGTGTGATTTTTCAGGTTTTGGTGCTGGTTCAGGCCGAGGGCCTTGCCAGTCTATGGCGCGATATTCGTGGGCAACTGCTGCTGATGGCGCTGTATGGGGGCGCGATGTATTTCGCGGTCCACGTCGGCTGGCCGCAGGCGGCGCATTGGCAGCTGTTCAGCTATCTTGTTCTGGGATTTTCCGGGCTGGTGCTGGTGATGCAACCGGTGCCGGGATGGAGTGTGAGGGTGCGCGAAGCACACCCTTGACCCTTGTCATCACTTGAAGCGATGGACGTTCGACAGCTGCTTGTTGACGCTGAAGTTCTTGCGGTAAATCAGTGCCATCTTGCCGATGACTTGAACCAGATCGGCTTTGCCAGCCTTGCAGAGTTCTGCAATGGCTGCCAGGCGCGATTCGCGATCGAGGATGTTGAGCTTGATTTTGATCAGCTCGTGATCCGCCAAAGCGCGTTCAAGTTCGGCTAACACACCTTCAGTCAAACCGTTGTCAGCCACGATCAAAACTGGTTTCAGATGGTGGCCAATGGATTTGTACTGTTTCTTCTGCTCTTGAGTGAGCGGCATAATCTGACCCTTTAGTCTGGATTCTGTAAAATGGCGGCCATTTTACCCGAGGGTTCGTGGATCCGCCCAATTAATCACGACCCTTATCATCGAGGTGCCCAATGGCGCGTTCCAAGACAAGCCTTGGTTGGCTGAAAAGACATGTCAATGATCCCTATGTGAAGCAGGCGCAGAAGGATGGTTACCGCTCGCGTGCGAGTTACAAGCTTCTGGAGGTCCAGGAGAAATACAAGCTGATCCGTCCGGGTATGAGCGTTGTCGACCTGGGTGCGGCGCCCGGCGGCTGGTCGCAGGTCACTAGTCGGCTGATCGGTGGTCAGGGGCGTCTGATCGCCTCGGACATCCTGGAAATGGACAGCATTCCGGACGTGACTTTCATCCAGGGTGACTTCACCCAGGACGAAGTGCTCGCTCAGATCCTTGAAGCCGTGGGTAATTCGCAGGTGGACCTTGTGATTTCCGATATGGCCCCCAATATGAGTGGTACGCCTGAGGTGGACATGCCAAAAGCCATGTTTCTATGTGAGCTGGCTCTTGATCTGGCGGCTCGGATACTCAAGCCGGGTGGTAATTTCGTGATCAAGGTGTTTCAGGGCGAAGGGTTTGATGCTTACGTGAAGGACGCTCGTCAGAAATTCGACAAGGTCCAGATGATCAAGCCGGACTCTTCCCGTGGCAGTTCCCGCGAGCAATACATGCTGGCTTGGGGCTACCGCGGCCGTAGTGAGTAAATCGAGGTTTTTTTGCGGGTCGATAGGATTTTCGTATTTCGCCCCGTGAGCATTAGCGAATATTGTGTAGAAAGTGTTTCACAAAGGGTTACAGACGGCGCCTGCCAGAGCCGTAGGTAATGTAGTAAGTTAGGCCGGTGAATATCATGCGAAGCACGCGCCATTAGCGGAGCTTGCTTCAGAGGGTAGTTAATTGAACGATATGGCAAAGAATCTGATCCTGTGGTTGATCATCGCGGCTGTCCTGGTGACAGTGATGAACAACTTCTCCAGCCCTAACGAGCCGCAGACCCTCAACTATTCCGACTTCATCCAGCAGGTCAAGGATGGCAAGGTCGAGCGCGTAGCAGTTGATGGCTACGTGATTACCGGCAAGCGCAACGATGGCGACAGCTTCAAGACCATTCGTCCGGCAATCCAGGACAATGGCCTGATCGGCGACCTCGTGGATAACCACGTGGTAGTCGAGGGCAAGCAACCTGAACAGCAAAGCATCTGGACTCAGCTCCTGGTCGCAAGCTTCCCGATCCTGGTGATCATCGCCGTATTCATGTTCTTCATGCGGCAGATGCAGGGCGGCGCCGGTGGAAAGGGCGGGCCAATGAGCTTCGGCAAGAGCAAGGCGCGCCTGCTCTCCGAAGATCAGGTGAAAACCACTTTGGCTGACGTTGCCGGTTGCGACGAAGCCAAGGAAGAAGTTGGCGAGCTGGTCGAGTTCCTGCGTGATCCGGGCAAATTCCAGCGTTTGGGCGGTCGCATTCCTCGTGGCGTGCTGATGGTCGGTCCTCCTGGTACTGGTAAAACCTTGATCGCCAAGGCGATTGCCGGCGAAGCCAAAGTGCCGTTCTTCACTATTTCCGGTTCCGATTTCGTCGAAATGTTCGTCGGTGTCGGTGCCAGTCGTGTTCGTGACATGTTCGAGCAGGCGAAGAAGCACGCGCCATGCATCATCTTCATCGATGAAATCGACGCCGTCGGTCGCCACCGTGGTGCCGGCATGGGCGGCGGTCACGACGAGCGCGAACAGACACTCAACCAGTTGCTGGTGGAGATGGACGGCTTCGAAATGAATGACGGCATCATCGTCATTGCAGCAACCAACCGTCCCGACGTACTGGACCCTGCATTGCTGCGTCCGGGTCGTTTCGACCGTCAGGTCGTGGTCGGTCTGCCGGATATCCGTGGTCGCGAGCAGATTCTCAAAGTCCACATGCGCAAAGTGCCAATGGGTGACGACGTCGCTCCGGCCGTGATCGCGCGTGGTACTCCTGGTTTCTCCGGTGCCGACCTGGCCAACCTGGTGAACGAGGCGTCGTTGTTCGCAGCCCGTGCCGGCAAGCGTATCGTCGAGATGAAAGAGTTCGAACTGGCCAAAGACAAGATCATGATGGGTGCCGAGCGCAAATCCATGGTCATGTCCGAGAAAGAGAAGCAGAACACTGCTTATCACGAAGCTGGTCACGCTATCGTCGGTCGCGTCGTACCTGAGCATGATCCGGTCTACAAAGTGTCTATCATCCCGCGCGGTCGTGCGCTCGGTGTGACCATGTTCCTGCCGGAAGAAGATCGCTACAGCCTGTCCAAGCGTGCGCTGATCAGCCAGATCTGCTCGCTGTACGGCGGTCGTATTGCTGAAGAGATGACCCTTGGCTTCGACGGTGTCACCACCGGTGCATCCAACGACATCATGCGTGCCAGCCAGATCGCACGGAACATGGTGACCAAGTGGGGATTGTCGGAGAAACTCGGTCCGTTGATGTACGCCGAAGAAGAGGGCGAAGTGTTCCTCGGTCGTGGCGGCGGTGGTCAACATGCCAGCTTCTCCGGCGAGACAGCCAAACTGATCGACTCCGAAGTACGCAGCATCATTGACCAGTGCTACGGCACGGCCAAACAGATCCTTACGGATAACCGTGACAAGCTTGACGCCATGGCGGATGCCTTGATGAAGTACGAGACGATCGATGCTGATCAGATCGATGACATCATGGCCGGTCGTGCTCCTCGCGAGCCTCGCGACTGGTCTGGCGGTAGTGATACTTCCGGCACGCCTCCGGCGGTGCAGGATGGGCGTCCGGAAACACCCATCGGTGGCCCGGCTGCTGACGTATAAGGTTTGAAATGACTTCTGTTCAGTCCTCGACCCGGTTGCCTTGCGGTAACCGGGTTCTTGATTTGGCCCAGACGCATGTCATGGGCATTCTCAATGTCACTCCCGACTCCTTTTCCGATGGTGGCCAATACAGTCAGCTCGATGCGGCCCTGCGCCACGCCGAGGCGATGGTGGCGGCTGGTGCGACGCTGATCGACGTTGGTGGCGAATCGACCCGGCCCGGTGCCAGGGCGGTTTCCCCCCTTGAAGAGATGGAGCGTGTAGCGCCTGTCGTCGAGCGTATTCATCGTGAACTCGATGTGATTATCTCGGTCGATACCTCCACGCCGGCAGTCATGCGTGAAACCGCAAGGCTGGGGGCGGGTTTGATCAATGATGTGCGTTCGTTGCGTCGAGATGGCGCTCTGGATGCGGCAGCGGCCACCGGCTTGCCGGTATGTCTGATGCATATGCTCGGTGAGCCGGGCGACATGCAGGACAATCCGCACTACCAGGATGTGACGAAAGAGGTCGGCGAGTTTCTCGCTGAGCGCATGGTTCAGTGCGCGTTGGTGGGCATCCCCGCCGAGCGGATCATTCTCGATCCGGGCTTCGGCTTCGCGAAAACCTTGCAGCACAACCTGAGCCTGTTTAAGCGTATGGAGGCCTTGCATGCCTTGGGGCGGCCTCTGTTGGTCGGGGTTTCGCGAAAGAGCATGATCGGGCAAGCCTTGAATCGGCCGGTGGGGGAGCGCCTGTATGGCGGTTTGGCGCTCGCGGCACTGGCTTCAATCAAGGGGGCGCGTATATTGCGCGTCCATGATGTGGCCGAAACCGTCGATGTGGTGCGGATGATCGCCGCCGTAGAATCAGCCGAATAAGAATGATGGAGTACTTATGAGCAAAAAATACTTTGGCACCGACGGCATTCGTGGTCGAGTCGGTCAATACCCGATTACTCCTGATTTCATGCTCAAGCTTGGCTGGGCGGCAGGCATGGCATTTCGTAGCATGGGTGCCTGCAAGGTGCTCGTGGGCAAGGACACTCGGATCTCCGGTTACATGTTCGAATCTGCGCTTGAGGCCGGACTGACCTCGGCAGGTGCTGATGTGATGCTTCTGGGGCCGATGCCGACGCCGGCCATCGCCTATCTGACGCGGACTTTTCATGCTGAAGCCGGCATCGTGATCAGCGCCTCGCACAACCCTCATGACGACAACGGCATCAAGTTTTTCTCCGGGAAGGGCACCAAGCTTCCGGATGAAGTCGAGTTGATGATTGAAGAGTTGCTCGACACCCCGATGACCGTGGTTGAGTCGAGCAAGATCGGCAAGGTGTCGCGAATCAACGATGCCTCGGGCCGTTATATCGAATTCTGCAAGAGCAGCGTTCCTGCCGGCACCAGTTTTACCGGGCTGAAGATCGTGATCGACTGTGCCCACGGTGCGACCTATAAAGTGGCGCCTAGTGTGTTCCGTGAGCTGGGGGCTGAAGTTGTTGTGCTTTCTGCTCATCCTGACGGCCTGAACATCAATGAAAACTGCGGTTCGACCCATATGGAGCCGCTGCAAGCTGCCGTATTGGCCGAGCACGCCGATTTGGGTATTGCCTTTGATGGTGATGGTGACCGGGTTCAGATGGTTGATCACACTGGCGCTGTCGTCGACGGCGACGAGTTGCTGTTCATCATTGCTCGCGATCTGCAAGAGCGCGGCAAGTTGCAGGGCGGAGTGGTCGGTACGTTGATGAGTAACCTGGGGCTGGAATTGGCCTTGGCGGATCTGGCTATTCCTTTTGTGCGCGCCAACGTTGGCGACCGTTACGTGATCTCCGAGTTGCTGGAGCGCGATTGGCAGGTGGGCGGGGAAAACTCGGGGCACATTGTCTGCTTCAGTCATACCACCACCGGTGATGCCATCATTGCTGCGCTGCAGGTGTTGATGGCGCTGAAGAGGCGAGCTGAAGGCCTGGCTCAGTCCCGTCAGGCGTTGCGCAAGTGTCCTCAGGTGCTGATCAATGTCCGGTTTGGCGGTGGTGCGAATCCACTCGAACATCCGACCGTCAAGGAGGCCAGTGATCGTGTCACTCAGGCGATGGCCGGTCGTGGGCGCGTACTTTTACGCAAGTCCGGGACAGAGCCGCTGGTGCGGGTCATGGTCGAGGGTGAGGATGAAACGCAGGTTCGCGGTTACGCCGAAGAGCTGGCAAAACTGGTAACTGAAGTTTCTGTCTGATTTCGGCTTGCCAGCCATGATTGTGTTGGGTAACATCTGCGCCCACTTTGACCGACGAGGTACAGCATGCGTCGCCCTATGGTAGCTGGTAACTGGAAGATGCACGGTACCCGCGCCAGCGTCGCTGAGCTGATCAATGGCCTTAGTCATCTGGCCTTGCCGAGCGGTGTTGATGTCGCGGTATTCCCGTCTTGCTTGCATATCAATCAAGTGATTGATGGCTTGAAAGGTAAGTCGATTTCGGTCGGCGCGCAGAATTCTGCAGTGGAATCCATGCAAGGTGCATTGACCGGTGAAATTGCGCCAAGTCAATTGGTGGATGCAGGTTGTTCTCTGGTGCTTGTCGGGCACTCCGAACGCCGCCAGATAATGGGCGAGCAGGATGGAATGCTGATTCGCAAGTTCGCAGCGGCGCAGGCATGTGGCTTGATTCCGGTGTTGTGCGTAGGGGAAACCCTCGAAGAGCGCGAAGCTGGAAAAACTCTTGAGGTTGTCGGGCGTCAGCTTGGCAGTATCATTGAGGAGCTGGGTGTAGGTGTCTTTGCAAAGGCAGTAATCGCTTACGAGCCGGTCTGGGCCATTGGCACCGGGCTGACTGCTTCGCCGCAACAGGCGCAGGATGTGCACGCAGCCATTCGCGCTCAGTTGGCGGCAGAGAATTCTGAAGTCGCGCAAGGTGTGCGGCTTCTATACGGCGGCAGCGTGAAGGCGGCCAATGCGGTCGAACTGTTCGGCATGCCGGATATCGATGGGGGGCTCATTGGTGGGGCTTCCCTGAATGCAGATGAGTTCGGTGCGATTTGTCGCGCCGCGGGAAACTGAAAAAATGCTGGAAACAGTCGTAGTCGTTTTTCATCTGCTGGGTGCATTGGGCGTAGTTGCTCTGGTTTTGCTGCAGCAGGGTAAAGGTGCGGATGCTGGCGCGTCTTTCGGAGCAGGTGCTTCAAATACTGTGTTCGGAAGCCAAGGTTCCTCGACCTTTCTTATTGTTTTCTCCTGGGGCGTTGGGTTTGTGGCGGCTTAGATTGCGTCGGTATCGGTTTCGCCGGTACGGATGCGAATCGCCTGTTCCAGATTGA
>NZ_JBNNVP010000073.1:0-15037 GCF_050280605.1 Pseudomonas sp. NPDC089918 | reverse complement strand
GGCGGTCGAAGCCATGCGCCGCTCCAGCGAGGCCGGCGACGGCACGTCGGCCCAGGCCAACGAGGCGGGGGCGAGGGAGCAAGCTCCCTCGCCACAAAAGCCCGCTCCCACATTAGATCTTCATCTCTCGTGAATTCAGCGGTATTCATCCACCGGCACACACGCGCAAAACAGGTTGCGGTCACCGTAGACATTGTCCACGCGGTTCACCACCGGCCAGTACTTATGGGCCTTGGTGTGAGCATCCGGCGTCACCGCCCGCTCGATGCTGTACGGCCGCTCCCAAACCCCGGTGATGTCGGCCAAGGTATGCGGCGAGCGTTTCAGCGGGTTGTCCTCTGCCGGCCAGTTGCCGTTCTGCACCTCGGTGATTTCCGCGCGGATACTCAGCATCGCGCCGATAAAACGGTCCAGCTCCGCCTTCGATTCACTCTCGGTCGGTTCGACCATCAACGTCCCCGGCACCGGGAATGACATGGTCGGCGCATGGAAGCCGTAGTCCATCAGGCGTTTGGCAACGTCCTCTTCACTGATCCCGGTCTGTGCCTTGAGCGGTCGCAAGTCGAGAATGCATTCGTGGGCCACTCGCTCGTTGCGCCCGGTGTAGAGCACTGGAAATGCGCCGGCCAAATGCTGCGCCAGGTAATTCGCGGCGAGAATCGCCACCTCGCTCGCATCCGCCAGTTGCGGCCCCATCATGGCGATGTACATCCAGCTGATGGGCAGAATGCTTGCACTGCCCCAAGGTGCCGCGCTCACTGCGCCGTTTTCCGGCAGCGGGCCATCGATTGGCACTACCGGGTGATTGGCAACAAACGGTGCCAGGTGCGCCCGAACGCCAATCGGGCCCATCCCCGGCCCGCCACCGCCGTGGGGAATACAGAAGGTTTTGTGCAGGTTCATGTGCGACACGTCGGCACCGATGTCTGCCGGCCGTGCCAATCCAACCTGCGCGTTGAGGTTGGCACCATCCATGTACACCTGACCGCCATGGCTGTGGATAACTTCACAGATCTCGCTGATGCCTTCCTCGTAAACCCCGTGGGTCGAAGGATAAGTCGCCATCAGGCAGGCGAGTTTATCCCCCGCCGCCGTGGCCTTTTCCTTCAGATCATCCAGATCGACATTACCCGCCTCATCGCACTCGACGATCACCACCCGCATACCGGCCATCTGCGCCGAAGCCGGGTTGGTGCCGTGGGCCGATGACGGGATCAGGCAGATATCCCGCGCGCCCTGATGGCGGCTCTCGTGATATTTGCGAATCGCCAGTAACCCGGCGTACTCGCCCTGAGCGCCCGAGTTGGGTTGCATGCAGATCGCATCGAAACCGGTGATCGCGCAGAGCCAGCGCTCCAGCTCCTCGATCATCAAGGAATAACCCACCACTTGCTCTTTCGGCACAAACGGATGCAGGTTGGCGAACTGCGGCCAGGTGATGGGGATCATCTCGCTGGTAGCGTTGAGCTTCATGGTGCAAGAGCCCAGCGGAATCATCGATTGATTGAGCGCCAGGTCTTTGTTTTCCAGCTGTTTGAGGTAACGCAGCATTTCGGTTTCGCTGTGATGAGCGTTGAACACCGGATGACGCAGATAAGGTGTACTGCGCTGCAACCCGGCAGGAATGCCGGATACCAGCGTTTCAGCGTCCAGGTCGTCGACATTGAGCCCATGATCGGCACCGAGAAACACATCGAACAGCTTCGCCACGGTGGTTTCGTCACAGGTTTCGTCGAGGCTCAGTCCCAGCTGCCCACGGCCGAGAATGCGCAAATTGATCTGCGCCGCCTGGGCACTTTCGATGATCGCCGTCTGAGTGCCCCCCACCTCCAGGGTCAGGGTGTCGAAGAAATTCTGGTTGAGACGGGTGATCCCGTGACGCTCCAGGCCGGCGGCGAGGATGCAGGTCAGCCGATGGACGCGCTGGGCAATCCGTTTTAGCCCTTCCGGTCCATGGTAGACCGCGTAGAAACTGGCGATATTGGCCAGCAGCACCTGAGCGGTGCAGATGTTGGAGTTGGCCTTCTCCCGGCGGATATGTTGCTCGCGGGTTTGCAGGGCCATGCGCAGGGCGACGTTGCCGCGCGCATCTTTCGACACGCCGATGATCCGCCCGGGAATCGCCCGTTTGTACTCGTCGCGACTGGCAAAAAACGCCGCGTGGGGACCGCCGTAGCCCATGGGCACGCCGAAGCGCTGGGACGAACCGAACACCACGTCGGCGCCTAGCTCCCCCGGCGGGGTCAGCAACAGCAGGCTTAGCAGATCGGTCGCCACACAGGCCAAGGCATGCTGGGCATGCAGATGATCGATCAATGGGCGCAGATCGCGCACTTCACCGTGGGTGTCGGGATATTGCAGCAGCGCGCCGAATACCTGGTGTTTTTTCAAGTTATCCACAGCATCGATGATCAACTCGAAACCAAACCCTTCGGCCCGGGTCCGCACGACGGAGATGGTCTGCGGGTGGCAATTCTCATCGACGAAAAACAGGTTACTTCTGGATTTGGCCACGCGCTTGGCCAGCGCCATGGCCTCGGCTGCCGCCGTGGCTTCATCCAGCAGCGAGGCGTTGGCCAGTTCCAGGCCGGTCAGGTCGATGGTCAGCTGCTGGAAATTCAGCAACGCTTCGAGCCGGCCTTGAGCGATCTCCGGTTGATAGGGGGTATAGGCGGTGTACCAACCGGGATTTTCCAGCACGTTGCGCAGGATGACGGCCGGCGTGAGGGTGCCGTGGTATCCCATGCCGATCAGGCTGGTCCAGACCTGGTTCTGCTCGGCGTAGCCCCGCAACTTGGCCAGCGCGGCTTCTTCGTCGAGGGCCGGCGGCAAGTCCAGCGGCCGGTTGAGGCGGATTCCCGGCGGCACCGTCTGCTCGATCAGTTCGACCCGGCTACCAAGACCGAGGCTGTCGAGCATCGCCTGCTGCTCGGCGGCATCGGGGCCCAGATGGCGGCGCAGGAAGGTATTGGGGTCGCGTAACTGGCTCAAGGACGGCAACTGGGACATGACGGGCTCTCTCTTGACTGGCGCTCGGCGTCGATGCAATGCGGTCAAACCAGCATAGCAGTCGCTGCCGACAGCGAGCCTGTGGGGAGCTTGACACTTACCCTGTGGGAGCGGGCTTGCTCGCGAAAGCGGTGGGTCAGTCGCCATATACGCTGAATGATTAATAGCTTTCGCGAGCAAGTCGAATCGTCGCACCGCCGCTCCCACATTTAGTCCTCAGCGCATCAAGTTGGCAGATACAAAAAAGCCCCGGATAATCGGGGCTTTGAGGTAACGCTGAAAGCTTATTCGCCGATGGCCGCCTTGTAGGCACCTGCATCGAGCAGCAGCTTGTCCAGCTCGGAGGTATCGCTTGGCTCGAGTTTGAAGAACCAGCTGTCATAAGGCGCGCTGTTGACCAGTTCAGGGTTGTTGGCCAACTCTTCGTTGACGGCAATGACCGTGCCGGAAACTGGCGAGTAGATATCGGAGGCAGCCTTGACCGACTCGACGACACCCGCAGCCTCACCGGCAGCGAACACTTTGCCGATTTCCGGCAGCTCAACGAACACTACGTCACCCAAGGCTTCCTGAGCATGGTCTGAAATACCCACTTTCACGCCGCCATCATGGTCTAGACGGGCCCATTCGTGACTTTCGGCAAAACGCAGGTCGACAGGGATTTCGCTCATGTTCTGTGTCCTCAAGAAAAATGTCAGCGGTCATTGCCCGCCAAAAAAAGTTAGATCAAGGTTTTGCCGTGGCGTACGAAGGTCGGTTTGACCACTCGAACCGGGTACCACTTGCCACGGATTTCCACTTCAGCGCGGTCGGCGGTGGCCACCGGTACGCGCGCCAGTGCAATCGACTTGCTAAGCGTAGGAGAGAAACTACCACTGGTGATCTCCCCTTCGCCAACATCGGCGATGCGAACCACCTGATGCGCCCGCAAAACCCCACGCTCTTCCAAGACCAGACCCACCAGTTTGTGCTGTACGCCATCGGCCTGTTCGGCTTCCAGGGCAGTGCGGCCAATGAACTGGCGCGTGGCCGGCTCCCAGGCAATGCTCCAGGCCATGTTGGAGGCCAAAGGCGAAACTTCTTGATGAATGTCCTGCCCGTAGAGGTTCATGCCGGCTTCGACACGCAAGGTATCGCGGGCACCGAGGCCGATCGGGGAAATACCCGCGCCCACCAGATCGTTGAAAAAGCCCGGTGCCTGGTCGGCGGGCAGCACGATTTCCAGACCATCCTCACCGGTGTAACCGGTGCGCGCGATGAACCAGTCACCGTCGGTCTGACCTTCGAAATATTTGAGCTGCTGAATCAGCGTGCCGCGGGACTGAGTCACCAGTTCGGCAATCTTGTGCCGGGCGTGAGGCCCTTGAATGGCCAGCATCGCCAGCTCGGAGCGCTCGTTGAGCCGCACATCGAAGTCGCCGAGATGAGCTTGCATCCAGGCCAGGTCCTGATTACGGGTGGAGGCGTTGACCACCAGGCGATAACCGTCCTCGAGACGATAGACGATCATGTCGTCGACGATGCCGCCGTGCTCGTTGAGCATGGCGCTGTACAAGGCACGGCCGGGGCTGTGCAGACGCTCGACGTCATTGGCCAGTAAATACTGAAGCCAGGCCTTGGCCTGGGGGCCGTCAACATCGATCACGGTCATGTGGGATACATCGAAAACCCCGCAATCGCGGCGCACCTGATGGTGTTCCTCAACCTGCGAGCCGTAATGCAGAGGCATATCCCAACCGCCAAAATCGACCATCTTCGCGCCGAGGGCGAGATGAAGGTCGTACAGAGGCGTACGCTGTCCCATGGGTTTCTCCTTCCGGGCGTGGCGAAGGTGCGGGCAGGCGCTGCACGGGATGATATGCCTTGAAATAAAAGGCTTTCAGCCGATTTCAGCAACCCGATCCGAGGACGGACCGCACCGAATGCCGCGCATTGTAGCCGCAAGGTGTAGGACTGACACCTACGCGTTTCGATGCGCCGAACGTCGGATCAATCCGATGACCGGTAACAACCCGACCAACACCAGGGTCAGTGCCGGCAACGAGGCCCTCGCCCACTCGCCTTCGCTGGTCATTTCAAAGATCCGAACCGCCAGCGTGTCCCAGCCAAACGGGCGCATCAGCAGGGTTGCGGGCATTTCCTTGAGCACGTCGACGAACACCAGCAACGCTGCGCTCAATGTGCCCGGCAGCAGCAACGGCAGATACACTTTGAAAAACAGTCGTGGCCCACTGACGCCAAGGCTACGTGCTGCTTCGGGCAAAGATGGCCGTATTCGCGCCAGGCTGCTTTCCAGCGGTCCATAGGCCACCGCGATAAAACGCACCAGATAGGCCAGCAACAACGCCGACAGACTGCCCAGCAGCAACGGTTTGCCCGCGCCGCCAAGCCATCCCGACAGCGGGATCACCAGTTCGCGATCCAGGTAACTGAACGCCAGCATGATCGACACCGCCAGCACCGAGCCCGGCAAGGCGTAGCCAAGGTTAGCCAGACTGATGCCGGAGCGGATCGCCCGGGTCGGCGCCAATCGACGGGCAAAGGCCAGCACCAGAGCGACACTGACGGTGATCAATGCTGCCATGCCGCCCAGGTACAGGGTATGGATAATCAATCCGGCATAACGCTCATCCAGATCGAAGCGCCCACGTTGCCAAAACCACACCACCAGTTGCAGCACGGGAATGACGAAGGCGCAGGCAAATACCAGACCACACCAGCTCATGGCCGCCAGCGCCTTGACCCCGCGCAGGTGATACAACGCCTTGACCCGCGGTCGTTCGTTGCTCGCCCGATTGGCCCCGCGGGCACGGCGCTCGCCATACAGCACGACCATCACCACCAACAGCAACAGGCTGGCCAGTTGCGCAGCCGTGGAAAGACTGAAAAAGCCGTACCAGGTTTTGTAGATAGCGGTGGTGAACGTATCGAAGTTGAACACCGACACGGCACCGAAATCCGCCAGGGTTTCCATTAGCGCCAACGCCACGCCCGCGCCAATGGCCGGACGTGCCATCGGCAATGCAACCCGCCAGAACGCCTGCCACGGGGATTGCCCAAGGACTCGCGCTGCTTCCATCAAGCCTTTGCCCTGAGCCAGGAATGCGCTACGTGCCAAGAGGTAAACGTACGGATAAAAAACCAGCACCAGTACCAGAATCACACCGCCGGTGGAGCGCACTCGCGGCAGCCTCAAACCGCTGCCAAACCATTCGCGCAGCAAGGTTTGCACGGGGCCGGCGAAATCCAGCAGGCCAACGAAGACAAATGCCAGCACATAAGCAGGAATCGCAAAGGGCAACATCAGCGCCCAGTCCAGCCAACGCCGCCCGGGAAACTCGCAGAGGCTGGTGAGCCAGGCCAGGCTGACGCCCAGCAGCGTTACGCCAAAACCGACGCCGAGTACCAGCGTCAGGGTATTGCCCAGCAACCGCGGCATCTGGGTGTCCCACAGGTGGGACCAGATCTGCTGATCGATGATTTGCCAGGAAAAAAGCAGAACGCTCAGGGGCAGCAAGACCAGCGCAGCAATGGCGAAGACCAGGGGATACCAGCGGCGTTGGGCGGGGTGGGCCAAGGAAAGCTCTCGTTTAAATGATTGTGCCCACGCTCTGCGTGGGCACACATCTTGTGACGCTCTGCGTCACGCCTCGACGCGGAGCGTCGGTGGATGCATTCCCACGCAGAGCGTGGGAACGATCAGGCCGGCAGGGGCACCGCCGACTTCATTCTGTGGCGCAGTATATCGACAGACTCAGTTCCAGCCAGCCCGATCCATCATCCGGATCGCTTCAGCCTGACGCTTGCCAGCGATTTCCACCGGCAAGGTGTCGGCCACAAACTTGCCCCAGCTCGCTACTTCAGCTGAAGGCTGAACGGCAGGGTTGGCCGGGAATTCCTGATTCACGTCAGCGAAAATCTTCTGCGCTTCAGGCGTGGTCATCCACTCCACCAGCGCCTTGGCGGCTTCTGGGTGTGGCGCGTGTTTGGTCAGGCCAATGCCCGACAGGTTGACGTGCACGCCACGGTCGCCCTGATTCGGCCAGAACAGCTTCACTGGCAGGTCTGGTTTCTGTTTGTGCAGACGGCCGTAGTAGTAAGTGTTGACGATACCTACGTCGCACTGGCCGGCGTTGATCGCCTCCAGCACGGCAATGTCGTCGGAGAACACGTCGGTGGACAGGTTATTGACCCAGCCCTTGAGGATTTTCTCGGTTTTCTCAGCGCCATGGACTTCGATCATGGTGGCGGTCAGGGACTGGTTGTAGACCTTCTTCGCCGTGCGCAGGCACAGGCGGCCTTCCCACTGCTTGTCGGCCAGCGCCTCGTAGGTGGTCAGCTCACCGGGTTTCACCCGGTCGGTGGAGTAGGCGATGGTCCGTGCCCGCAGGCTGAGGCCGGTCCAGGCATGGGAGGAAGCGCGGTATTGCAGTGGGATGTTGGCGTCGATCACCTTGGAAGTGAACGGCTGGAGGATGCCCATCTGCTCGGCCTGCCAGAGGTTGCCGGCGTCGACGGTCAGCAGCAGATCGGCAGTGGCGTTTTCGCCCTCGGCCTTGATCCGCTGCATCAGCGGCGCCTCCTTGTCGGTGATGAACTTCACCTGCACGCCGGTTTTCTGGGTGTAGACATCGAAGACTGGCTTGATCAACTCATCGATACGCGAGGAGTAAACCACCACCTCGTCGGCGGCCTGGGCGGCGGTGCTGCCAATCAGGGTCAGGGCCAGTGCGGTCAGTAGACGCTTGGGTGCCAACATGGAAGCGGTCTCTCGAATGGGGAAGTGAGAGCGAATGATAAGGACTCACATTTCGCATCTCAATCGGACAGTGAGTGGAGGCGTTACCGGATGTTGCACAATCGAATGAATGGCAATGTGGCGAGGGGGCTTGCCCCCGTTCGAGCGCGCAGCGGTCGCAAATCGGATTGCAGATTTTGTCTGAGAAAATGCCGGGACTGCTTCGCAGTCCAACGGGGGCAAGCCCCCTCGCCACAGAACCGTGCCCGCTTCAGGCCTTGGCCAACGCCGGCAGATCCCCAATCAACCCAAGCGCCTCACGCACGAACAACGCCTTGGCCTCGGGCATCTGATCGACCATCTTCAACCCGGTATTACGCAACCAGCGCACCGGCAACGGATCGGCCTGGAACAATCGCTCGAACCCTTCCATCGCCGCCATCAATGCCAGGTTGTGAGGCATGCGCCGACGCTCATAGCGACTGAGCACTTTCACGTCCGCCAACCGCTCGCCGCGCGTGGCCGCTTGTAGCAGCACTTCGGCCAGCACCGCGGCATCGAGGAAACCGAGGTTCACGCCCTGCCCGGCCAGCGGATGAATGGTGTGGGCCGCGTCGCCGATCAGCGCCAGGCCTTCAGCTACGTAACGCTTGGCATGACGCTGACGCAGCGGCACGCACAGACGCGGGTCGGCGCTGAGCACCGTGCCGAGGCAGCCCTCGAAGGCCCGCTCCAGCTCCTTGCAAAAGCCTTCGTCATCCAGCGCCATCAAGCGCTCGGCTTCGCTCGGCGTGGTCGACCAGACAATCGAGCACCAATCCTGTTGACCGTCCCGCTCCAGCGGCAGAAACGCCAGCGGACCGTTGTCAGTGAATCGTTGCCACGCAGTCATTCGATGGGGTTTTGAGCTGCGCACGCTGGTAACGATCGCGTGGTGCATGTAATCCCATTCGCGAGTCGCAACACCGGTCAGGCGCCGAACGGCCGAGTTGGCGCCATCCGCCGCGATCACCAAAGGTGCCCGCAAGGTGCGGCCATCGGCCAGGGTCAGTAGCCAGTCGTCACCGGAGCGACGCATCTGCTCCAGACGCGCATTGGCCAGCATCCCCAGATCGCAGTCGTGCAGTCGGTCGAGCAAGGCGTCCTGAACCACGCGGTTCTCGACGATATGCCCGAGCACTTCGGCATGCACGCTGGTCGCCGAGAAATGGATCTGCCCGGTGCCGCTGCCATCCCAGACATGCATGTCCGTATAGGGGCTGCTGCGCCGGCTGACGATGCCATCCCAAACGCCCAGACGTTCGAGTATTCGCTGGCTGGCCGCCGACAAAGCGCTCACCCGCGGTTCGAACGGAGCCTGCCCATCGAAGGGTTTGACGCTCAGGGGACTACCGTCCAGCAGCAGGACTTCGAGCCCACTGTTTTGTAACGCCAGCGCCAGGGCACTGCCGACCATTCCGGCCCCGACAATCAGCAGATCTGCGCGCATTTCCATGCTTTAAGCCTGTCTCGCTTGCGGCTTGAGCCGCTCATAAAGTTTTTTCCGACGCGCGTCACCCAAGTGCTCGCGCCGTCGTGAATATCGACTTGCAGGTGCACCCTGCCCGGCTTTCGCTTAGTCATCGGGACGCGTACCCAGGCCCATGGCCTGCCGGGCGAACCAGCGTTTGGCCGGCGGCAGCAGATCGAGGCCAAGCAGCCCAATGTTGCGACCCAGGGAAACCAGCGGCTGAGTGCTGCCGAACAAGCGGGTGACCTGATCGGAGAAGCCCACGGTCAGGTTCTGATCCATGCGCTGACGCTCGCGGTAGGCCTGCAAGGTGGCGAAATCGCCGGGCGATGTCTCGCTGCCCAACAAACTGTCGGCCAGCGCCTGGGCGTCACGCAACGACAGGTTGAACCCTTGCCCGGCAATCGGATGCAGGCTGTGGGCGGCGTTGCCGAGGATCGCCAGATGCGGGCGGACTTGTTCCTCGGCTTCGATCAGCGACAGCGGATACAAATGCCGTGCGCCGACCTGTTTCAGCGTGCCGAGACGATAACCGAAGATGCCCTGTAGCTCAGTGAGAAAGCTGCGGTCATCAAGGGCTGCCAGTCGTTGCGCGTCCATGCCCAGACGGGTCCAGACCAAAGCGCAGCGATTGTCCGGCAATGGCAGCAAAGCCATCGGACCATCGTCGGTGAAACGCTCGAAGGCCATGCCGTTGTGCGCTTCGCTGGGGGTGATGTTGGCGATCAGCGCGCTCTGGTTATACGGGCGTTTCTTGATGCCGATTCCCAGTTGCTCACGCAAGCCGGAACGGCCGCCATCGGCGAGCACCGCAAGGTCGCATTCCACCAGGGTTTCATCGTTGAGCGTCAGGCGATAGCCGTCGGTCAGCGGTTCCATGCCGGTGACCTCCGCCGGGCAACGCCAACTGATCACGTCCTTGTCCAGACTGTGCCAGAGGCATTGGCCGAGCCAGGCGTTTTCCACCACATAACCCAACGCCGGAACGCCCTCTTCCATCGCCGACAGCCGCGCGGTGGAGAAACGTCCACGGTCGGAGACATGAATCTGCTTGATCGGCTCGGCGCGGCGGGAGATTTCCTGCCACACGCCCAACCGTTGATAAATCTGCCGGGCACCATAGGACAGCGCCGAAGAGCGGGCGTCATAACTCGGTTGATAGCTGTCGCCGGGGGCAAACGGTTCGATCAGCACGATCTTCCAGCCGCGGGCCTTGGCCCCGGCCTGCAACGCCAACGCCAGACTGGCGCCGACCAGGCCACCGCCGATGATTGCCAGATTGACTCGACTCATGCCGCTTGTGTCCGTGCTGCGGCCATCAATGCCTCGATGTCGGCGACCGTTTTCGGCACGCCGTTCGTCAGGATTTCACAACCGGTTTTAGTGACCACCACGTCGTCCTCGATGCGCACGCCAATGCCGCGCCATTTCTTCGCCACGTTCTGGTTGTCCGGCGCAATGTAAATGCCCGGTTCGACCGTCAGCGCCATGCCGACTTCCAGCACGCGCCATTCGCCGCCGACCTTGTACTCGCCAACGTCGTGAACATCCATGCCCAGCCAGTGGCCGGCGCGGTGCATGTAAAACGCTTTATAGGCTTCGCTGGCGATCAACTCGTCGACGTCGCCCTGCAACAGGCCCAACTTCACCAGACCGGCGGTAATCACCCGGACCGTGGCTTCGTGTGCCTGATTCCAGTGCTTGTTCGGTGCGATTTCGGCAAACGCGGCTTCCTGAGAAGCCAGCACCAACTCGTAAATCGCCTTCTGCTCCGGTGAATACTTGCCATTGACCGGCCAGGTGCGGGTGATGTCGCTGGCGTAGCAGTCGATCTCGCAACCGGCGTCGATCAGCACCAGATCGCCGTCCTTGAGAACTGCGTCATTCTGCTGGTAATGCAGGATGCAGCTGTTGCGCCCGGCGGCGACGATCGAACCGTAAGCCGGCATCTTCGCCCCGCCCTTGCGAAACTCGTAATCGAGCTCGGCTTCGAGGCTGAACTCATGCAAACCGGCACGGCTGGCCTGCATCGCACGAATATGGGCCTGGGCGGAAATCCGTGCGGCTTCGCGCATTACCTTCACTTCTGCCGCCGATTTATACAGGCGCATGTCGTGAAGCAGATGATCCAGGGCAACGTATTCGTTCGGCGGCTGGGCGCCGAGGTGCGCTTTAGAGCGGATCACGTTGATCCAGTCCATCAGGTGCCGATCGAATTCCGGATTGCTGCCCATGGCCGAGTACACCCGGTCACGGCCTTCGATCAGGCCCGGCAGGATGTCGTCGATGTCGGTGATGGGGAATGCGTCGTCGGCGCCGAAGTCGCGGATCGCGCCTTCCTGGCCGGCGCGCAGTCCGTCCCACAATTCCCGTTCGGCATTACGTTCCCGGCAAAACAGCACGTATTCGCCGTGCTCACGGCCGGGCATCAAGACGATGACGGCTTGAGGCTCGGGGAAACCGCTGAGGTACTGGAAATCGCTGTCCTGACGGTAGACGTGCTCGACATCGCGGTTGCGGATGGCCACCGCGGCGGCGGGCAGGATGGCGATGCTGTTGGGTTCCATCTGCGCCATCAGGGCCTTGCGGCGACGGCTGTATTCCGATTTCGGGATATGAATCATGGGCAGACGGCTTTCCCTGGCACGCGATTAATGCAACGACGGTTTGGCAGACGCTTCGTCGGTTTTCTTGGTTTCGGTGAACAGCAGCAACGGAGCGACGCGCAGGTACTCCATCACTTCCATGTAGTCGCTTTCGCCGTC
The DNA here is from genome assembly GCF_050280605.1 of Pseudomonas sp. NPDC089918. Taxonomy (NCBI): domain Bacteria; kingdom Pseudomonadati; phylum Pseudomonadota; class Gammaproteobacteria; order Pseudomonadales; family Pseudomonadaceae; genus Pseudomonas; species Pseudomonas sp. NPDC089918. The sequence continues at coordinate 3,015 of NZ_JBNNVP010000073.1, read as the reverse complement.
GTCGGACTCTTCCAGCGCGTCCTGTACCTGGGCAATGGCGGCGAGATCCTGCAGCACTTCGGTGGCTTCAGTGCTCAAGGCATATTCGCGGCGGGTCAGACCGAAGCCGGTAAGAAAGCCCTGGCACCACTGGCCCAGTGCAGCCGCGCGCTCGGTGAGCGGCGCGTCGTCGGTCGGCAGCAGCAGAACAACGGTCATGTCGTCGCTGGTAAGCTCGCCCTTGACCATCTCTTGCAGGCCGATCAAGGCGTTGCGAACGTTGTCTTGTGGCTCGCCTTCGAGCAGCTCGGCGGCGTCGGCCAACCAGCTGTCGGCTTCGAAGCCGGCACCGGCGCAACTGCGGCCGAGCAACAGGCCGTGCAGTTCGGCAGGCGAGACGGGATGGCCGCTGGTGCTCAGCAGGGTGGCAAAGGCTTGGTACGGAGAATTCTGAATGGGCATGGGCAGCTAGGCGCCAGACGGCGCTATGTCTAGAATGAAGGCCTTGTATCCTACATCGACAGACTCGCCAAGACTATTAAAGGCTGTCCGCCAGCTATCACGCATCAGACACAACCAGTGGACACAATGGAAGACACCGACCTGCAAGCGCTGATGGCCAGACTCGAGCTGCTAATTACTCGAGTCGAGCAACTAAAGAGTCAGAATGGACTCCTATTAGCTCAGGAAAAGAGCTGGCGCGAGGAACGCGCGCATCTCATTGAAAAAAATGAAATCGCCCGGCGTAAGGTCGAATCGATGATTTCGCGCCTCAAGGCCCTGGAGCAAGACTCATGAGTTCAAGCAATAGCGTTACCGTGCAGATCCTCGACAAAGAATATTCGATCATTTGCCCCCAGGAAGAGCGCAGCAACCTGGTGAGCGCTGCTCGTTATCTGGACGGCAAGATGCGCGAAATCCGCAGCAGCGGCAAAGTCATCGGCGCCGACCGCATCGCCGTGATGGCCGCGCTGAACATCACTCACGATCTTCTGCACAAGGAAGAACGCCCGGATGTGCAGGCCAGCGGCTCGACCCGTGAGCAGGTTCGCGACCTGCTGGACCGCGTCGATCTGGTGCTGTCGACCGATCCGGATGTCACCAAGGGCTGAAACGCGAAACCGCTTGGGGTATACTCGCATCACTCCCTGGGGTGCTTGCCAGTTGACGACGTCCCTGAGCCGATTCGCACTACCCTGGAGGTTGCACGTTGGGCTGGTGTGCATGTCCGCTAGACGGAAAGCCTTAAAGCCTACTGCATCTTCCACCTTGAACTTTCGGGTTCAAGGGCTAAGTCGACAGCGGTTCATCCGGGGAGCCTGATTCCAGTCCGATGCCGGTTTAAATACCGGCATCGGCTTTTTTACGGGTACGCTTTGGTACTCGCACTTCTGAAGCCTGAACCCATGACCGAACCTGCGCTGCTGCCCCGCCCGCAACTTCGACGCATGCTGCGCAAGGCCCGCCGCGCACTGACACCCAGTCAGCAGCGCGAGGCCGCTCGCGGGCTGTATAAGCAATTGATCCAGCACCCGCTGTTCCGCCGCGCAAAACACATCTCCCTGTACCTGCCCACCGACGGTGAAATCGATCCGCGCTTGCTGATGCGTGCCGCGCAACGTCGGGGCAAGGCGACGTATCTGCCGGTGCTCAGTGCCTGGCCGCGAACCAAAATGGTGTTCCAGCGGATACGCCCCGGCGAAAAGCTCAAACCCAACCGTTTTCGCATCCCCGAACCACGACACAACATTGCCCGACAACGCAAGGTCTGGGCGCTGGATCTGGTGTTGTTGCCGCTAGTGGGGTTTGACGATGTCGGCGGACGCCTGGGAATGGGCGGTGGTTTCTACGATCGAAGCCTGGCGTACCTGGCGCGCCGCAAAAACTGGCGCAAGCCGACGCTGCTGGGCCTGGCCCATGAATGTCAGAAGGTTCAACGATTGGCTCAGGCGAGCTGGGATGTGCCGCTGCAGGGAACGGTCACGGACAAGGCATGGTATTTCGCGGACTAGACGCCACTGATTTCAGCGGCGTCGAAAGACAGGTTCAGCGCTTGAAGGCCGACGGCTGTTGCTGCGCGATCTCGACCGGAGCATCGGGCTTGTTGTTCCACAGGCTTTGGGCATAGCCGGTGGTCACGACACCAAGGCCGAACAAAATAACCAAAATCCATAGTAAATCCGGTTTGCGTTTCATCGATTGCCCCCCAAAGGCACATCAACACGATGACAGCAGCGGTTTCCGTTGTAGGTGTAGGCCGTGCAGCAGCGTCAAGCTTAGAAGGCCGGCATTTTGCGACAACGTGAACCGACACGCAAACGCTGGCGTCAACCGACTGTCGGTTTGTCATAAAATTGCCCGACCGCTTGCCCACTCACCTCGCAAGGAGCAAAACCATGGCCTATTGGCTGATGAAATCCGAGCCTGACGAACTCTCGATCAAAGACCTGGAGAAGCTTGGCCGAGCGCGCTGGGACGGGGTTCGCAACTACCAGGCGCGTAACTTCCTGCGGGCCATGGCGGTGGGCGACGAGTTTTTCTTCTATCACTCCAGTTGCCCGGAGCCGGGGATTGCCGGGGTCGGCAAGATTGTCGAGGCCGCGTATCCGGACCCGACGGCGCTGGAGCCGGAGAGTCATTACTTCGATCCGAAGGCCACTGCCGAGAAAAACGCCTGGAGCGCGATTGATGTTGTTCACGTCGAGACGTTTTCCAGGGTGCTGAAGCTCGATTATCTGAAGCAGCAAACGGCGTTGGCCGAGATGCCATTGGTGCAGAAGGGTTCACGGCTGTCGGTGATGCCAGTGACAGCCGAGCAGTGGGCGACGGTGATTGCACTCAAACCGTAAAATCTCCAGCGCTACTTCGAATGTCATCGCGGGCAAGCCCGCTCCCACAGGGATCTGGGGTGGATGCAAAGGCTGCATTCACTGGGAATCATTGTGGGAGATTCTATGGTTGAGGGGAAGCCCTCAACCCGTTTTCGCTTGGTATTCACTCTGCCCTTTCAGCAGTGCAAATACGACCCGTGCAAGC
>NZ_JBNNVP010000072.1:0-15953 GCF_050280605.1 Pseudomonas sp. NPDC089918 | reverse complement strand
CAGCACCAGCAGGGCGACGAGGCCGACGAGCAGCAGTTCACGATGATGTCGACTGACACTCCGTCTTCGCGAGCAAGCCCGCTCCCACAGGTTCCGCGGCAAGCCTGGCTCCTACAGAAGGCAAAATGAAAAAGCCCGCCAAGGCTTACACCTTGGCGGGCTTTTTTGTATCTGGGCGGTTTAGAACGCGCCCATGTAATCGCGCTTGCCCACTTCCACGCCGTTGTGACGCAGCAGTGCGTAAGCGGTGGTCACGTGGAAGAAGAACTGCGGCAAACCATAGCTCAGCAGGTAAGCCTGGCCAGTGAAGCGCTTCTCTTTAGGCGTGCCTGGACGGGTAACGATCTCGATGCCTTCCTTGCCGTCGATCTGCTCGGGTTTGATCTCGCCGATGAAAGCCAGAACCTTGGCGATCAACGCTTGCAGTTCGGCGAAGGTGGTTTCGGTGTCATCGTATTTCGGCAGTTCGACTTCAGCCAGACGCGCCGAAACACCTTTGGCGAAATCGACGGCGATCTGCACCTGACGCACCAGCGGGAACATGTCCGGGTACAGACGGGCTTGCAGGAACGCGTTCGGATCAATATTTTTCGCGCTAGCGTGGGCTTCGGCCTTGCTCAGGTTGTTGCTCAGGGCATTGAGCATTTGCTGGAAAACCGGAACGGAAGCGGCGTACAGGGAAATAGTCATGATGGTCTCGTGTGGTGACAGGAGTAAAAACGTGGAGCGATTATAGCCATGCCCGACCGCCCTGCGGCTTGTCTTTTATCCTGCAAGGATTAGGCTAGGCGGCTTCGACTGCATGCTTCGACTGCATAGGGAAAAGCGCGATGAGCACTGAGCAAGAAACGACCTCCGACGAACCGCGGCTCAACAGCACGGAAATCCGCATTCTGGGCTCGTTGATCGAGAAACAGGCCACCAGCCCGGAAACCTATCCGCTGACGCTTAATGCGCTGGTGATTGCCTGCAACCAGAAAACCAGCCGCGAACCGGTGATGAACCTCAGCCAGGGCCAGGTCGGCCAGAGCCTGCGCGTTCTGGAAGGTCGCGGTTTTACCCGGTTGGTGATGGGCAGCCGTGCCGACCGTTGGGAGCATCGGGTCGACAAGGCGCTGGAGCTGGTGCCGGCGCAGGTGATTCTGACGGGGCTGTTGTTTCTGCGCGGCCCGCAGACGGTCAACGAACTGCTGACCCGCAGCGGCCGCATGCATGACTTCGAAGATGCCGAGCAGGTGGTGCATCAACTGGAGCGCTTGATCGCCAGGGGTCTGGCGCTGTTGATCCCGCGCCAGGCCGGCCAGCGCGAAGACCGTTACATGCATGCACTGGGCGATCCGGCGGATATCGAAGTGATCCTGGCTGCCCGGCAAAATCCTGTGGAGCGTGGCACCAGTGGCGGTGTGTCGGTAGAGCGAATCGAAGAGCTTGAAGCGCGGATCGCGGCGCTGGAAGAGCGACTGGCACGCCTCGAATAAACGCCTTGTTCGCGATGTACGAAGTCCTTGTGGCGAGGGAGCTTGCTCCCGCTGGGTCGCGAAGCGGCCCCAAACCTGTCAACGCATTACGTCTGGCTCACCGGGTTTGCCTGCCTTGCGACTGCTTCGCAGCCGAACGGGAGCAAGCTCCCTCGCCACAGGGTTCGCGCTCAACTCTGAACTGCTACTCGCCATCCCAATAATCCACGCCATCGGCCTGCCTGGCGACGGCGACGAAGCCTGAAGCATTGCCCTGGGCATCGACCTTGAAGTCGTCCATCACCACGTATTTGCCGGAATCCGGGTATTCGCAAATGTCCGGTGATTGCTGGCTGCTGACCGCCAGATAGCGCAATTCGCCGTTGCTGGTGTTGATGATCTGGTGCGCGGCTTCAGGACCACCCGCCGGGCAGGCAATCACATCACCAGCGCGGATCGGAAAGCGTTCGGCACCCAGGCGAATCTCCCCCTCCCCGCCCGCGATTGGCCAGTACAGTCAACTGTCAGCTGCGGGCAAACGCCACGGCTTTCTGGAACTGCTCATCGGTCGGCCGCACGCCGGTGTACAACACGAACTGTTCCAGTGCCTGGATCGCAATCACTTCCAGCCCGGTGATCACCCGCTTGCCTTCGGCACGACCGCGCACGATCAGTGGTGTTTCCGAGGGGATCGCCACCACATCGAAGACAGTTTCCGCCGCAGCGATAGCGTCAGGCTCAAACGCCAGTTGATCGGCCTCCGGCCCGCCGGTCATGCCGATGGGCGTGACGTTGATCAGCATCTGCGGGCGTTGAGCGCCCAACTCCGCCTGCCAGTGATAACCCAACGATTCAGCCAAGGCATGCCCGGCACGCTCGTTACGGGCCACGATCAGGCCGTTTTTGTAGCCGCCATCGCGCAAGGCACTGGCCACAGCCTTGGCCATGCCGCCACTGCCACGCAGGGCAAAGGTCGAATCCTTGGGCACCTGATGGGTTTCAAGCAACTGGGCGATGGCAATGTAATCGGTGTTGTAGGCCTTGAGGTGACCGTTGGTATTGACGATAGTGTTGATCGATTGGATGGCCTCAGCCGATGCATCCAGCTCATCGACCAACGCAATACAAGCTTCCTTGAACGGCATCGACACCCCGCAACCCCGGATCCCCAAGGCGCGGATGCCGCCCACGGCGCCCGGCAAGTCCTGGCTGCTGAAGGCCTTGTAGTAAAAATTCAGGCCCAATTGTTCGTACAGATGGTTGTGAAACCGCAGGCCGAAGTTGCCGGGGCGCCCCGAGAGTGACATGCACAGCTGAGTGTCTCTGTTGGGGTTCATCTGCATTGGAATCTCCTTCAATAGCACTTTCGGATGGACGGGATTAGCCACTTCACCGGTTCTGATTGATCATAAAAGCCAGTCTGCACTTGGCACACAGCCGTAAAGAAGCCGGTACAGACCTTACACAAAATTTACCCAACGGCTGTGCTGATTTTCAAAAAAATACTGTCTTAGAAGTATCCCCGCGACAACTTGTGTCTATTGCAGACGCGAGCGCCGGGTCGAAGAACCGAGGACTTATCATGATCCGTAAAATCCCCACAGTAGCCTTGCTGATCGGTGCTCTTGCTATCGCAGGGCAGGCAGAAGCAGGTGGTCGTGGTCATGGCGGCTGGGAAGGTCCGGCTGTGTTTGGTGCGATCGTCGGCTCGGCAATCATTGGCTCAGCAATAATCAGCCGCGACCGTCCAGTGTATGTGGAGCAACCGGTCTACGTTCAGCCACAACCGGTGTACGTGCAGCCACCGCCTGTTTATTACCAACCGGCGCCGGTCTACGTTCAACAACCGATGTACTACCGCCCGGCACCGATCTATTACGGTCCGCCACGCGGGTATGGCCCACCACGCGGCTATTACGGCCCTCCCCATGGTTATTATCGTGGCGACCGCTGGTAATACGCTCATCAGGCCCCGCTTTAAAAGCGGGGCCTTTTTTGTGACCACTGGCTGGACGAAGTCTGAATAAATCTCGCCAAGGTCGCTGTCGGGACAGTACCGGCCGGTAAAGTTGGTCATATTTATGTCATGTCCGATCCGCAAGCTTGGATCTGTCCGTAAACAACAGGTTGATAAAAACAAGGACGACCTTCATGCCCACACAAAACCCGCATCGCATTGTCGGCTTATGCACTTCCGACAAGGTGTACAACGCACTGACCGAACTCAAACACCTGGAAGGCCATCGCAGCGCAAAATTTCTTTCGCTGCTGGCAGAAAACCTGGTGCGCAAAGGCCTGCTCAATGAGCAGGAGGTGGTGCATATGCTCGATCTAGTGGTGGATTGACCGCAGAACTCATTGGCATCAATGACGACTATCGAAAGCGTTGATTGTCCGTTCAAGCGTCCGATCCGTAAGGTAGCTCCATAGATTAATGGAGGTACTTATGACTCAGGTTCAGATCATGTCCGTTATCGGCAGCGCCGTACCCGCATCGCTCAGAGCGCGGGGGTTACTCGCTTGTTGGTATCTGATGCAGGACGGCGAGCCTATCAGCGGTCCACTCACCTCGCTTCCCGCCGCCCAAGCCATGTCGCAACGTATCGGCTCGGGCCAGCTCAGCGCTTAAGGCAGCTGAACCTTGGGCTTGGAATCGATGAAAATCGCCCAGCTCGACACGAACAACGCCGCGATCAACGGCCCGATGACAAAACCGTTCAGGCCAAAAAGCGCCAGGCCGCCCAGGGTCGAGATGAGAATCAAGTAGTCCGGCATTTTGGTGTCCTTGCCCACCAGGATCGGTCGCAGGACGTTGTCCACCAGGCCGATCACGAACACTCCGAACAAGGTCAGCACGGTGGCCTGCCAGATCGCGCCGCTGAACAGGAAATACGCCGCCACCGGTACCCAGACGATCCCCGCCCCCACCGCCGGCAACAGCGACAGAAACGCCATCAACACCGCCCAGAGCAGCACGCTCGGGATGTCCAGAAACCAGAAAATTAAACCACCCAATGCCCCTTGCGTGATCGCCACCACCACATTGCCCTTCACCGTGGCCCGCACCACTCGATTGAACTTGAGTTGCAAACGACGTTTCTGGTTGTCTTCCAGCGGTATCGCCGCACGTACTTTACGTGCCAGTTCGGACCCGTCCCGCAGGAAGAAAAACAGCAGGTACAGCATGACGAAAAAGCTCACCACGAATTCGAACGTGCCCTGACCAAAGTTGAACGCCTTGGTCGCGACAAACTGGCTGCCCTGCATCGTGCTCTTGATGATGTTCTCCCGAAGCCCGCTCAGCTCACCCATGCCGAAACGGTCGAGCAAGTACTGAACATAGGGCGGCAGACTTTGCTTGAACTGCAACACATACCCGGCGATGTCCAGTTCACCGCTTTCGATTCGGTTGTACAGCGCCGCACCTTCCTGAACCAGCAAGGTACTGATGGTGATTACCGGCAGGATCGCGATCACCACACAGAGACTCAAAGTGAACAGGGCCGTCAGGTTGCGTGGCCAGCCGAACCTCTGTTGCAACTGATGCTGCAAGGGCGAAAACAGAATGCCGAGGATGACCGCCCAGAACACCGCACCATAGAGCGGCAGCAGAATCCATATGAAGGCAATGCTCACCAGGGTCAGCAAGACCATCAGCGAGGTGTTTTGCAGCTTCGTTTCGTTCATGTCCGATCCATGTCAGTGCACAGGGGCGCCAACGCGCGTCTTGATGTTTAGTCCGCCACGGCTCGCGCGAGTGCCATCCGTTTTTCATCAAGCATAGATCCAGATCAATAAACCCCGCGGGCAAGCCGCTTACCCTTGCCGGCTTTTGCGATCGACACTGCCATGACCAGCGCCATAACGCTCACGCCCCCGGAACTGCTCGCCCCCGCCGGCACCCTGAAAAACATGCGTTATGCCTTCGCCTATGGCGCCGACGCGGTGTACGCCGGCCAGCCGCGCTACAGCCTGCGGGTGCGCAACAACGAATTCGATCACGCCAACCTCGCGCTCGGCATCGCCGAGGCCCAGGCTCAGGGCAAGCGTTTCTATGTGGTGGTGAACATCGCCCCGCACAACGCCAAGCTCAAAACATTCTTGAAGGACCTGGAACCGGTGATCGCCATGGCGCCGGACGCGCTGATCATGTCCGACCCGGGCCTGATCATGCTGGTGCGCCGGCACTTCCCGCAGATGCCGATCCACTTGTCAGTGCAGGCCAACACGGTGAACTGGGCCAGCGTCGAGTTCTGGCAGCAACAGGGCTTGAGCCGGATCATCCTGTCCCGCGAACTGTCGCTGGAAGAGATCGCAGAAATCCGCCAGCAGGTCCCGGCGATGGAGCTGGAAGTGTTCGTCCACGGCGCGTTGTGCATGGCCTATTCCGGGCGCTGTCTGTTGTCGGGTTATATGAACAAGCGCGACGCCAATCAGGGCAGTTGCACCAACGCCTGTCGCTGGAAATACTCGGCGACACCGGCCAGCGAAAATCAGCTTGGCGAAATCGTTCAGCAGTTCCGTCCCGAACCGACCCTGGGCATCGGCGCGCCGACCGATCAAGTGTTCCTGCTACAAGAAGCCAATCGCCCTGACGAACTGATGCCGGCATTCGAGGATGAACACGGCACCTACATCATGAACGCCAAGGACCTGCGCGCCGTCCAGCATGTCGAGCGCCTGACGCAGATGGGCGTGCATTCATTGAAGATCGAAGGCCGGACCAAATCGCACTTCTATTGCGCGCGCACCACCCAGGTGTATCGCCGCGCGATCGATGATGCGGTGGCTGGCCGAGCGTTTGATCGCAGCTTGATGACCGACCTGGAATCCCTGGCCCAACGTGGCTATACCGAAGGTTTTCTGCGTCGACATGTGCATGACGAATATCAGAATTACCAGAACGGCAGCTCGGTTTCAGAGCGTCAGCAGTTCGTGGGCGAGCTGACTGGCGAACGCCGGGATCGGCTGGCCGAGGTGCGGGTAAAGAATCGCTTTGGTCTGGGCGATCACATGGAACTGATGACGCCCAAGGGTAATTTCCACTTCGACTTGCATCAGTTGCAGGACGTCAAAGGTGAGGCCGTTGAAGTGGCGCCGGGGGATGGGCACACGGTGTATTTACCGATACCGGACGCGGTGGATTTGCGCTTTGGGTTGTTAATGCGCGATGTCAGCATGAGTTAAGAAATTTGAGCGACAAGCCCCCTTTAGGAGCGAGGCTTGCCCGCGAAAGCGATGTAATGACTTACGAATACCGCAACGCCGTAGCCGGCTCGACTTTCGCCGCCCGCCACGCTGGATACACCGTCGCCAAAAAGCTCATGATGAAACCGGCGGAACAGATCAACAACACATCCGCGCCCTGCAGCTCCGATGGCAAGTTACTGACAAAGTACACATCGGAACTGAAGATGTGTTGCCCGCTGACCCGCTCCATCCAGCCCACCAGTTCACTGACGTTCAGCGCTGCGATCACGCCCAGTACGCCGCCAATCAAGGTGCCGACAACCCCGATCACCGTGCCCTGCACCATGAAGATCGCCATGATCTGCCGAGGCGTCGCGCCGATGGTGCGGAGGATTGCGATGTCCGCGCCCTTGTCGTTCACCACCATGATCAGGGTCGCAATGATGTTGAACGCCGCCACCGCGACGATCATCAGCAACAGTAGGCCGATCATGGTTTTTTCCATCTTCATCGCGCTGAACAGACTGCCCTGGGTGTGGGTCCAGTCGTCAGCCTTGTAGGCAGCGCCCAGGCCTGTCGCGATGTCGCTCGACACTTGCGGCGCGGCGTACAGATCCTTCACCGCCAGGCGCACGCTCTGCACCTGATTCGGCTGCCAGTGTTGCATCTGCGCGGCATCGGCGACGTGGATCAGCGCCATGGAGCCGTCCAGCTCGGCGCCAACCTTGAACACGCCCACCACGTTCAGCCGCTGCATGCGCGGGGTGATGCCGCCCGGTGCGGTGCTGATTTCCGGCACGATCAGGGTGATCTTGTCGCCGACGTTCAAGCGAAAGCGCCGCGCAGTGATCTCACCGATCACCACGCCAAACTCGCCGGGCTTCAAGGCGTCCAGACGCCCCTGAACAATGTGCTTGGCAACGATCGAGACCTTGCCTTCCAGCGCCGGGTCGACACCGCTGACCTGGATCGGCTGCATCGTGCCCTTATAGGACAGCATGCCTTCCATCTCGGTGAAGGGCACCGCCGCCGTCACTTCAGGATTCTTCATCGCCGCGGCGGCCACCGGCTGCCAATCATCGATAGGGTTCACGCCGACGATAGTCGCGTGGGGCACCATGCCGAGGATGCGCGAGCTCATTTCGCGCTGGAAGCCGTTCATTACCGACAACACCACGATCATCGCCAACACGCCCAGGGCGAGGCCGATCATCGAGGTCATCGATATGAAGGAAACAAAGCGATTGCGGCGCTTGGCGCGGGTATAGCGCGCGCCGATAAAGATCGATAACGGTCTGAACATTCGCTGGGCACCGTATAAAAATAAAAGACCCGACGTACTGTTCAGTACGTCGGGTTTCGGTCAATCAGATGGGTGTCAGGTAACCTTCCTGCAAATGCAGGACGCGATCCATCTGGCGGGCCAGGTTCATGTCATGGGTCACCACCAGAAACGCGGTGCGCATCGAGGTGCTGAGTTCCAGCATCAAATCCTGAATGCCCTGGGCGGTGTGGGAGTCGAGGTTGCCGGTCGGCTCATCGAGCATCACCAGGCCTGGCTTGTTCACCAGGGCACGGGCAATGGCCACACGCTGGCGTTCGCCACCGGACAATTCCGCCGGTTTGTGCTCCAGACGATGGCCCAGCCCTACCCGCTCCAGCAACGCCGTCGCACGCTGACGCGCTTCCGGGATCGCGGTTTTACCGATCAGCAGCGGCATGCAGACGTTTTCCAGCGCGGTGAACTCAGGCAGCAAGTGGTGGAACTGGTAAACGAAACCCAGCGACCGATTGCGCAGCAGGCCACGGGCCTTTTCATTCAGTGCCGAGAGCTCTTCACCGGCCAGCCAGACGCTGCCCTTGGTCGGCGTATCGAGGCCGCCCAGCAGGTTGAGCAAGGTACTTTTGCCCGAACCCGACGTACCGACGATCGCCACGCGCTCACCAGGGTGCAGCTCCAGTTGCAGACCGGCCAGAACCTCTACCGATTCCGGGCCTTCCACGTAGGATTTGCCCAGGTTGCGGCAGCTCAAGATTGCTTTATCACTCATGCCCGACTCACTCATAACGTAGCGCCTCCGCAGGCTGGGTGCGCGCGGCACGCCAGGCTGGATACAGGGTGGCGAGGAAACTCAGAACCAACGCGGCGGCGCAGACCATCAACACGTCCTGGCTCTGCACTTGCGACGGCAGGTAATCGATGAAGTACACGTCGGCGTTGAGGAACTTGTGGCCGATCAGCCCTTCAAGGGCGGAGATCGCGGCGCTGACGTTCAGCGCGGCGAAGATGCCGACCACAGCGCCGATCAGCGTACCGACCACGCCAATGACCGTGCCCTGGACCATGAAGATCGCCATGATCTGCCCCGGCGTAGAACCCAGGGTGCGCAGGATCGCGATGTCGCCCTTCTTGTCGTTCACCACCATTACCAGCGTGGAGATGATGTTGAACGCCGCCACGGCGACGATCAGCAGCAACAGCAGGCCGATCATGGCTTTTTCCATGCGGATCGCTTGATACAGGTTGCCGTGGGTGCGGGTCCAGTCGCGGGCGTAATACTTGTCTTCGCCGAGTTGCTGGGCGATGGTCCACGCAGTTCGTGGGGCCTGGAACAGGTCATCGAACTTCAACCGCAGGCCCTGGACCTGATCCGGCTGCCAGCGGTGCAGCTTCGCCAGATCCTGCAAATTGGTGATGCCCAGATAGCCGTCAATCTCACCGGCGCCGACGTGGAAGATGCCGACCACGGTAAAGCGTTTCATGCGCGGGAACATCCCGGCCGGGGTCACGGTGACTTCCGGCGCGACAAACGTCAGTTTGTCGCCGACCGCCACGCCGAGTTTGGCCGCGGCCTTGTCGCCGATGACGATGCCGAAACTGCCCGGCGCCAGGTCATCGAGTTTGCCCTGCTGCATGAAGTTATCAATGATCGACACCTGCCGTTCCTGCACAGGGTCGATGGCATTGAGCAGCACCTTGGAGACCTTGCCGTTGTTGGTCAGCAGGCCCTGCATCTGGACGAAGGGCGCAACCGCCGCCACCTGCGGGTTCTGCTTGACCTTGGCGGCCAGGCTTTGCCAGTCGCTGATCGGCTCACCGGACTCGATGGTCGCGTGGGGCACCATGCCCAGCACGCGGGTGCGCATCTCATGATCGAAGCCGTTCATGACCGACAGCACGACGATCATCACGACCACGCCAAGGGCGAGTCCGATCATCGAGGTCAGGGAAATGAACGACACAAAATGATTGCGACGCTTTGCACGGGTATAACGCGTGCCAATAAATACGAAGAGAGGTCTGAACATGTCGGGGCTTGTTCGGAGGGAAAAGGAACGTCCTTGTGGCGGGGGTCGATAACCAGCTTTACACTCAGACCACCGCCGCTACCATGGGTTCGCCATGTCGACATTAGATGAAGAAGATCGCCGCGAATACTACCGTATCGAGGACACGATCGCACTGGAAATTCGGCCCCTGTCTGCTCCCGAAGCCGCAGGCCAGGAAGTGTTGCAGGATGCTTCCCCTCTATTCAACCTGCTCAGCGAACTGCACCTGAGCGAATTCGAGTCGCAACACCTGTTGCGACAGATCAGCGAACGCGACCGGACCATCGCCGCGTTCCTGAAATCCCAGAACAAACGCATCGATCTGCTGAGCCAGGTGGTCGCCCTGACCGTGCTCGGACAGATCGGCGAACCGCAGCCGGTCATCCTCTCCGAAGGAGGTATCGACTTCCAGCATCCGACGCCCATCGCCACTGGCGCGCACCTGTCGGTCAAGCTGGTACTCATGCCGCAAGCCCTTGGCCTGTTGCTGCGTGCCCGCGTCACCCATTGCGACCGCAAGGGCGAAGGCTACGATGTCGGCACCGAGTTCGAATATCTGTCCGATGCCCAGCGGCAATTGCTGGCTCGTTACATCTTGCAGCGACAGGCACAAGAACGACGCCTGGCCCGCGAACAAAACGAATCAGGCATTTAATTTAAGGAAGAACCGTGACCCTCATCTACGGCCATCGCGGCGCCAAGGGCGAAGCACCGGAAAACACCCTGACCAGCTTTCAGGAATGCCTCAAGCACGGCGTACGCCGTTGCGAACTGGACCTGCACCTGTCCAGGGACGGCGAGTTGATGGTGATCCACGACCCGACCCTCAAACGCACCACCGAGCGTCGCGGCAAAGTAGTCGAACATACCGCCGCGGAGCTGGTGACCTACGACGCGCGCAAGGGCGGCCCGGGCTGGATCAAACCCTGCCCGATTCCAACGTTGGAAGAATTGTTCGAGAAATGTGATTTCGATCACTGGCAACTGGAAGTCAAAAGCGCTTCACGCACCCGCGCCGCGACCACCGTGCTGGCGATTCGGGAAATGGCGCAGCGTTTCGGTATGCGGGACAAGATCACGATTACGTCGAGTTCACGCGAAGTGTTGAAAGCCGCGCTGGACCTGGTGCCGGACGTGTCTCGCGGTTTGGTGGCCGAGTATGCCTGGCTCGACCCGTTGAAGGTCGCGCAAAACTATGGCTGTGAGATTCTGGCGCTGAACTGGACCCTGTGTACGCCGGAACGCCTGCAGAAGGCGCAGCGTCAAGGGCTGCATGTGTCGGTGTGGACAGTCAACGAGCCCGCGCTGATGCGCAGACTCGCCGACTTCGGCGTTGACAGCCTGATTACAGACTTTCCCGGTTTGGCCACTGCCACGCTCGAGAATTGCTGAAATCGGTCTCCCCGGCCGGCTCAGGCCACCGGCCGGAGCCGCTCAAAAAAGCCGGTTGAGGCCATCGTACGCCGCTACCCGATAGGCTTCAGCCATGGTCGGGTAGTTGAACGTCGTGTTGACGAAGTACTTCAGGGTGTTCTGTTCGCCCGGCTGGCTCATGATCGCCTGACCGATGTGCACGATCTCCGACGCCTGATAACCGAAGCAGTGAACGCCCAGCACTTCCAGGGTATCGCGGTGGAACAGGATCTTCAGCATGCCTTGCGGTTCGCCGGCAATCTGCGCACGCGCCATGCCTTTGAAGAACGCCTTGCCCACTTCATACGGCACCTTGGCCTGAGTCAGCTCCTGCTCGTTCTTGCCGATCGAGCTGATCTCCGGAATGGTGTAGATGCCGGTTGGCACATCGTTAACGAAGCGCCAGCTGCCATTGTCGACAATGCTGCCAGCGGCCGAACGCCCCTGATCGTGCGCGGCACTGGCCAGGCTCGGCCAACCGATCACATCACCGGCGCCATAAATATTTGGCACGCAGGTGCGGTAGTTTTCGTCGACTTCGATCTGGCCACGGCTGTTGACCTTCACGCCGATATTTTCCAGACCCAGCTGATCGGTGTTGCCGGTACGACCGTTGCACCAGAGCAAGGCATCGGCCTTGATCTTCTTGCCGGACTTCAGGTGCAGGATCACACCGTTGTCCACGCCTTCGACGCGATCGTAGTCTTCGTTGTGGCGAACCGTGATGTTGTTGTTGCTGAAGTGGTAACTCAACGCCTGGGAAATTTCCGAGTCGAGGAAGCTCAGCAACTGACCGCGGTTGTCCACCAGCTCAACCAGCACACCCAGGCCACTGAAGATCGAGGCGTATTCGCAACCGATCACACCAGCGCCGTAAACGATGAGTTTGCGCGGGGTATGGCCAAGGCTGAGGATGGTGTCGCTATCGTAGATACGCGGGTGATGGAAATCGATGTCCGCCGGGCGATAAGGGCGCGAACCGGTGGCAATGATGATGTGCTTGGCCACCAGTTTTTCGACCACGCCATTGGCGCAGACCACTTCGATGGTTTGCTCGTCAGCGAAGCTGCCGGTACCGAAGAACACGTCGACACGGTTACGGGCGTAGTAACCGGTGCGCGAGGCAACTTGTTTGGAGATGACTTTTTCGGCGCTTTTCAAAACGTCCGGGAACGAGAACCAGCGCGGCTCACCAATGGCCCGAAACATCGGGTTGGTGTTGAACTGCATGATCTGCCGGACCGAGTGACGCAAGGCCTTGGACGGGATGGTGCCCAGGTGGGTGCAGTTGCCGCCGACCTGGCGACGACTATCGACCATCGCCACCTTGCGCCCTGCTTTGGCGGCATTCATTGCCGCGCCTTCTCCGGCCGGGCCGGAACCCAACACCACCACGTCGTAGTTGTAGACAGCCATGCATACTCCTCAGAACAGGCCGCGGCGCCCTCGGCACCTGCGGCTAAATCACGCCGATCTGCGGCGTGAAGGAACAATTTGGGGCCAGTGCAGAACCCGGACACAGTCTATAGAAGCGTCAACGCCGGGCACATTAACCCTTGGTCGCGTCGTAGGCTAGTTTTGCCTGCACTACAACGCCATCAAAAACGCTTTTGATGCCGCAATCACTTGGTTTTCTCACCCACCAGGCGCTCAAAAGCCTGATTGGTGCGTGTGACGAAACCTGTATCGGCACGAATCACAAAGAATGCACCAATGTCATGGGTTTGGGCATAGTCCCAACCCCGTTCAGGACCGAGAATCAGCAACAGCGTCGATAGGCCATCGGCCATTAACGCTGAAGGATGAATGACTGTGACTGACGCCAGGGTGTGTAGGACTGGTGCACCGCTGCGGGCATCGAAGGTGTGGGAATAGCGCTGGCCACCCTGCTCGAAATAATTACGGTAGTCACCGGAGGTGGACACGCCATAGCCGTCGATGGCGATGATTTTTTGCACGACTTGCTGATCGTCTCGGGGTTCTTCCAGGGCGATGCGCCAAGGCGAGCCATCGAGTTTTTTGCCGGCGGCCTTGAGTTCGCCAGTGACTTCAGTCAGGTAACTGTGGATACCCATTGCTTCGAGTTTCGCGGCAATCGTATCGACCGCGTAACCGGCAGCGATGCTGTTGAAGTCGAGCTCGATTGCCACGTCCTTGCACAACTGATCACCGTCTATGCGCAAATGGTTGTGGCCGACGCGTTGCTGCACCTCGGCGAGCGCCTCGGCACTCGGCACTTTTTCCTCTCGCGCTTGCGGCCCGAATCCCCAGAGGTTGAGCAGCGGCTCCACCGTCAGGTCGAAGGAGCCGTCGCTTTGGGATGACAACTGCTCGCCCACACGGATCAATTCGAGCACAGGGCCAGGCATGACCTGACAGCGACCGGCCGGCATTGTGTTGAAGCGTACGGTGTCCGAGTCGCTGCGATAGGTCGAGAATTGTCGATCCACTTCGGCGAGAATATTTTCTACTTCGGCCTGCACCGCTTTCGCCCCCGGCGTGGAGGAATTTCTTACGTATTGGATGGAATAACGACTGCCCATGGTCGGGCCGTCGAAGCGTTCGAGGCTGTCACCGTTGCCGCAACCGGCCAAAACGCCGGCCAGCACCACAAGTCCACCCCACCGTCCAGTTAACAAATCTTCATCTCCCCTCAAAACCGCGCCCGCCATTATGGGCCTCAGAGCGCATGGGAGCGAGGTCTGCCAGCGTCCGTCAGTCAGACGCAAAACCTGTGGGAGCGAGCCTGTGTGGCGAGAGGGCTTGCCCCCGTCCGATTGCGAAGCAATCGTAAATCCGGTCACCGCTATCGCGAGCAGGCTCCCACAGGTGCAGCGTTTTCAAACAAGATTTACCAGCGTGAGTACTTACAAATGTCTTCCAATACGAGCAACGGCAAAGCAATTTTTCGCGTCGTCAGCGGAAACTTCCTGGAGATGTTCGACTTCATGGTCTACGGCTTTTACGCCACGGCCATTGCTAAAACCTTCTTCCCTGCCGACAGCGCTTTCGCTTCCCTGATGCTGTCTTTGGCCACTTTCGGGGCCGGCTTCCTGATGCGTCCGTTGGGGGCGATTTTCCTCGGGGCTTACATCGACCGTCACGGCCGCCGCAAAGGCCTGATCATCACATTGGCAATGATGGCCGCCGGCACACTATTGATTGCCTGCGTGCCGGGTTACGCGACACTGGGTGTCGCGGCGCCGCTGATCGTATTGCTCGGTCGCCTGTTGCAAGGCTTCTCGGCGGGCGTGGAACTGGGCGGTGTGTCGGTGTACCTCGCCGAGATCTCCACACCAGGCCGCAAAGGCTTCTTCGTCAGTTGGCAATCCGCCAGTCAGCAAGCCGCGGTGGTATTCGCCGGCCTGCTCGGCGTGGGTTTGAACCATTGGCTCAGCCCGCAAGAAATGGGTGAATGGGGCTGGCGCGTGCCGTTCCTGATCGGCTGCATGATCGTGCCGGTGATCTTCGTGATCCGCCGTTCGCTGGAAGAAACCCCGGAATTCCAGGCGCGTAAGCACCGCCCTACCTTGCAAGACATTGTCCGCTCGATTGGTCAGAACTTCGGCATCGTCCTCGCCGGCATGGCGCTGGTGGTGATGACCACTGTGTCGTTCTACTTGATCACCGCCTACACCCCTACCTTCGGCAAAGCCGAACTGCATCTGTCGGATCTGGATACGTTGCTGGTGACCGTGTGCATTGGCCTGTCGAATTTCTTCTGGCTGCCGGTGATGGGTTCAGTGTCTGACAGAATCGGGCGCAAACCCCTGCTGTTGGCGGCGACGATTCTGGCGATCCTCACGGCTTATCCAGCGCTGTCATGGCTGGTTGCGAACCCGAGCTTCAGCCATCTGCTGATCGTCGAGTTATGGCTGTCGTTCCTGTATGGCTCGTACAACGGTGCCATGGTGGTGGCCCTGACCGAGATCATGCCGGTGGAAGTTCGCACGACCGGTTTCTCCCTTGCCTACAGCCTGGCGACCGCGACCTTTGGTGGTTTCACACCGGCGGCCTGCACGTATCTGATCCATGTGCTGGACAACAAGGCGGCACCGGGGATCTGGCTCAGTGGCGCGGCGGTGCTGGGGTTGATTGCGACGCTGGTGTTGTTCCGCGGCAATCGTCATGAACTGCGGACTGCGCAGGCAGCAGTAGTGGGTGGCGCCTGATCGATAGCCTTCGCGGGCAAGCCTCGCTCCTACAGAGAAGAGGATCGTTCCCATGCTCTGCGTGGGAATGCAGCCCAGGACGCTCCGCGCCCCTTCCAAAGCTGAACGCAGAGCGTCCGTTGAGGCATTCCCACGCAGAGCGTGGGAACGATCACCCACAAACAAAAACGCCCCGACCAAAGTCGGGGCGTTTTCATATGCGGCTAAGGCTTAGCGCGGGAATGCTGGCGGGTTTACACCGGCCATGTCTTCCATCACGCGAACTACCTGGCAGCTGTAACCGAACTCGTTGTCGTACGCAACTGCAATCGCGCATTGCTGCGTTGGCTATGCGGCGTGGCGACGATGCCTTTCGTGGAACCGAGCCAAGCCAGAACGTCGGCGTGTTGCA
>NZ_JBNNVP010000071.1:0-17033 GCF_050280605.1 Pseudomonas sp. NPDC089918 | reverse complement strand
GCAAGCACCGAACGTCACGCCCGCCGATCTCGGCAACGCCGAAGAAGCCCTGGACCTGGAACGTGACGTTGGCCTGAACTGATGAGCGCATCGTGCCACAAAAGCCCGCTCCCACAATGGATCGCATTTCAGGCAAAAAAATGCCGCTCATGAGAGCGGCATCTTGTTCAGCAACGAACCTTACTTCGAGGCGATGGCATTCTTCGCCAGGATGGCGTTCGCCAGTTCCATGTCCGTGGCTTGCAGGCCAGGGTTGTCGGCACGGACTTTCTGTATGGCGGCTTCCAGGTACGGGCCGCGAATGGCGCCGTCACTGGCGACAAAGCTGCCGGCGTCGTCCTGGGCGGCGACGACCAGCTTGTGATCCCTGGAGGTCAGGTAGGAGGTACCGGTGGTGGCACCGGACGTAAGGACGTTACGCAAAAAGCTGTCATCAGCCATCGCCGAACCGACTTGAAGGGACAACACGGCGAAAGTAGCGACAGCAAGTTTGAGACGCATAAAAGGTGACTCCACTGGGTTTTAACTGCGGGCTTTGATTGCCAATAACCCAATCGAGTTCCGTGACGTTAGTCGGCTCGCCTACGAGGAATGCAGGCTTCGCAGCTGCTACAAACAAGGAGTGTATAGCGGTTGAAATGGCCTACTTCTGCTCACTCTGCGGCGTCACTCGCAACACCTCTTCGATCGTGGTCAAACCCGCCGCCACTTTCTGCGCCCCCGACAAGCGCAAACTGCGCATGCCTTCCTTGAAGGCCTGACGGCGGACCGCGAGCAAATCGGTATCAGGGTTGATCAGCGCTTTGATGCCGTCAGTCAGTTGCATGATTTCGTACACCCCGGCGCGGCCGCGATAGCCGGTTTCGCGGCATTCCAGGCAACCGATGGCGCGTTGTGCATTACCTGGCAGTGGCGCTTGCCAAGGCCGGGTCAGGGTTTGCCAGTCGTCCTCGCCCAAAGTTAATGGCGCCTTGCAATGCGGGCAGAGGGTCCGGACCAGACGCTGGGCCATGACCCCGAGCACCGTGGCCTTGATCAGGTAATGCGGCACGCCGAGCTCCAGCAGGCGGCTGATGGCGCTCGGGGCGTCGTTGGTGTGCAACGTCGACAGCACCAAGTGGCCAGTGAGTGCTGCCTGAATCGCCATCTCGGCGGTTTCGAGGTCGCGGATCTCGCCAATCATGATGATGTCCGGGTCCTGCCGCATGAGTGCGCGCACGCCGGCGGCAAAGGTCAGGTCAATGTTGTGCTGGACCTGCATCTGATTGAACGCTGGCTCGACCATTTCGATCGGGTCTTCAATGGTGCAGAGGTTGACCTCCGGCGTCGCCAGTTTCTTCAGGGTGGTGTACAGCGTGGTGGTCTTGCCTGAACCCGTCGGCCCGGTCACCAGAATGATGCCATTGGGCTGGCGGGTCATGTCTTGCCAGCGACGCAGGTCATCGGCGGAAAAACCCAGCTGATCGAAGTCCTTGAGCAGCACTTCCGGGTCAAAGATCCGCATGACCATCTTCTCGCCGAACGCCGTCGGCAATGTCGACAGCCGCAGCTCGACTTCGCCACCATCCGGGGTTTTGGTTTTGACCCGGCCGTCCTGTGGTTTGCGTTTTTCTGCGACGTTCATCCGCCCCAGGCTTTTCAGGCGGCTGACGATGGCCATGGTCACCTGCGGCGGGAATTGATAGACGTTGTGCAGCACGCCGTCGATGCGAAAGCGCACCGTGCCTTGCTCGCGCCGGGGTTCGATGTGGATATCGCTGGCCCGTTGCTGGAACGCGTACTGGAACAGCCAATCGACGATGTTGACGATGTGCGCATCGTTGGCGTCCGGCTCCTGGTCGCTGGCGCCGAGGTTGAGCAACTGTTCGAAGTTGCCCAGGGTGCTTATTTGTTGATCAGCGTTGGTGGCGCCGGTGACCGATTTAGCCAGGCGGAAAAACTCCACGCTGAAGCGCTGGATGTCCACCGGGTTGGCCACTACGCGCTTGATCGGCACCTTCAGCACGTGGGTCAGGTCGGCTTCCCAGCTGCTGACGAAGGGCTGGGCGCTGGCCACGGTGACGGCGTCGCGGTCGATGGATACCGCCAGAATCTTGTGGCGTTGGGCGAAGGCATAGGACATCAACGGCGTGATGGCCGCGACATTGATTTTCAGCGGGTCGATGCGCAAGTAAGGCTGACCGGCCCGCTGAGACAGCCAGAGCGTCAGGCTTTCCAGATCGAGGTGTTTGCCGGGACGGCTGAGGTCGTCCAGGTGTTGGCTGGCGATGAATTCCAGCGGGTGCTGCTGACCATTTATGGCGTGACGGCGGCGGGCGTTGAGCGCGTGCTCGGCCGAATCCTGGCTGATGAAGCCTTGGGCGACCAATTCACGCAGCAAATCATTGAGGTCCAGCCAGCGGTCCTGAGTGGCGAGTTGAACGGACATGCGGGCTCCTTTTGAACAACCGTTCGCAAAGGATAGTCGCGCACCCGCAGACCGTTGGGCCACTACCCGACCAAGGCATGTCGTTTCTTTTCAGCCTGCCGCCTGAGCCGGCTCTTCCCACGCAGAATCAGCCGCTTGCAGGTTCACCGAGCAGACGCTGATCAGGTTACGTAATTTTTCCGCGATCACTTGAGCACGGTGCCAGCTCAGGCCGTCCATGACGATATCGACCGACAGTAGATCGTCCATGCGCTGCACGTTGACCTGCTGCGGCGTCAGAAACTGCAAGGCGAATAGATTGAGCGCCCGACACAGCAGATCCGGCTCGGCCTCGGCCAGTAATTGATAGTGAACGCGGCAGTGGGCGTTGCTGACGTTCCAGACATCGGCGCGGGCGGGCGGGGTGTTCACGGCTTCTAAATGCGGCATGGTCGGGCTCCAAAATCACTGGAGGAATTTTTACATTCGGTGCCGGGCATTTCTTATCTATGATTGGGCTTATTGATCATTTATCGAATCGATCAATTCGATTTAGTACCCACTATAGGTTTTTCTATGCATAGCGAGCTGGATGGCTACGACCGCAAGATTCTCGCGTTGCTGCAAGAGGACGCTTCGCTCTCCAGCGCGCAGATCGCCGAACAGGTGGGGCTCTCGCAGTCGCCGTGCTGGCGGCGGATTCAGCGGATGAAGGAAGAAGGGATCATTCGTGGTCAGGTGACATTGCTTGACCGCAAGAAAATCGGCCTTAACACGCAGATCTTCGCCGAGATCAAACTCAACGCCCACGGACGTTCGAACTTCACCGAGTTCACCGAGGCGATTCGCGGTTTTCCCGAAGTGCTGGAATGCTATGTGCTGATGGGGTCGGTGGATTTCTTGCTGCGGATCGTCACGGCGGACATCGAGGCTTATGAGCGCTTCTTCTTCGAGAAGCTGTCGATGGTGCCGGGGATTCAGGAGGTCAACTCGATCGTGGCTTTGTCGGAAATCAAATCCACGACGAGTTTGCCGGTGTTGCGCTGAGGATGTTCGAAGGCTTTTGTGGCGAGGGGGCTTGCCCCCGTTCGGCTGCGAAGCAGTCGTAAACCCAGCCAACCCGTTATGCCTGATGCACCGCGTTGGCTGGTTTTGGGAGTCCTTCGGCCTCCAACGGGGGCAAGCCCCCTCGCCACAGGGTCTTACAGACGCAGCAAAGTCTTCCAGGCGCGATTCTGATACACCGCAATCGCCTGGTGCTTACGCGCATCCAGCGATTCATCGGTGATCGGTTCGTTGGCCAGTTGCGTCAGTTTGTTCAGCTCACCGTACAGGCGATCCATTTCCGGGATCTCCAGTACGCTGCGGGCATGGTGCAGCCAGGCCTGGATGCGCTCGATACGCGGCAGTTGCTCGGCCAGGTCTTCCGGCTGTTGCTGATAACGCTGCAATTGCAGCGAGTTGGCTTCTTCGCCCAGCATGCGCGGCAGCCAGCTGCCCAGTTGTGCAGCGCCCTGGCGATTACCGCGGACGTTGCGATCGGCGGCCCAGGTGCGGGCCAGCAGCCAGCGCGAAGTGTTCAGGGAGAACAGGCCCCAACGTGGGTCTTCCAGCTCTTCGAGGAACTGCTCTGGTGCGGCTTTGCGCACGTCTTCGTCGTCCAGGCCGGCTTGTACCAGCGGGCGCCAGTCTTCCAGCAGGGCATCCAGCGCGACCCGCAGATCGTGAGTCGACTGACGCGGTGCGGCCTGACCGAGGCTGCTGATCAGCGCGCGCATTTCAGCGAGGTTCTCGACCCAGTCCTGCAACAGGCGCCAGTGGCCATTGAAGCGATACTGCTCGGCCAGACGCTGGCTGCTGCTCAGCAAATGCCAGCTCAGGGCGGCGAACGCATCGTCCAGCGGCATTTCGGCGGTGATCTGCGGTGCCGGCAAGCTCAGCGAGTAGCTGTTGGCGTCGAACAGGCGATAACCGCGTTCGGCCTTGCTGATGTCACACGGCATCAGCGCCAGTGTTGCAGCCAGTTCGGCGGCCAGCTCCAGCAGCGCGGCCGGTTCGCCTTCGCGCAACTCCAGTTCCAGCTCGCAGATTTCTTCTTTCTGCTTGCCGACCACCACGTGGCCCAGGTCCAGCGCGGCTTCGATGACCACTTTGGTTTTGCCACGACCCCAAGCGATTTCCGCGCGTTCGCGAACGAAATCGGTGGTGAAGATGGCTTTCAGGGTTTTCTTGTCCAGCTCGGCCAGCTCTTCGGGCCAGCATTCACCGTCGAGTTTCTTAACGTCGAGCTTGGCTTTGGGCAAATTCCAGTCGTACTCGTGGCGCTCGGACAGACCGGCGACGCTCTGGCCACGGGTCTTGAGGGTCTGAATCACTTCTTCGCCATCGCGGCGCAGGCGCAGGGCAACCTTGGCGCGGGCCAGGTCGCGCTCAGGCGTGTCGAAGTACTGATTCATCAACTCACGGCGTTCCCAGCCACTTTTGTTGCGTTTCTTGAGTAGCGGGTGCTCGCGCAGGGCGGCGAGGGTTTCGCGGCTGACGCGGAGTTTGATTTCGGTTTCTTTCTGCATGGCCGGAAAATCCAGGATCGGGAGCGCAGCCGGGGGAATGTGTGGCTGCCAAGGTCGTGCAGTGTACAGGACTCATTCGAGATAGGGGCTGTTGACGCTTGGTGACGCGTCGCGGCGGTTTATTCCTGTCGTCGGATGGTTCTATGATGGACTTCAATTCGGGAGTTGGGAGTCAGCGATGCCTTTGCCGTCCATGAAAGATCAGTTCGCTGCGCTGATCGCCGCACCGTCTGTCAGCTGTACCCAGCCCAGCCTGGATCAAACCAATCGGCCGGTCATCGACTTGTTGGCGACATGGCTCGGGGACTTGGGTTTTACCTGCGATATCCAGCAGGTCAGCCCCGGCAAATTCAATCTGCTGGCCAGTTTTGGTTCCGGTCCCGGCGGCCTGGTGCTGGCTGGTCACAGCGATACAGTGCCCTACGACGAGGCGTTGTGGCAGACCGACCCGTTGAAACTGACGGAAGTGGACGGTCGTTGGGTCGGCTTGGGCAGTTGCGACATGAAGGGTTTTTTCGCCTTGGTCATCGAAGCCGTCAAACCCTTGCTCGACCAACCGTTCAAGCAACCCTTGCTGATCCTCGCCACTTGCGATGAAGAAAGCTCGATGTCTGGCGCTCGCGCTCTGGCCGAAGCCGGACGTCCGCTGGGCCGGGCCGCGGTGATCGGCGAGCCGACCGGGCTGAAGCCGATCCGGATGCACAAAGGCGTGATGATGGAGCGCATCGACATCCTCGGTCAGAGCGGCCATTCCTCGGACCCGCGTCTGGGCCACAGCGCCCTCGAAGCCATGCACGACGCCATGGGCGAATTGCGCGGCCTGCGCCTGGCGTGGCAGCGCGAATTCCATAACCCGCAGTTCAGCGTGCCGCAGCCGACCCTTAACTTCGGCTGCATCCATGGGGGCGACAATCCCAACCGAATCTGCGGCCAGTGCTCGCTGGAGTTCGACTTGCGTCCGTTGCCGGGCATGGACCCCAAAGCGCTGCGCGCGGCGATTCTGCAGAAGCTCAATCCGATTGCCGAACGGCACAAGGTGAAGATCGATTACGCGCCGCTGTTCCCCGAAGTGCCACCCTTCGAGCAGGCCGAGGACTCGGAATTGGTGAGGGTTGCCGAAAAGCTCACCGGCCATCGCGCCGAAGCAGTGGCGTTCGGCACGGAAGCGCCTTATCTTCAGCGTCTTGGTTGTGAAACACTGGTATTGGGACCGGGCGACATCGCCTGCGCACACCAACCGGGGGAATACCTCGAAATGTCACGTTTGCAGCCTACCGTGCATCTATTACGTCAACTGATTGAACATTACTGCCTGACACCGGCCAAAACGGCGATGCCGGTCAGTTGAGCGCAACCCATGTGGGAGCGGGCTTGCTCGCGAATAGGGAGTGTCAGTTGATATTAATGTGTCTGATACGCCGCCTTCGCGAGCAAGCCCGCTCCCACAGGTTCTGTGTTTTGGCTGACTAAACGTATAAATTGCCAGTGTCCCAACCCGTATTCATGAGGAGAGCGCGCGTGTCGCCAAGCCTGTTCCGACGATAACCATCAGCCCGCTGTGCGTTTACTGCTTTACCCTTTTTTCGGCTGCTATTTATTACAGGCCCAGGTTCATGCCCGAATACGTCAATTGGCTTCGTCACGCTTCGCCTTACATCAACGCCCACCGCGATTGCACTTTCGTCGTCATGCTGCCCGGCGACGGCGTGGAGCACCCGAACTTCGGCAACATCGTCCACGACCTGGTGCTGCTGCACAGCCTGGGTGTGCGTCTGGTGCTGGTTCACGGTTCGCGTCCGCAAATTGAAACACGCCTCGCTGCTCGCGGCCTGACCCCGCATTACCACCATGGCATGCGCATCACCGATGCGGCGACGCTTGAGTGCGTGATCGATGCGGTCGGTCAACTGCGCATCGCCATCGAAGCGCGGCTGTCCATGGACATGGCCTCATCGCCAATGCAGGGTTCACGCCTGCGGGTGGCCAGCGGCAATCTGGTCACTGCACGGCCGATCGGCGTACTTGAAGGTGTCGACTATCACCACACCGGCGAAGTGCGCCGTGTCGACCGCAAGGGCATCAATCGCCTGCTGGACGAACGCTCCATCGTGCTGTTGTCGCCATTGGGGTACTCGCCGACCGGTGAGATCTTCAACCTCGCGTGTGAAGATGTCGCCACCCGTGCAGCTATCGATCTGGGGGCGGACAAGCTGCTGCTGTTCGGCGCCGATTTGGGCTTGATCGACGAAAATGGCCGGCTGGTCCGCGAATTGCGCCCGCAACAGGTGCCGGCGCATTTGCAGCGTTTGGGCAGCAACTATCAAGCCGAGCTGCTGGATGCGGCCGCTGAAGCGTGCCGGGGCGGGGTGGCGCGCAGTCACATCGTCAGCTACGCCGAAGATGGCGCGTTGCTGACCGAACTGTTCACCCGTGACGGTGGCGGTACGCTGGTGGCCCAGGAGCAATTCGAGGTTGTGCGTGAGGCGGCCATCGAGGATGTCGGCGGTTTGCTGGACTTGATCAGCCCGCTGGAAGAGCAGGGCATTCTGGTACGGCGTTCCCGCGAGGTGCTGGAGCGTGAGATCGAGCAGTTCAGTGTGGTCGAACGCGAAGGCATGATCATCGCCTGCGCGGCGCTGTATCAGATTGCCGATTCGGATGCTGGGGAGTTGGCGTGTCTGGCGGTGAACCCGGAGTACCGCCATGGCGGTCGCGGTGATGAACTGCTGGAACGCATCGAAACCCGCGCCCGGGCCCAGGGGCTGAAAACCTTGTTCGTACTGACGACCCGGACCGCCCACTGGTTCCGTGAACGGGGCTTCGTGCCGAGCAGCGTCGAACGCCTGCCGTCGGCGCGGGCTTCGCTTTACAACTATCAGCGTAATTCGAAGATCTTCGAAAAAGCCCTCTGATTGCCACTGTCTGTGTTGGCATTTGTGGCGAGGGAGCTTGCTCCCGCTGGGCAGCGAAGCGGCCCCAAAACCAGCGAACGCGTTATGACTGATTCACCGCGTTGTTGGATTGGGGAGTCCTCCGGCCTCCAGCGGGAGCAAGCTCCCTCGCCACAGGTTTTGCGTTTTACTCAGTGACGAATTTCGCGCTGACATACGGCGAATAATCCGGCAGCACCGTCTCGACCTTCCCTTGCTCCTTCAAAAACTTCGCCGTCTCGCCAATCGCCTTGGCTGTGCCTCCGTCCAGTAGCGCGGTGGTCTGTTGTGCCTTGGCATCCGGGAATGCGGAGCCGGCCAGCAGCTCCGGCACATCGGCGGCATTGGCACCGGTCAATTTGGCGATTTTCTGCACCGGCACCGAATCGGCGGTCCAGCTGTCTTTATGGGCGGCATAGTCGGCGAAGGAGTCCAGAGTGACCTTGGCAAATTTGGCCACGACCTCAGGATGCTTCTCGGCGTAATCCTTGCGAGCGACCCACACCTCGAAGGTCGGCGCGCCCCATTGGCCGACCTGCGCCGCGTCGGTCAAGGTCTTGCCGGTCTTGCGGATTTCCCCCAGCGCCGGCGACCAGACAAACGCCCCATCAATGTCGCCACGCTTCCAGGCTGCGGCGATTTCGACGGGTTGCAGGTTCACCACTTTGACTTTCGAGGCGTCCAGCCCCCAATGCTTCAGCGCGCCGAGCAGGCTGTAATGGGAGGTTGAAACGAAGGGCGTGGCGATGGTCTTGCCGATCAGATCTTCCGGTTTATCGATGCCGCTGCCGTTGCGCACCACAAGGGCTTCGGCAGCGTTGATCTGAGCCGAAACAATGAACGCGACAATCGGCAGGTTGCGCGAAGCGGCCGCCGCCAGTGGGCTTGAACCGAGGTTGCCAATCTGCACATCGCCGGAGGCAATGGCAGTGACCACTTCCGGGCCACTGTTGAAACGTCGCCAATCGATTTTCTGGCCAATGGTTTTCTCGTAAACACCATCAGCCTGAGGGACTTTGCTGGGGTCGATACCGGTTTGATAACCGACCGTGAGAGTCGCCGCCTGGGCGGAAAAAGAAAATATCAGCGATATACAAACTGTAACAAATTGACTAGATAGTGCGCGTTTGGCCATGATGGCGTCGCCTTTTCGAAAGTGATTGACGTATGGGGAATACGTAAACGCTAATCGATCTAAAAAAAGGCGAATAAATACCATTTAGGAATTAGCTTATGAGCCGATACCTTTTGTCTCGGTTCGGATCATTGCTCGAGAGCTATATTCCTAAATGGTATGAAAAAGGATGAAATAATTCTTTTTGGGTTTATGAGGAAATCATTACCCTGCAGGGACCAAATCACGGCGGTTAGACCTTGGTCGTAGACACACATGGTTACGATTGACTTGTCAGTCACGGACCAGTGCTAATCGCGCATCTGTGGATCTGGGGCGTTAGACCCGAGACCAAAGAACACAAAAATTAGAACGAGAGGAGCGAAACAATGAAGAAGTCCACCTTGGCCCTGGCTGTGGCCGTAGGGGTTTTGGCGCAGCAGGCAGGCGCCGCCGGTTTCATTGAAGACAGCAAGGCTACATTGGGGCTGCGTAACTTCTACATCAACACCGATAACCGCGATTCGGCAGCTAGAACTGCTTCCAATGTTCAGAGCAAAAACGAAGAGTGGGGCCAAGGCTTCGACCTGCGTTTCACCTCGGGCTACACACAAGGCACCGTTGGCTTCGGTCTTGATGCCATTGGCCTGCTGGGCATCCGTCTGGATTCGGGCGGCGGCACCAACGGCGCAACTCCTGCCTCTTACGGCGGCACTGTGTTCCCGAGCAAATCCAACGGCGAAGCGGTTGATAACTTCTCCAGCCTGGGCCTGACTGCGAAAGCCAAGATATCCCAGACCGAACTGAAGTTGGGCACCCTGCAGCCAAAACTGCCGGTGATCGTGACCAACGACGGTCGTCTGCTGCCGCAAACCTTCCAGGGCGGCCAGATCACCTCGAACGAAATCAAAGACCTGACACTGGTCGGTGGTCAGATCGAGCACGTCAAGGGCCGTAACTCCAGCAACAACGAAGAGTTGTCGATCGCTGGTGCGAATACGCGCGGTACTGGCTTCCGTGACAGCAACAAGTTCATCTATGGTGGCGGTGACTACAAAATCACCAAAGACCTGACTGCCCAGTACTACTACGGCAACCTGGAAGACTTCTACAAGCAACACTTCCTGGGCCTGGTCCACAACTGGTCGATCGGTCCTGGTGTGTTGAAGTCTGACTTGCGTTACTTCAACAGCTCCGATGACGGTGCCAACGGTCACGACTCGGCTTATTTCAGCTCCGGTAACGATGAGGGTTTCCGTTCCGGTCGCGGTAAAGTCGACAACAACCTGTACAGCGGCCTGTTCCTGTACTCCGTTGCCGGTCACACCTTCGGCGGCGGTTATCAGGTCAGCAATGGCAGCAGCGACTTCCCTTGGCTGAACCAGGGTGACGGCTCGTCGGCTTACATCACTACCGATAGCCAGATCGCCAAGTTCGCCCGTGCCGGCGAACGTACCTGGCAAGCTCGCTACTCGTATGACTTCGCCAAGGTTGGCCTGCCAGGCGCTACAGCCGGCATCGTTTACCTGCGTGGCGACAACATTGATACCGTGGGTACCAATGGTCGCGAGAACGGTTCCGGCCGTTCCGAGTGGGAACGCGACCTGACCCTGGCTTACGTAGTGCCAGAAGGTCCGCTGAAAAACCTGGGCTTCACCTGGAAAAACGCCATGTGGCGCAACGACGTCCCAGGTCAGCGCGACCAGGACGAAAACCGTCTGATCGTCAGCTACTCGATCCCGCTGTTGTAACAGCGCTCGCGTAACCGACGTAAAAAAGCCCCGCCCGGCATCACGCCGGGCGGGGCTTTTGCGTTTTCAAGGAGGGCTCACCCCCGTAAACCCTCCTTGAAATTCCCCTCTTTGCAGCAACTCAAGGCCTTCTCGAACCTTGTCGGCGATGTTCGTCCTCATGTGCATTCAGGTCCAGTGAACAGATATTTAATATTCAATTATGATCTAAACAAATCGATATTTATTCTTTTTAATCTCTATGGAACGCAGGCACAGTTGGGCTCAACAAGCACTCACAAGGAGCAGCAGCATGAGCCTCAGACTTGGCGATATCGCCCCCGATTTCGAACAGGATTCCAGCGCCGGCACTATCCGTTTCCACGAATGGCTAGACGATAGCTGGGGCGTGTTGTTTTCCCATCCGGCGGACTTCACGCCGGTGTGCACCACCGAGCTGGGCTTCACCGCCAGGCTCAAGGATGAATTCACCCAGCGCGGCGTCAAAGCCATTGCTCTGTCGGTCGACCCGGTGGACTCGCATCACAGGTGGATCGAGGACATCAACGAAACCCAGAACGCCATCGTCAACTTCCCGATCCTCGCCGATGCGGACCGCAAAGTGTCCGACCTGTATGACCTTATCCATCCGAATGCCAACGACACCCTGACCGTGCGTTCTCTGTTCGTGATCGATCCGAACAAGAAGATTCGGCTGACGATTACTTACCCGGCGAGTACCGGCCGTAACTTCAATGAAATTTTGCGGGTGATCGATTCGCTGCAGCTCACCGACAACTACAAAGTGGCCACCCCGGCCAACTGGCAAGACGGTGATGAGGTGGTGATCGTGCCGTCGCTTAAGGACGAAGATGAAATCCAACGACGTTTTCCCAAGGGTTATCGCGCGGTGAAGCCGTACCTGCGCCTGACGCCACAGCCGAACAGGTAATCATCCGAATTTTGCGGTGTGGCTAAAATCGCTATCGCGGGCAAGCCCGCTCCCACAGTGGATTGGGAAGGATCAGAGATGTGTGGCAGACCTAAAACCCTGTGGGAGCGGGCTTGCCCGCGAAGGCGGCAGACCGGCCAGTGAAAATTTCATGTCATCCATAAAGCAGGGGATTTTGGGCCGTTTCTACGGCCTTTTTTTTGCCTGGAAAAAGCAGTTTTGCATAGATCTACAATGCATAACCAAATGAATAAATATGATTTATGGATATATAAATCAGCTGTTAAGGTCACTCCATCGAAGCGAGATCGCAAGCCGCGAATCGCCAATACCGCTCAAGGAAATGTCTGAATGCTGGTCGTCTCACTCGGTGGCAGTCCCAGTCCACGCTCCCGTTCCGGAGTTTTGCTGGAGCGCTCGCGACGTTGGTTGCAAGAGCAAGGGGTGGAGGTGGTGAGTTACCAGGTACGGGACTTCCCGGCCGAAGATTTGCTGCATGCCCGCTTCGACAGCCCGAAAGTGATCGACCTGTTGCAACAGATTGAAAACGCCGATGGCTTGCTGATCGCCACGCCGGTTTACAAAGCGTCGTTCTCCGGTGCGTTGAAAACCTTGCTCGATCTACTGCCCGAACGCGCCTTGAGCCACAAGGTGGTTTTACCGATGGCTACCGGTGGCAGCATCGCCCACATGTTGGCGGTGGATTACGCGCTCAAACCGGTGCTGTCAGCGTTGAAAGCCCAGGAAATGCTGCAGGGGATTTTCGCCGTGGACAGCCAGATCGCTTACGGCGAAGGCAGCGCGCAGGCACAGTTGGCGCCGGAGCTTGCGCAACGATTGTTTGAAGCGCTGGAGCAGTTTTTCAGCGCCATGGCTCGTCGGCCCAAGCCGCTCGATCCGAACCTGTTGAACGAACGTTTGTTGAGTGCTCGCTGGAGCATTTAAGCCAGTCCTCAAGCCACACCCGAATTTGAAGTACTCCACCTTACTGGCCCGCTAACGGGCAAGCAGGTGCAGCCAAAACCCAACTGCAAAAAGGAGAGCGCCATGCGCCCTGTCATTTTGCGTCGTGGTCTGGTCGCTCTGTTTGCTGCGGCTGTAACCTTCGGCGCCATTACTCAAGCTCAAGCCGAGACCCTCCGGATCGGTTATCAAAAGTACGGCACTCTGGTGCTGCTCAAAGCCAAAGGTACTCTGGAAAAACGCCTCGCCGCCCAAGGCGTGGACGTGCAATGGACTGAATTCCCCGGTGGCCCGCAACTGCTCGAAGGCCTGAACGTCGGCTCCATCGACTTTGGCGTCACCGGTGAAACGCCGCCCGTGTTCGCTCAGGCGGCCGGTGCCGATTTGCTCTACGTTGCCTATGAACCGCCAGCGCCCCACAGCGAAGCGATCCTGGTGCCGAAGGACTCGCCGATCAAATCGGTGCAGGACCTCAAGGGCAAGAAAGTCGTGCTCAACAAAGGCTCCAACGTGCATTACCTGCTGGTGCGTGCGCTTGAAGATGCCGGCCTCAAATACACCGACATTCAGACCGTGTTCCTGCCGCCAGCCGATGCCCGCGCTGCATTCGAGCGTGGCAGCGTCGATGCCTGGGTGATCTGGGACCCGTACCAGGCCGCCGCCGAACAGCAACTGCAAGCACGCCCTCTGCGCGACGGCAAAGGCCTCGTCGACAACCACCAGTTCTACCTGGCGACCAAACCTTACGCGCAGAAAAATCCTGAAGTGATCAAGGCTCTGGTGGAAGAAGTACGCGCGGTTGGCGAATGGTCCAAGGCCAATCCCGAGGACGTGACCAAGCAAGTTTCGCCGCTGCTCGGCCTGCCAACGGACATCACCCTGACCTCGGTGAAACGCCAAGGCTACGGCGCGCTGTTCCTTACGCCGGAAGTAGTCGCTGCCCAGCAAAAAATCGCCGACAGCTTCTACCAGCTCAAGCTGATTCCCAAACCCTTGAGCATCAAAGACGTGATCTGGACGCCACCCACCGCCGTGGCCAAAGCGCCGTAATTCGATTTCCTGAGGAGACCACTCCATGAGCCTTAATATCTTCTGGTTCCTGCCTACCCATGGCGATGGCCATTACCTTGGCACCGCTGAAGGCGCTCGCGCCGTCGACCACGGTTACCTGCAACAGGTCGCGCAAGCGGCGGATCGTCTGGGCTTTGGCGGGGTGCTGATTCCCACCGGTCGCTCCTGCGAAGACTCGTGGCTGGTGGCCGCATCGCTGATCCCGGTGACCCAGCGTTTGAAATTCCTTGTCGCCCTGCGCCCCGGGATCATTTCCCCGACGGTGGCGGCGCGTCAGGCCGCGACACTGGATCGTCTGTCCGGCGGTCGTGCGCTGTTCAACCTGGTCACCGGTGGCGATCCGGAAGAACTGGCCGGCGACGGTTTATTCCTCAGTCACGAAGAGCGCTATCAGGCCTCGGTGGAATTCACCCGTATCTGGCGCCGGGTGCTGGAAGGTGAAACCGTTGATTACGACGGTCAGCACATCAGCGTGAAGGGCGCCAAGTTGCTCTATCCGCCGATCCAGCAACCGCGCCCGCCGCTGTATTTCGGTGGCTCGTCGGAAGCCGCCCAAGACCTCGCGGCAGAGCAGGTCGAAATGGTTCTGACCTGGGGCGAGCCACCGGCCGCCGTGGCAGAAAAAATCGAGCAGGTTCGTGCCAAAGCCGCGAAGCTCGGTCGCACTGTGCGCTTCGGTATTCGTCTGCATGTGATCGTTCGCGAAACCAATGCCGAGGCATGGCAAGCGGCCGATCGACTAATCTCGCATCTGGACGATGACACCATCGCCCGTGCCCAGGCGTCTCTGGCGCGTTTCGATTCGGTCGGCCAGCAACGGATGGCCGCGTTGCATGGTGGCAGTCGCGACCATCTGGAAGTCAGCCCCAACCTGTGGGCCGGTGTTGGTCTGGTGCGCGGCGGTGCCGGTACGGCGCTGGTCGGCGATGGCCCGACCGTGGCCGCTCGGGTGAAGGAATACGCTGACCTGGGCATCGATACGTTCATCTTCTCCGGTTATCCACACCTGGAAGAGTCCTATCGGGTGGCTGAGTTGCTGTTCCCGCACTTGGATATCGAGCGTCCGGAACTGCCGAAAAGCGCCGGTTACGTCAGCCCGTTCGGCGAGATGGTAGCCAACGACATTCTTCCCAAAGCCGCGTCCCAGAGCTGAGGCGCCGCCATGAAGAAAATCATCCACAACCTCGCGCCCTGGGCGCTGCCGGTCTTGTTGCTGGCGGTGTGGCAGTTGTCGGTGTCGGCGGGCTGGTTGTCGACGCGGATTCTGCCGGCGCCGATCGCGGTGATCGAAGCCGGTGTGAGCCTGGTCAGCAGCGGTGAAATCTGGACTCACCTGGCCATCAGCGGCTGGCGCGCGGCGCTCGGGTTCGCCATTGGCGGCGGCATCGGTCTGACCTTGGGCTTCATCACCGGCTTGTCGAAATGGGGCGAGCGCCTGCTCGACAGTTCGGTGCAGATGATCCGCAACGTGCCGCATCTGGCGTTGATTCCGCTGGTGATCCTGTGGTTCGGCATCGACGAGTCGGCGAAGATTTTTCTGGTGGCGTTGGGTACGTTGTTCCCGATTTACCTCAACACGTATCACGGCATTCGCAACGTCGATCCAGCGTTGGTGGAGATGGCGCGCAGTTATGGCCTGTCTGGTTTCAGCCTGTTTCGTCAGGTAATCCTGCCGGGTGCGCTGCCATCGATTCTGGTCGGTGTGCGTTTCGCGTTGGGCTTTATGTGGCTGACCCTGATCGTCGCCGAAACCATTTCCGCCAGCTCCGGCATTGGCTACCTGGCGATGAATGCCCGGGAGTTTTTGCAGACCGACGTAGTGGTGCTGGCGATTCTTTTGTACGCAGTGCTCGGCAAGTTGGCCGACCTTGCGGCGCGTGGGCTTGAACGCGTGTGGCTGCGCTGGCATCCGGCTTATCAGGTTGCCAAGGGAGGTGCTGCATGACGGCTCAACAACCTCCACGCCTGCTGCGCGGTATTCCGCTGGTGGTGCGCAAGCTGCAAAAAACCTTCGGTTCACGGCAGGTGCTGCGTGAAATCGACCTGCACATTCCGGCCGGGCAGTTTGTGGCGGTGGTCGGGCGTAGCGGCTGCGGCAAAAGTACTTTGCTGCGCTTGCTCGCCGGTCTCGACAAGCCCACGGGGGGTGAGCTGCTTGCAGGCGCAGCGCCACTGAGTGATGCGCGGGAAGACACTCGACTGATGTTCCAGGAAGCGCGTCTGTTGCCGTGGAAAAAGATCATCGACAACGTCGGTCTCGGGCTCAAGGGCAACTGGCGGCCGCAAGCGTTGGAAGCGCTGGAAGCCGTCGGCCTGGCGGATCGCGCCAACGAATGGCCGGCAGCGTTGTCCGGCGGGCAAAAGCAGCGTGTGGCCCTGGCTCGCGCGTTGATCCATCAACCGCGCTTGCTGTTGCTCGACGAACCGCTGGGCGCATTGGATGCCCTGACCCGAATCGAAATGCAGCAACTGATCGAACGGCTCTGGCAACAGCATGGTTTCACCGTGTTGCTGGTGACCCACGACGTCAGCGAAGCGGTGGCGATTGCCGATCGGGTGATTCTGATTGAAGAGGGGGAAGTCGGCCTCGACCTGCATGTGGAACTGCCGCGCCCTCGGGTCCGTGGCTCTCATCGGCTGGCGGCGCTGGAAACCGAAGTGCTCAACCGCGTGCTGTCCCTGCCTGGCCAACCGCCGGAACCGGAACCTGTTTCACCACTGCCTACGCAATTGCGTTGGGCGCAATAACTTAAAGATTCATCCAACGACAGGAATCAACATCATGACTATCAAAGCCATCAACGTTCGTAACCAGTTCAAAGGCTCGATCAAGGAAATCGTGCTGGGTGACGTGCTGTCGGAAATCGACGTGCAGACGGCCTCCGGCATCGTCACTTCGGTGATTACCACCCGTTCGGTGAAAGAGCTGGAACTGGTGGTCGGCAGTGAAGTAATCGCGTTTGTGAAATCCACCGAGGTGTCGATCGCCAAGTTGTAAGCGCGTGCGTAAACAACAACCCTGGAGGGTGTGAGCCCTGATCGTTCCCACGCTCTGCGTGGGAATGCCTCTTCGGACGCTCCGCGTTCGGCTTTTGGGACACAGAGCGTCCCGGGCTGCATTCCCACGCAGAGCGTGGGAACGATCAAAGCACTTCGCGCTTGGGCAGATAGGGTGGCAAATACAACCCAAGATAAGCATCAAACACCCGCATCCCTTCCTCGGCCATTCGCGGCGTGATCTGCCCATGCTGTTGCACCGAGCGTGCATACACTCGGTCCCCCAGCTCCATGGCCAG
>NZ_JBNNVP010000070.1:0-17703 GCF_050280605.1 Pseudomonas sp. NPDC089918 | reverse complement strand
CGTGGCTTGCCCGCGAAGAATGCACCGCGGTTTTTCAGGTATTACGCGTCATCGTTCTTCGCGGGCAAGCCACGCTCCCACAGGATTTTCGTCGCTCAAAATTCTTGACTTGCCACAGGCTTCAGCGCCGCCGAAACAGCGGCCGCGGCTCAATCACCGAGCGCCCGTACAACACGCTCATCCCCGCCAGCCCCTTGAGTGCATCTTCAGCGGATTTATCTTCGCGCACGGCAAAGCTGTCGAAACCGCATTGACGCATGTGGCTGAGTTGATCGCGCAGTACATCGCCAATCGCGCGCAATTCGCCTTGCCAACCGAAACGCGTACGTAGCAGATAGGCCTGGCTGTAGGCGCGTCCGTCGCGAAAACTCGGGAAGTCGAGGGCAATCAGCGGCAGGTCGGGAAACCACGGGGTCAGGTTTGTCACTTCATCGTTGGGCCCCAGCCAGACGCCTTCGAGCGCTGTCGTGGTATTGGCGTTGAGGGCCAGCCACTGGGGTAACGGCAGTATCAGCGGTCCGACCGGCAACTCATCCGTTGCTTCACGAATCAACTGCCACGGATCATCGCGCACCCACTCGGCACCGCCCTCTTGCAAACGCAGCAGATTATTCATGCCGACACCTCCAGCATTTTCGGGTAAACCCGTTCCTTGAACGGCTCCAGACCGATGCGCGCCAAGGTATCGACGAACAGTTCCTCGCTCTCGCGGTAGCGGACAAATGTAGCGATGATCCGCTCGATCACCGCGGGCACTTCGGCGGCGCTGAAGGACGGGCCGATGACTTTGCCCAACGCGCTGTTCTTGCCCTGGGCGCCGCCAAGGGTGATCTGGTACCACTCGCTGCCGTTCTTATCGACGCCAAGAATGCCTATGTTGCCGATGTGGTGGTGGCCGCAGGCGTTCATGCAACCGGAGATATTCAGACTGATGTCGCCCAGGTCATGCAGGTAATCCAGGTCCTCGAAACGCGCCTGAATCGCTTGTGCGACGGGAATGGATTTGGCGTTGGCCAACGCACAGAAGTCGCCGCCGGGGCAGGCGATGATGTCGGTCAGCAAGCCGATGTTGGCGCATCCCAGGCCTTGCTCGCAGGCCAGGCACCACAGAGCGTAAAGGTCGGCCTTCGGCACATCCGGCAGGACGACGTTCTGTTCATGGGCGATGCGAATTTCGCCGAAGCCGAACTGTTCGGACCACTGGGCCACTGCCTCCATCTGCTCGGCCGTGACATCCCCCGGCGGCGCGGCGATGCCCGGTTTGGTCGACAGCACCACGCTGGCGTAACCCGGCACCTTGTGCGGTTGAACGTTGCGCGTCACCCAACGGGCGAAGGCCGGGTTCTCGGCCAGGCGTGTGCCGAAGTCCAGATCGGTGCCGGCCAGTGAGCGGTAATCGGGCGGCACGAAGGCACTGGCGACACGCTCATACTCGACGTCGGTCAACTGCGCCGGACCGTCCTTGAGGTGCTGCCACTCCTCCTCCACTTCCTTGGCGAAGGCTTCGATACCCAGTGCCTTGACCAGAATCTTGATCCGCGCCTTGTACTTGTTATCGCGCCGCCCGTGGCGGTTATAGACGCGCAATACCGCCTCGACGTAGGACAGCAAGTGCTGCCACGGCAAGCCTTCGCGGATCTGCAAACCGAGAATCGGCGTGCGCCCCAAGCCGCCACCAACGATCACCCGCAAGAGCATTTGCCCGCTCTCATCGCGATAAAGATAGAGGCCGATGTCATGCATCATGATCGCCGCGCGGTCCTGCTTCGCCGAGCAGATGGCGATCTTGAACTTGCGCGGCAGGAACAGGAATTCCGGGTTGATGGTCGACCATTGCCGCAGGATCTCTGCCAGCGGGCGCGGGTCCATCAACTCGTCCGCCGCGACGCCGGCGAAGGCCTCGGTGGTGATGTTGCGCACGCAGTTGCCGGAGGTCTGGATCGCATGCATTTCCACCTGAGCCAGACGTTCGAGAATGTCCGGCACCTGGGCCAGTTCGATCCAGTTGAACTGCATGTTCTGCCGGGTGGTGAAGTGGCCGTAGCCACGATCGTAGTCCCGCGCAATGCTCGCCAGAATGCGCATTTGCTTGGCGCTCAGGGTGCCGTAAGGAATCGCCACGCGCAGCATGTAGGCATGCTTTTGCATGTACAGGCCGTTCTGCAGGCGCAGGGGCAGGAACTCTTCTTCGCTCAACTCCCCGGCCATGAAACGTTCGACCTGATCGCGAAACTGCGCAACACGCTCGAACACCAGGGCCCGGTCGTAGTCATCGTATTGATACATGTGGCTGCCTCATCAGGAATTTTGCACAGAACCTGTGGGAGCGGCTGTGGTGAGGGGGCTTGCCCCCGTTGGGTTGCGAAGCAGCCCCAAAATCTCTGATGCACCAGAGATCTTGTGAGTGCTACGCACTCAAACGGGGGCAAGCCCCCTCGCCACAGGGGCTCCCACAGGAATTGCGATGTATCGAACTCTGCGGTTCGCTCTTGGGGTGCAACTATGCGACAGCAGCGCAGCACGTTACAGATTCAGCTAAACACTAAAAAACCGTATCAGTACGCGGCCTACGGCCGCAGGCCGGCATCACATCTGATCCGCATAAACTCGGTTTTTCTGAGTCTGTTTTGTTTGCGGCAGGGTTTCTACAGTTCATGCATGCCAGACCGGGTGGCCTGGCAAGTCTTTGCAACCGTGGAAGAATTGACCATGAGCACAGCAACAATCGGACAGGCCTATAACTACAAGGTCGTTCGCCAATTCGTCGTGGCAACCATCGTCTGGGGCGTCGTCGGGATGGCGATGGGGGTGTGGATCGCCTCGCAACTGGTATGGCCCGAGATGAACCTCGACCTGCCGTGGACCACCTTCGGCCGCTTGCGTCCGCTGCACACCAGCCTGGTGATTTTCGGCTTTGCCGGCAGCGCGCAATTCGCCGCCAGTTACTACGCGGTGCAACGCACCTGCCAGGTGCGGCTGTACTCCGACAAGCTCGCAGCATTCACCTTCTGGGGCTGGCAATCGGTGATCGTGGTGATGCTGATCACCCTGCCGCTGGGCTACACCACCACCAAGGAATACGCCGAGATCGAATTCTCCGGCGCGGTGTGGATGACCGTGGTCTGGGTCGCTTACGCCATCGTGTTCTTCACCACCGTGGTGCAACGCAAGACCAAACACATCTACGTCGGCAACTGGTTCTTCGGCGCGTTCATCGTGGTGATCGCCATGCTGCATGTGGTCAATCACCTGTCGATTCCGGTGGACTGGTTCAAGTCGTATCCGGTGTATTCCGGGGCCACCGATGCCATGGTGCAGTGGTGGTACGGGCACAACGCGGTGGGATTCTTCCTGACCACCGGCTTTCTCGGGATGATGTATTACTTCGTGCCAAAACAGGTGGGTCGGCCGGTGTATTCCTATCGTTTGTCCATCGTGCATTTCTGGGCGCTGATAACCCTGTACATCTGGGCCGGCCCACACCATTTGCACTACACCGCGTTGCCAGACTGGGCGCAGTCGCTGGGCATGGCGATGTCGCTGATCCTGTTGGCGCCGAGTTGGGGCGGAATGATCAACGGCATGATGACCCTGTCGGGCGCCTGGCATAAGTTGCGCACCGACCCGATCCTGCGCTTTCTGGTGCTGTCCCTGGCCTTCTACGGCATGTCGACGTTTGAAGGGCCGATGATGGCGATCAAGACGGTGAACGCCCTCTCCCACTACACCGACTGGACCATCGGCCACGTGCATGCCGGAGCCCTGGGCTGGGTGGCTATGATCACCTTCGGCGCCATCTACCACATGGTCCCGAAAGTCTTCGGCCGCCCGCAGATGCACAGCATCGGCCTGATCAACGCGCACTTCTGGCTGGCGACCATCGGCACCGTGCTGTACATCGCCTCGATGTGGGTCAACGGCATCACCCAGGGTTTGATGTGGCGCGCGATCAACGACGACGGCACGCTGACCTACTCGTTCGTCGAAGCCTTGCAGGCCAGTCATCCGGGGTTCGTCGTGCGTTTCGTGGGCGGGGTGTTCTTCCTCAGCGGCATGTTGCTGATGGCCTACAACACCTGGCGCACGGTGCGGGTGTCGGACGTGAGGATGGCTGAACTTGAAGCGCAGATTGCCTGAGGCAAGGAGCCTGACATGATCGAGATGGGGTTGAATCTATTGGGTGTTCTGGGGCTTTGGCTGGCGGTCGAGTACTGCCTGAAACACCAGACGGCCGAGAGCCTGGACGATGCCAGCCTGATTCCGTTCGCCGATGATCCCGAGGTGGCGCGGCGGGTGGAATTGGCGACGGGTAAGACTGTGAAAGCGGTGGCGCCGGAAGAGGTGAAGCCGGGTTGGGGCAACCTCGAAATTTAATGCAGCACCAATGATCGTTCCCACGCTCTGCGTGGGAATGCAGCCCGGGACGCTCTGCGTCCCATTGGAACGCGGAGCGTCCCTTGAGGCATTCCCACGCAGAGCGTGGGAACGATCATCATGCTCAGAGAATTCAGCCGCGCTCGCGGGGAATCAGGCTCTGCAGTTGCTGCGCCAGGAAGTTCGCATCGAAGGCAAAGGTGTCCGGGTCTTTCAAGCCATTGGTCTTGCGCCATTGCCAATTGCTGGAGGGCGGCAGGCACACCAGCGAAATGCTGCCATAACGCGCGGCAGTCAAGCCCATCACTGCGAGGGAAATCTGCCCACCCGCGCCCATCACGTCCGGCACGAACTCCACCGGTTTCCCGGCGATCACAATGGACAGTTTCTCGGTTTTGAATGTCGACGTCTCAAGCGGCACGCTCGGCCCGGACGCGACATACTCCTCGCGGCTCACTTCCAACAGATTCGGCGCCAGAACCGGTGCCAGCCACTGCTGGATCTGATCGAACAACTCACCAATGCGCGTCGCCCACACGGCCGATTGCGACTCAAACAGTTGCTTCTTGTGCGCTTCGCTATCTGCATAGTGGCGAAGCATCTCGCCCAGTTGCTGTACGTCGTCCATTGCGGTGTTCCTTTGGTTGAAGCGTTGCTGCGGACTTTGAGCATGGCAGATGCGCGCCACAGACGTACGACTAAAAGCGTGAACGGTATTGGCGAGGGGTCATGCCCAGGTGCTTGCGAAAGGCACTGCCCATGTGCGACTGATGGGCGAAACCGGCATCCAGAGCGATACAGGCCAAGGACAGATCAGTGCACTCGATCATCCTTCGTGCCGCCTGAAGGCGCATTTCAATGAGGTAAGCGTGGGGTGTCAGGCCGATAGCCTGGGTGAAATCGCGCAGAAAGCGCAGCTCGTTTTGCCCATAGGTGGCGGCCAATTGTTCCAGCGTCAGAGGCTGCTGGAACTGCTCGCTGATCTGCTCCATGACGCGGGCGAAGGCCCGGGGCGCGGCACGCTGCGTGATATCGGCTTTCCAATTCGCTACGCCAACCAGAGCCACGGCACATTGCTCAAGTGCCAGCAAGTCGGGTTGCGTGGCGAGCAACTGACGCCGTACCTCTCGCGCCAGAGACAACGCCCGTCGATTGCCGCAAGACTGCACGCGGTGGGCGACGGAGGGTAACTGTTCGCTGGCGAACTGCTCGTCCAACTGCATCAGCAGATACTCACCACCGGTGGCTGATTCGGAAAACACCTCCACGCCGATAGGCGTATAAGCCAATACACCCGCAAAGGTATCAAAATCTGTCCGTCGGTCAGAATCGATCGCATGCACGCCTTGCTGACGTTCCAGTGTCACCCCTAGCGTTTTTGACTGTGCCGGATCGCGCGCGCTGTAGGCCGCACGAGGCAAGAGTTGCAGGCAGATTTTGCCACCCGGCAGGCGCCGGCTCAGCACACTGGGCATGTGAAATTTCCTGATAGATCGCCATGAAGACCCACGGGATACTCTCGAATAAAGAGCACCCTCGCAAGGGTTTGCCATTACAGGAGCACAACATGCGCACCATCGGCCTTATCGGCGGCATGAGCTGGGAGTCCAGCGCCGAGTATTACCGTCTCATCAACCAGCAGGTACGTGATCGCCTCGGGCCGTTGCGCTCGGCGAAACTGTTGATGTACAGCGTCGACTTCGGCCCGGTCGAACAGGCCCAGCATGCCGGGCGCTGGGACGACGCCGCGGCGATTCTGGTGGATGCAGCCCAGCGTCTGCAGGCGGGTGGCGCCGAGTGCGTGGTGCTGTGTACCAACACCATGCACAAGGTAGCCGGGCAGATTCAGGCCGCCATCGATATTCCGTTCCTGCACATTGCCGATCCGGCTGGTCAAGCGGCATTGGACGCCGGTGCGCTGCGGGTGGGTTTGCTGGGTACTGCGTTCACCATGGAGCAGGACTTTATCAAGACACGTCTGACGGCCAAGGGCCTGACGGTGCTGGTACCGGAGGCTGATGAACGTCTGGCCGTGCACCGGATCATCTATGACGAGTTGTGCGTCGGGGTGATCAGCGAGGCGTCACGTCAGGTCTATCAACGGGTGATCGAGTCGCTGACCCAACGCGGCGCCCAGGCGATCATCCTCGGCTGTACCGAAATCGGCCTGCTGATCAAACCCGAGCACAGCGCCCTGCCCTTGCTCGACACCACCGAACTGCATGCACAGGCGGCGGTGGCGTTTGCTTTGGGTGACTGCCGGTAAGTCAAAGCGCAGAACCTTGTGGGAGCGGGCTTGCCCGCGAAGAATGCACTGCGGTTTTTCAGGCATTACGCGTCATCGTTCTTCGCGGGCAAGCCACGCTCCCACAGGATGTTCGTCGCTCACATTTGGGCCTCGGGCGTGCGACGCAGGCGCGCCATGCTCAGGGTATCGACCAGCCGACCGTCACGCACGGCGTAATCGCGAAACAGGCCTTCGGTCTCGAAACCGAATTTCTGGTACAGGCCGATGGCCGCTTCGTTGTCGGCGTACACCGAAAGTTCTACCCGTTGCAGATTCATCCAGTTGTCGGCGACGTCCAGCGCTGCCGCCAGCAGTTTCGAGCCGACACCCTTGCCCTGCCACGCCACGGCGACACCCATGCCAAAGCTACCGGCGTGGCTGCGGCGGATCCGCGAAAACTGCTCCAGGCCAATGTTGCCGATGACCGATCCCTGGTGCAGCGCCACCAGTTTCACCGCGCGCTCGTTGTCCGCCATCAGGCGTTGGCGCCAGACCTCGCTGGACTGAAACGGCATTTGCAGCACCTGCCGGGCCACGGCGGGGTCGTTGTAGAGCGCGGTGATGCCCTCGATGTGGGATTCGTTGAAGCGTTCGAGGGTAATGACGGAGTCGGCGGGCATGAAATGTTTCGTCCTTGATGCGTGCATGGCCGCCTACTCTATAACGGCGCAAACCTTTGTGGCGAAGAGGCTTGTCCCTCCTCCCAGGAAAATCAAAAGATCGCAGCCTTCGGCAGCTCCTACAGGGACCGTATGAACCCGTCATTGCGTGGGCGCGCGCAGCCTCGGCAGGAGCTGCCGAAGACTGCGATCTTTTGCGCTTGATGGCAGGCTGGCGATGTTTTTTTGGCCAGATCATCAGACGTTCACATAGGCGCAATACATTAGCGCGGATTGATTTCTCGCCCCTTCAATCTGTGAGCCGTATACGTAATGTTGCCTGTTGCCGAGATGGAAGCTGCCTTAAAAAACGGGACTCCAAAGGTCCCTGATCGTTGCGCTGGTAGACATGAAGTGGGGGCTTACAGCCCCTCTAATGACCTTGAGATCGAGGTTCGATTTCTGTCGCCAGCTGACATTCCTTCGGTGCTTGAACTTGAGCAAAGGAAATGGGAAGGCGATCAGCGCGCAGACGCCTCGATGCTGGCGTCACGGATCGCCTCCTTCCCTGCATTGAGTATCGGCGCTTTTTGCACTCGCACGGGTGATGCGCTGGCGTCGTTGTTCATGAAACCTGCCCGGCACGAGATCATACGCAAGTGCCCAACGTGGGAAGACTGTGCAAGAAAACACCACGGCGACGAGTCCGCAAAAACCGGCGTGCTGTTTGGCATCAGCCTGAGCAGTGTTGATCCGAAAGCGGCAGAAGCCAT
The DNA here is from genome assembly GCF_050280605.1 of Pseudomonas sp. NPDC089918. Lineage (NCBI taxonomy): Bacteria > Pseudomonadati > Pseudomonadota > Gammaproteobacteria > Pseudomonadales > Pseudomonadaceae > Pseudomonas > Pseudomonas sp. NPDC089918. The sequence continues at coordinate 9,670 of NZ_JBNNVP010000070.1, read as the reverse complement.
TTTCGAGTTCTTTTGGCCCCATGCGCTGAAGGCGGGATGGTCAGATGTCTATCTTGGCTCGCCAATCCCGGGCCTTCGTAACTGGATCTCGAAAAACCCTGATAGTCCGGTAACACAGTATGTGCGAAGTGAACATAAAGGCCTGCCGCTGGATCCACAACTGCGGTACTACTTCAAAAGAGGCTTTCGCAAGATCGTCGCCATCAACGACAACTATTTCCCGCATGCCCCTTCACTGGATTTTGGCGTGCTGATCTTAGGTAAAGTGCCACTCTCCGGTCTTTCCTTTATATGGAAGCGGGTTCCGCTGCCTTGGCTGCAGCGTATGAAAAAACTGTTCTTCGTGTGCTTATGAACGCTTCCCTGACAACAGAAAGCGCAGCACGTCCACTCGCGCACGACAGATGTTTTTGGCGACTGCTGGCCTGCGCTGCGGCGTCCATGATGGGAGACCAGTTCACCCTTGTCGCCTTTCCCCTGCTAGTCATGGCGATAACGCCAGACCCGATGGCGCTCGGCTGGGCTTTTGCCGCGCTTGCATTACCGCGCGCCTTGTTCCTGTTGGCTGGCGGCTCGCTGGTCGACCGTTTTGGCGCCCGCTCGGTATGGATGTTCGGCTGCTGTTCGAGTGCAATGGCGCTATGCGGTTTGTCCTGGGCGGTTTTTCAAGGCCATGCCACGTTGCCCGTGATCTATGGATGCGCCGCATTATTGGGGCTGTTCAGCGCGCTCACTTTACCGGCCGGCAGTGCCCTGGTGCCTGGCATTGTGAACCCGCGCGATCTGGAGCAGGCCAACGGCGTCTTTCTTGCACTCAGACAGGTAACCATGGCCCTGGGTCCGGTCGCCGCCGGTGCACTAATCGCCAGCGCGATTTTGCCCTCTGATGTGCGCTCAGATTCAAACGGCGCGCTGGACGGCTATGCCATCGCGTTTGCACTCGACGCGCTGACCTTTGCCCTGTCCGCGCTCGGGCTGAGCAGTTTGCGTATCCGCAGAACGACTTCCCTTGGTTTCGGTTCCACCGCCACGGAAGGCCTGCGTTATTTCTTTCAGAATCGGCGGCTTCGTACGTATCTGGCCTACATGGCGGCGATGACGCTGTTCATGAGCGGACCGGTACAGATCGCCGTGCCGCTACTGGTTCACATGCGTTTCACGCCCGAGGCGCAAGCCCTGGGCTGGCTATTCGGGGCCCAAGGCGCGGGGACCTTGGTGGGCATGCTGATGTTCACTGCCCACCCGAAACTGCGGATTATCAATTTAGGCACCACCCTGCTCGCAATGGATGCCGCCATCGCCTTGCTGCTGATGCCGCTGGGATGGGTATACGCCCTCTGGCAAGGCGTGGCACTGCTGTTCGCCATCGGTATCTTTGGCGGCTTTGTGCAGGTCATGGCGTACACCTGGCTGCAGCGAGCATTGCCGCCAGCATTGCTCGGTCGCGGCATGAGCCTGTTCATGCTCGTGTTTGCCGGACTCGCGCCGGTCTCGGCAGCGATTTCAGGCTGGGTTTTGCAATTCACCGCCATCGAAGCCGTGTTCGTAGCATCCGGTGTGCTGCTATTGACGACGGTGGCGTTCTTTTACGTTGGCTCGGGCCTTGGGAGGCTGTCGGATGTTTAATCGAATAGAGCCTTTGAACAGTGCCACGAGGTCTGCCCGTCATGTAGATACCGGCTTGGCAGCCTCTCATTCATTGCGCTCCAACATGCCCAGCTATCTGTTCATGGCCCTGTGCGCCTTGAATACGGCCGCGATTGTCTGGCTGGCTGCTCACGATGAGTTCGGATGGCTTGCCGTTGCTCCGCTGATAGTGCTTCAGGCGATCCTGATGATCGGGGTTCAGGAGGCCAAACATCAATGTGTGCATCGTCAGTTCCTCGTTGGCACGCGTCTGAACGATGCAGTGGGTGTATTCACGGCTGCCATTTTCGGCGTGAACTTCGTGGGCTACCGCTGCTTTCACCTCGAACACCATCGCAAAACGTGCCAGGCCGATGATCCCGAAGGGTTGCTGTACCAACAGACATGGCGAACACGCCTGATCAGCCTGTTTGGCGCCGTTGAGCAACTGTGGGTTGCCGTTTCCATCAATATTTTTTCCCGAGGCTACACACCTCCTCATGCGCTCTGGCGCTGGCGCTGGAACAATGCCTTTCTCGCCGTTTTCGTCGCAGCGCTGGCTTTGGGCATCCATGAGGTGCCTCGACAAATCGTATGCGCCTACCTGCTTCCGTATTGCATTTTTGCCTGGCTGGATTTCTGGTTGACCCAGGCCGAGCACTATGGGGTACCGATCTCGGCTCAAGGCTCGCGCCGCGCGCCCTGTGACATCACGACCGATTTATATCTGCCAACGCCACTGTCCTGGCTCATCCTGCATCGCTCGTTGCACCGAATTCACCATGATGCACCGGCGACGCGCTGGTTCCATGCCCACGCTCAATCGAGGGCTCTGGCCGAACGCAAGCCAGGCGGCGTGACGGACCTCCCCACCTTCTATGCGACCTGGATGCGACTCGGTCCCCGACTCTGGAAGTAAGCCATGACAGACGCAGCTATCGAATCACGGCACACAAAGACTGCCGAGCCCCAATATCCCATCCGCACTGTAGAGCGCGCCCAGCTGTTGGAGTGGGGCAAACCCGCCCCATTGCGTTTACTCGCCGCCACGGTTTTCGAGTGGGGGCTAATCCTGTGTACGGCAGGTCTGGCCATGTACGCAGGCACGATTTGGGCCTCGGTGTTGGCCGTTGTGTTCATCGGCGCAAGGCAGCATGCATTGCTCATTCTGATGCATGAGTTTTCACACCGGCAGTTCAGCCGGACTCGCCCCATGCTCAACGACACCCTTGGCGATTTCCTGACGGCAATCCCGTTCACCATCACCATTTTCGGGTTTCGTCGCGACCACACCGCCCACCATCGGCATACCGCAACCGACCGCGATCCCAACTGGGTTTCATGCAAGGGACAGGACCGATTCACCTTTCCAAAATCCGCGTTCAACATTGTCATCCTGTTGCTCAAACACTGCGCAGGGCTTTACGGCTTCCACGAGTTGAAAACGGCCCTGGTGACGTCAAAAATGGCGTCGCAATGCCCACCTTCCACGCGGTATCGACAATGGATTTTTGCCGTTTTGCTCGCGGGAGTTTTCACCTGGTTCCACCTCTGGCTGGCGGCCTTGGTGTACTGGCTCCTGCCTCTGTTTACCGTGTTGATGGCCCTGCTGTACTGGCGCGATGTGGCAGAACACTTCGCCATGCCCAACCCCGGTCCCGGAGCATCCCGAACGGTGATTGCAACCTGGTGGGAACGCTTGTTGATCGCCCCCCACGGCGTCGGCTTTCATGCCGAACACCACCTGTATCCTGCCGTGCCATGCTTTCGCCTTAGGCAGGTGCATGAGGCGCTAGCGAAAGACGAGGCGCATGCCCGGCAGGCGCACATCACGCGTGGTTATTTCTCGGGATTGATTCGCGAGATCGCTGCCGCCGACACCCCCCGCTCATGTGTGAGCCATTGACGCATGGATTATCTCGAGAAGCCTGTATCCGACAATAGTGAAGAGGCCACCCTCTTCAAGCCATTCTGGAACGACACGTCAATCAAGACTTACCTGTTCGATGCCTGTTCGGTATTGCTTCCGGCCGGTGAGCAATTCGTGATCTCGGTGGTGGAGTCAGCCGCTTTGCGGCTGCAACAGACTTCAGTTCTTGCCGAATGTTCGCTCAACTTCGTGGCAGAGGAACGGGCCCACCAGCGAGCGCACAGGCTGTACAACCAGCAACTGGAAACCCAGGGGTTTGAAGTCAAGAAGTTCGAGCACATGATCGAAAAAGATCTCGAGGCTCTTCAGTCAAAATTGTCACTCAATGCGCAATTGGCATTGGCTGCCGCGTTCGAGCACGTGACGGCCGTTATGTCCGCTGCCGCCTTGCGCAGAAACGGCTTGCTCTCGGTCAAGGAGTCACCACAGACCCGCCTGTGGCGATGGCATTGCGCTGAAGAAGTGGCGCACCAGCACGTCACCACGGACCTGCTGCGGTCGCTGGGCATACCCTATTGGCAGCGGATTTTCTATTTCCTGGCAGCATCGGGGCTCATGGCGTTCGATGTCATTCGTCACATACACAGTTTTGCCCGCCTCGACATCGCCCGCGGCCGCGTCAGCTCGAAGGAAGTACGGCGTGCTGCGGGCAGCTTGCTGTTGCGCGATGGCACCAATCTGGTGTTGATGGCAATCGGATGGGCCGCCTACTTTCTTCCGCTGAAAAAAAGCTAAGGGGTCAGCTCGATAAAAGAGCGACATGGTTGAACGGGTGACGCGACAACCACCTGCTAGAGTAAAAAGCATACCCATCGACTATCCAGCACCGGAGTCGTGCACCGCCACCTCGATTTTTGACTTGAGGAACGACGTTATTCGCCGGACTGAATGTCACCTTCGGAAATGAGGAAATTTCTATGAAAGGTTTGCTTCGCGCCGCAGGATTCAGCCTGATGGCGTTTTTCGCAAGTTGTGGTGTTGGTGCTCAGACAGTGCACAGTCATGCTGCGCCGCCTGCCTTCACCGCCACACCGGCCGATATCCAAGCGGATAGCCAAAGAAATTGATCGTTCTCATGTTCCACGGAAGGCTTGGGGACGGGCTTGCTCGCGAAGGCGGTGGTCCGTCGGTATCAATGTTGCCTGACACACCGTCTTCGCGAGCAAGCCCGCTCCCACATTAGTTAGCCGTCAACTCTCGAACCACTCCCGCCGCTCGTTGAAGGTGTTGTGGATCAGCTCGACGATGCTCTGCACCTCACCTTCATCCCGGGAGTCGGCATTGACCGCCATCCACACCTGGCGCTGCATCGGTTGCTTGAAGAGCCCGGGTAACGCCACCAGCCCCCGGTCGAATTGGCTCATGTAGTGCGGTAGCAAACCGATGCAGGCGCTGCAGCGGATCATCTCAAGCATCAGCTCATAGGAATGCAGCTGCACCACGCCCGCCAGACGCTGCTCCACCAGACTGTTCCACGGGCCAAAAGCGGCAATATGGCGGTCGTGCTGCCATTGCACCAGCATGAAATCGGCCAGGTCACCCAGGCTATCCGGCCGGGCCGCGACCCGTGAATACCGTTTGGCGATGTGCGGCAGATAGTCCAGCCGTGCCAGACGCTGGGGTTCGCTGATGGCGAAACTGGGGCCTGGCAATGGCGAATCGGTGCCGGCCAGCCACACCACCACATCGGCGCTGATCGCTCGCAGCGACAGTTCACTGTCCAGGGAAATGATGTCCAGGCGCACACTGGCGTTGCGCCGCAGCAGCGAGACCAGATCACGGCCGAGGATGTCGTGCAGGATCGACTCGGCGACGGCCAGGCGAATCAAGGGCTGTTCGATCACGGGCAAGTCGCGTTCGCGGGCCAGGGCAATCAACTGCGCCTGGAGCCGCAAGCCGTCACGACTAAGTGCAAAGCCATTGCTCGAGTGGCTGAACAGCGAACGCCGCAGTTGCGCTTCAAGTTGTGCCAGCTGTTTACGCAATTGGGTCGATTTGATGTTGAGGCTGCGGGCCGCTTGCATGAAACAACCGCAACGGGCGCAGACCCGGAAAGACTGCACCAGCACCGGATCGATTCCGGCCAGTGAGTGTAAGGATTGGTTTTGTTCTACGGGCCATTGGTACTCGGTCACACCCTGACGATCAGTGGGTTCCATGAATGACATTGATCACTCCCTGTCGATCTGTCCTTGAGCGTTTTATCCTGCTGACTGTTTATGAACCTGATGTGACAACCGGGCAAAAACCGGATGAAATCGCCTGATGTCGGCCAGTCACGGTACGGAACCTGTGGGAGCGGGCTTGCTCGCGAAAGCGGTGTGTCAGGCGACATCAATGTGGACTGTGCCGCCGTCTTCGCGAGCAAGCCCGCTCCCACAGGGTTTGCGCTTGAATTAACCGCTAGGCGTTTGCCGAAAGCTCACCGCCAGGCGATTCCAGCTGTTGATGGTGCTGACGGCCATCGTCAGGTCGACCAGTTCGCCTTCGCTGAACTGCTCCCGGGCCAGGGCGTAAACGTCATCCGGCACGTGGCTTTGCGAGAGCAGGGTTACCGCTTCGGTCCAGGCCAGGGCGGCTCGCTCCCGAGGGTTGAAGAAATTGCTGTCGCGCCAGACTACGATCGCATACAGCCGGCGATCGCTCTCACCGAAGCGGCGCGCGTCCACCGAGTGCATGTCGGTGCAGAAGGCGCAGCCATTGAGCTGCGAGGCGCGGATTTTGATCAGGTTCAACAAGGCCGGTTCGATGCTCAGGTCGCGGGTCAAGGCCTCCATCGCGATCATGGCTTTCATCGCTTTGGGCGATGCGCTGTAGTAATCCAGACGGGCGTTCATGGCGGTGCCTCATGGCGCTGATCAGTGCCTCCACGGTAGGCGCTGATGCGCGAGGGTTACAGAGCCAATTCGGCGAAAATGCCATGGACCGCCCGGCAGAAGGCCAATCGGCGCTTTTTCGCCCACGCAACTTCTGTGCAGCCGTTCATGCGGGTAATCTGGCGCGACGCACAGTCGCCTCAACCGCCCAAGGAGCCCCGCCGGTATGGAACTTCATGTTGTCATCAACGGCCGCAAGGACCTGGCAGGCCAGTTGTACCGGCAACTGCGCAGCGCCATCGAATCCGGTCGCCTGGCAGCCGGGGCGCAACTGCCACCCAGCCGCTTGCTGGCCGAACAACTGGGGATCTCGCGCAAGACCATTTCCGACACGTATGCGCAACTGACCTACGAGAACTTCCTCACCGGGGTGATCGGCAAAGGCACTTACGTCAATGCCCGGGCGGCGAAAATCGTCCACAAGCAGAGCCATTCGGAGCTGGCCAGCTTTGATGTGATCGAGCGCTGGCGCAAGCTGCCGACGTTCTTGCGCCACCCGACGCTGGAAGGCTCGTTGCGTTATGAGTTCATCGGTGGCGCCACCAGCAAGGGCCAGTTTCCGCAGGACGATTGGCGCCGCTGCACCTCCCATGCCTTGCGCCAGATTGCCGGTTCCAAAGGTTTCTACAGCCAGCCCGAAGGCCTGCCGGCGCTGCGCAATGCCATCGCACGGCACATCGCGTTTTCGCGCGGGGTCAACTGTCAGGACGAAGACGTGGTGGTGTGCAATGGCGCCCAACAGGCGCTGGACCTGATTTCCCGGGTGTTGACCCAACCGGGCAGCCTCGTCGCCATGGAAGACCCCGGCTACCCGCCGGCGCGTCTGTTGTTCGGGAGCCATGGCGCAACGGTGGTCGGCGTGCCGGTGGATGCGCAAGGCATTCAGGTCGAGCATATTCCCGATGGTACCCGGCTGATTTACGTCACCCCGTCCCACCAGTTCCCCTTGGGCATGCCCCTAAGCCAGGCCCGCCGGGAAGCCCTGCTCGCAAGGGCCTATGAGCTGGGGGCGATCATCATCGAAGACGATTACGACAGCGAATTCCGCTACGAAGGCCGGCCCACCGACTCGCTGCAAAGCCTGGATGAGCGCGGCATCGTCGCCTACGTCGGCACTTTCTCAAAGACCCTGTTGCCGGAGTTGCGGCTCGGTTACGCGATTTTGCCACCGGCGATCCTCGAAGCGGTGATCCGCGCCAAGCAGCTCACCGACCTGCATACCTCCACCCTGCCCCAATGGGCGCTCGCCAAGTTCATCGCCGAGGGCTGTCTGCTCAAGCACATCCGGCGCTGCCATACGATTTACGCCGGGCGCCGTGAACGGATCCTGGCGCGCATGGCGGGCGACCTTTCACCGTGGTTCGAAGCGGTGCCAACCACAGCCGGGTTCCACATGGCGGTGCTGTGCAAGGTGCCGGTCGATATTCCATTGGTGATCGAATTGGCAAAAAAAGTCGAAGTGGGGCTCTATGCCCTGGACAGCTTTTTTTACCAGCAAGCGCCGCGGGCCGGGCTTTTCCTGGGGTTCGGCGCGATCGAAACCCTGGACATCGACATCGCCCTGGACCGTTTGCGGGACATTTTGCAGCAGCTCGGTTGAGGGATTGGTCTGCGGCTTTATCTGGCGATTGGCTATTGGCGGTCTGGGGGGGCAGGCCTATCCTGATTGGGCGTTATCCCTCAATGAGCAGGATTCGTCCAGCCTGATTCAGGAGTGTGAGCAATGTCCAACGAAGTGATTACCACCGTAAAGGTGCAGGCTGCCGCCGGCCGCTCGGACGAACTGGGTAAGCAACTGCAAAAGATTGTCGACACCCTGCGCGAACTTCCGGGCTGTGACTCCTATATGGTCGACCGCTGCCCCGAGGACGACACCCGCTGGACAGTCAGCGCCCGCTGGCAATCGGAAGCGGCCATGCAATCGCATTTCAACTGCCCCGAAGTGCAAGGCTTCATCGGCCTGATCGACAGCCGACTGGCCAATGCCGTCGACTTCAACAGCTTTCCAATCGTTTAAAATCAAGACGCTCTGGTGATGATCGTTCCCACGCTCTGCGTGGGAATGCAGCCAGGGGCGCTCCGCGCCCCAAAAGCTGACGCAGAGCGTCCGGTGAGGCGTTCCCACGCAGAGCATGGGAACGATCAGCGGGTAACGTAGCTTCGGTCATTGGTCCCCTCACCTTCCCGAAAATTGGCCGTTTGATTGCCCGATAGCGCGGCTTACTGTGGTCCCTGACGACTCACCACCTCAGGTAATCAACCATGAAAACGCTTTGTTTTTTTGCCGCGCCTCTCGCCGCCCTGACGCTGAGCATTTCAGCCCCGACATTCGCCCACGAAACCGCTCCTTCAGAAAAAGTCACCGTCCTGCAGGACCAGATGCTGAAAAACGCCCCCGGCAAAAAAGCCTTGATGATCGAAGTCGATTACGAGCCGGGCCAATCGTCCATCGCCCATAAACACCAGGGCACGGCCATGGCTTACGTGCTTTCGGGGGAGATCATCTCTCAAGTCAAAGGCGAAAAAGCGATCACCTACAAGGCCGGTGAATTCTGGTACGAACCGGCGGGTTCTGAACATCTGGTCTCGAAAAATGCCAGCGCTACCCAACCCGCCAAGCTGCTGGTGTTCATGGTGTTGGCGCCGGATGAGAAAGTGTTGATTCCTTTGGAGAACTAATAGCTGAGGCGAAGCTGATGGCCCTATCGCGAGCAGGCTCGCTCCCACAGTAGATCGCATTCTTCTGGAAGAATCCGGTCACCTGTGGGAGCGAGCCTGCTCGCGAAGAGGCCCGACCAGACACAACAAAACCTTCAGACAAAAAAAAGCCCCATCTCTTTCGAGACGGGGCTTTTTCATTCAACGCCTATCAGGCAGCCGGTTCCAGCTCGGTGCTGACAGCGGCAGTCGCAGTGGCAGGCACCACCGCTTGACCGCTCAACGCCAGGTCCAGCAGTTCGCGGTTGGCCACCGCGTACATGGCGTAGTCGGTGCCGCTGGCGGCACGGATTTCCACCAGCATGGCGCGCCAGCGTTCGATCATGCCTTCGTGCTCTTCCATCCACAGCGCCAGGCGTGTTTCCACATCCTGGGTGCCGTCGCCCTGTTGCAGGACAGAGATGGTGATCGCACGTTGTTGCCAGTCGACGTCATCACGGAACGCTTCACGGGCCAGGGCCTGCCAGTTGTTTTCAACCGGCAGAGCGCTGATCTGTTGCAGGTACCAGGTGATGTCCAG
>NZ_JBNNVP010000069.1:0-18038 GCF_050280605.1 Pseudomonas sp. NPDC089918 | reverse complement strand
GGCGATCACCTTGCCCTGGCGATCGACCACGTACTTGTAGAAATTCCACTTCGGCGAACTGCTTTGTTCAGCGAGAACCTTGAACAAATGCGTTGCGTCATCGCCGCGGACTTTCTGCGGCTCGGTCATGGTGAAAGTCACGCCGTAGTTCACGTAACAAACCTTGGCAGTCTCTGCGCCATCCTTGGACTCCTGCTTGAAGTCATTGGACGGCACACCAACCACTTCAAGCCCTTGATCCTTGTAACGCTGATACAGCGCCTCAAGGCCTTTGAATTGCGGGGCGAAGCCACAGAAGCTCGCGGTATTGACCACCACCAGCGGCTTACCGGCGAAGCGCTGGCACAGATCGATGGATTCCTTGGCGCGCAGCTTGGGCAAAGAGCCTTGTAGCAACTCCGGGCATTCTGCCGCCTGGGCCAGCCCGGTAAAAGCCATCAACAATGCGGGAACTGCAAGCCAACGCATCAGCATGTCGGTGCATCCTTGAACAATCGTCAGAAAACGAAATTACTCGCCTTCGCCGCTCGCTAGCAAGCACCCATGCCCAGCTGCATCAATGCCAGACCACCCTGATGCCAGCCCCACCATGCCAGGGCCAGCAACAATATGCCGACGCCGATAGCAGCCATCTGCGGCCAGAGACTGTTCATGCAGCACTCATCCGGGTTTGCAGACGCGCCACCGGCTGCTCGCGCACCGGCCAGTTCAGAGCTGCGGCCACCAGACTCAAGAGAATCGCCACTTGCCAGATCAAGTCATAACTCCCGGTTCGGTCATACACCACCCCACCCAACCAGCCGCCGAGGAACGAGCCGAGCTGATGGAAGAGGAAAACGATCCCACCGAGCATGGACAAATTTCGTACACCGAACAAGGTCGCCACCGTGCCATTGGTCAAGGGCACCGTAGACAACCAGAGAAACCCCATGGCCATGCCGAACAGATAAGCCGTGACCTGAGTGACCGGCGCCCAGAGGAACAGCACAATCACCACCGCCCGCAACAGATACAAACCAGTGAGCAAGCGCGGCTTGGACATCCGCCCGCCAAGCCAACCCGCCGTATAAGTACCGAAAATATTGAACAGACCAATCAGCGCCAGCACCGTGGTGCCGACGGAGGCTGGCAAGTGTTGGTCCACCAGATAAGCCGGCAAGTGCACGCCGATGAACACCACTTGAAAACCGCAGACAAAAAAACCGAACGCCAACAGCCAGAATCCTGAATGGGAACAGGCTTCGCGCAGCGCTTCAGCGAGGGTTTGCTCGTGTCCGAGAACCGGCAGCGGCTTGTCCTTGAGCATGCTCACCAGCGGCACGATCAGCGCCACCACCAGGCCCAACACCAGCAATGCCGCGGACCAGCCAAGCCAGCCGATCAGCCCCAGCGTGCCGGGCAACATGGCGAATTGACCGAAAGAACCGGCGGCGCTGGCGATCCCCATGCCCATGCTGCGTTTTTCCGGTGGCACGGCACGGCCGACCACGCCGAGGATCACCGAGAACGAGGTGCCCGACAGGCCGATGCCGATCAACAACCCGGCGCTCAAGGACAAAGTCACCGCCGAATCGGACAGCCCCATGAACACCAGACCCAGGGCGTACAGAACACCACCGATCAACACCACCTTCGCAGCGCCAAAGCGGTCGGCCAGTGCGCCAGTGAATGGCTGTGCCAGGCCCCAGATCAGGTTCTGCAACGCAATGGCGAAGGCAAACACTTCGCGACCCCAGCCGAACTCGGCACTCATGGGCGCCAGAAACAGCCCGAAACCGTGTCGCACCCCCAAGGACAACGCCAGAATCAGCGCACTCCCCAACAGCACCCAACCGCATGTACGCCACATTGATGTCATTCTTGTTCTCCGGTAGCGGGTATATACCCGCTTAAGATCGAACAAACTGGCCTCAAGCCAGTTCGTCCAGCAGTTTCAGCAAGGTTTCACGCTTCTCGGCACCCAGACGGTCGATCAACCGCTGCTGCGCCGCTTCCCAGGCTGGCAACGCCGCCGCCAGGCGTTCGCGCCCTGTCTCGGTGAGCAGGACGATGCGATTGCGCATGTCCTCGCCTTCGACCAGCGTCACCAGACCTTCACCCTCCAGCACCCGCAGATTACGCCCCAAGGTGCTGCGATCCAGGCCCATGGCCTCGGCCAGAGACGAGATGCTTGGCTGATCCAGACGCTGCAGATTGCACAGCAGAGAATACTGGGCAACGTTGATCCCGAAGCCGTCGAGGGCGCCGTCGTAATGCCTGCTGACGCCACGAGCGGCGCGACGCAGGTTAGTGCACAAACATTGAGAAGGAAGCATAGTGCGTGTATATACCCGCGGTTAAATGAAAGCAAATTTTTTGATACATATCACCCGTAGGGGCGAGCGGTGCGTGCAAGCCTCGGTCCTACAACAGCAATGCAAGCCCCACCAGTACCGCCACCTCCAGCAATTCCAGCAACGCCCCCGCCGTATCGCCCGTCGTCCCGCCCAATCGTCGCACCATCACTTGCCGTAGCCAGACAAACACCGCGGCCGCCAGTGCAAGCGCCCATACGGCGCCGAGGCCTGCGATCAGCACACAGGCCACCGCACTGATCACCAACACCTGCTGACCGGCCAAACGCGGCAGATGATCGGCCAGCGCCTGCCCCAACCCACCGGGACGCACGTAAGACGTGGTGAGGAATAACCCCAGCAACGCGCTACGGCTAATCAATGGAACGATGATCAGGACCACGCTGTGTTGCTGCTCGATCAACGCCAGCAACGCGGCGAACTTGAGCAGCAACACCAGCACCAGCGTCACCACGGCGATCGGCCCGCTACGCGGGTCTTTCATGATGGTCAGGGTGCGTTCACGGTCGCCGTAACCCCCAAGCCACGCATCGGCGCTATCGGCCAGGCCATCCAGGTGCAATGCCCCGCTGAGCACGACCCAAACACTCAGCAGCAGTGCGGCGTGAAGCAATAATGGCGCGCCCAGCAATAGCCAGTTCAGCCCCCACAGAATGGCGCCGAACAGCAAACCGACCAGCGGGTAAAACAGCAGCGACCGGCCCAATTCCTCGGGCGTCGGCATACCCGGCAAACGAATCGGCAGGCAGCTCAAAAATTGCAGGGCGATCCAGAACGGCAACATGGTCAGATCGCTTCCCTTAACAAGACGCCGGGTTCGACCGACAACGAAAACAACGCGCCATGGCCTACTTCAACGTTGAGCAACTGCTCACGCGGTAATCCGCGCGCTTGAGCCAGCAACAAACGCATGACGCCGCCATGGCTGATCAGCAAGATCCGCTCACCCGCATGGGCCGCGTGCAGCCGTTCGATGGCCGCCAACACCCGCGTTGAAAAGTCCGCAACCGGCTCACCGTCTGGCGGCGTGAACGAATAAGGATCGGCCCAGAACAAGCCCAACGCCTCGGCGCTGGTCTCCATCAGCGCCGCCGCGCTCTGCCCTTCCCAGGCGCCGAAGTGCAGCTCTTGCAGATCCTTATCCAGTTGCACCGGCAAACCCAGTTGCGCCCCAAGCTCGTCCGCAAAGCGTGCGCAACGCTGCAATGGCGAACTGACCAGTCGATCCCAGGGCCCCTGCTCGATCACCGCGGCGCGCATCTGCGCCCAACCCTTGCCGGTCAGCGCATCGTCGAGGCTGCCGCGCAAACCGCCACCGAGTTCGGTTTCGCCATGGCGCAACAGGTCCAGGCGCAAGGTCATGCCGGGCGATCCGCCACTGCGGCTTCGGCGAACGTCGCCATCTGCCCGTGCAGGTCGCAGGCCAGACGCAACAATGGCACGGCCAACGCCGCACCACTGCCCTCGCCCAGTCGCAGGCCAAGGTCCAGCAACGGTTCGGCGTTCAGGGTTTCGAGCACATGGCGATGGCCTGGCTCGGCGCCGCGATGACCGAACAGCAACCACTCACGGCAGGCCGGATTCAAACGCACCGCCACCAACGCAGCGACACTGCAAATAAACCCGTCGACCAACACCGCGACACCTTCCTGAGCACAGGCCAGGTACGCGCCGACCAGCGCAGCGATTTCGAAACCGCCGAGGTTGAACAAAGTTTGCAGCGCATCGCTACGCTGAGCGCCATGCAACGCCAAGGCACGTTCAATGACTTGGGCTTTATGGCTGACACCCGCCGCGTTCAATCCGGTGCCCGGGCCAGCCAGATGCACCACCGGGCAATCGAGCAACGCACAGGCCAACGCGCTGGCCGCAGTGGTGTTGCCGATGCCCATTTCGCCACCGATGAACAACTGCGCGCCGGCTGCGATGGCGCGCTGCACACTGTCGCGGCCGGCCTGCAAGGCGAGCTCACCCTGGGCCTGAGTCATCGCCGGCCCCTGAACGAAATTCGCCGTGCCCGGGCCGATGTTCAGGTGACGCACACCCGGCAGGTTCAACGACGGCGTCACGGTGCCGAGGTCGACCACTTCCAGGGAAGCCCCCAACTGCCGCGCCAACACGCTGATCGCCGCGCCGCCGCTGACAAAGTTGTGCAGCATCTGCCCGGTGACTTCCTGCGGAAACGCCGACACGCCTTCAGCAACCACACCATGGTCACCGGCAAAAATCGCAATCCACAGCTGATCGAGCGTCGGCTTGACCTGCCCCTGCAACCCGGCCAGTTGCACCGCCACCGATTCGAGCCGGCCGAGTGAGCCCGCGGGTTTGGTTAGTTGCTGTTGACGCGCCTGCGCCTGTTCGACCGCTTGCGCGTCGATTGGCTTACACGGGTTCAGCCACCAGGCGTGAGTCATAACGCAGTTCCTTTCAAAGTCAGGGGCAGGCCGGCAACGGTCAGGACGACTCGCTGACAGCACTCGGCCAAGGCTTGATGCAGCCAACCGGCTTCATCGACATAGCGGCGAGTCAATTCGCCCAACGGCACGACACCCATCCCGGTCTCGTTGCTGACAAAAATGATTTCACCCGGCAATGACGCCAGGCAGTCCAGCAGGGCTTCGCGTTCGGCCGACAAGCGCTCGGCATCGTCGAGCATCAGCAGATTGGTCAGCCACAACGTCAGGCAATCCACCAGCAAGCAACGATCGGCACTGGCGTTTTCGCGCAGCACACGGGCGAGCTCCAGCGGTTCTTCGATCAATGCCCATTCGGCCGGACGACGGGCACGGTGATGGGCCACCCGTTCGTTCATCTCACCGTCCAGGGGTTGGCTGGTGGCGATGTAGGTGACGTGGACCTGACTGTCTGTCGCCAGTTTTTCAGCCAGACGGCTTTTGCCGGAGCGGGCGCCGCCGAGGATCAGTTGCAGCATGTTCATCTACCTATTAATTGGCGGCGTGGCGACTTAAGTCATCGCGAGCAGGCTCGCTCCCACAGTTGACCGCATTCCAATGTGGGAGCGAGCCTGCTCGCGATGGCGGTCTCGAATTCACCTTAAATCCCACAGAGCTCACACAACAGCGAGGTATCCAAATGCTTCTCCACCAAATCCGCCAACCGTTCGATATCGCGCTCACGCAGGGCGTGGTAATCGACCTCCTGCACATCCTGCAACCCGGCCCAGCGCAACAGCGCACTGCACGCCGCCGGTGACTCGAACAGCCCATGCAGGTACGTGCCGAATATCTGCCCATCAACACTTTGCGCGCCATCGCAGCGACCATCGTCGAGCTGCACCGCAGCGTTTTCCAGCGCCGGCCCGGTGGTCACGCCGGCATGAATTTCATAGCCGCTGACCTGCGCATCTTCCAACACCAGACGTCCACGCACATTGCGCAACTGCTTCTCTTCTTCGAGCTGCGTTTCGAACGCCAGCAGGCCCAAGCCAGCACTGGAACCCGGCGCGCCTTCGAGGCCCAGCGGGTCGTGCACCTGCTCGCCGAGCATTTGCAGACCGCCGCAGATCCCCAGCACTTTTCCGCCGTAGCGCAAGTGCCGCGAGATGGCCGCGTCCCAACCGTTGGCCCGCAGGTACGCAAGGTCGCTGCGCACGCTTTTCGAGCCAGGAAGAATGATCAGGTCGGCCGGCGGAATCGCCTGACCGGGGCCTATGAATTGCAGGTCCACTTGCGGATGCAGGCGCAGCGGATCGAAATCGGTGTGGTTGCTGATGCGCGGCAGTACCGGCACCACCACTTTGAGTACCTGATCGGCCTTATCGGTCTGCCGCTGATCGAGACCATCCTCAGCCTCAAGATGCAGGTCCATCACATAAGGCAAAACGCCGATCACCGGTTTGCCAGTGCGCGCCTCCAGCCAATCGAGGCCTGGTTGCAGCAAGGCGATGTCGCCGCGAAACCGGTTGATGATGAAGCCTTTGACCCTTGCCTGCTCGCTGGGGGACAGCAGCTCCAGCGTACCGACCAAATGCGCGAAAACTCCACCGCGATTGATGTCGGCAATCAGCACCACCGGGCAGTCCACCGCCTCGGCAAACCCCATGTTGGCGATGTCGCCGGCCCGCAGGTTGATCTCTGCCGGCGACCCCGCCCCTTCGACCATCACTACCGGATACGCCGCACTCAACCGCTCATGGGAGGCCAGCACCGCTTGCATGGCGATGGCTTTGTAGTCGTGATAGGCAACCGCGTTCATCGTCGTGACTGCACGGCCATGAATGATCACTTGGGCGCCGGTATCGCTATTGGGTTTGAGCAGCACCGGATTCATGTCGGTGTGCGGTTCGAGGTTGGCGGCTTGGGCCTGCACCGCTTGAGCGCGACCGATCTCGCCACCGTCAGCAGTCACCGCGCTGTTGAGGGCCATGTTCTGCGGCTTGAACGGCACGACACTCACGCCCTGGCGCGTGACCCAGCGACACAGCGCCGTCACCAGCGTGCTTTTACCGGCGTCGGACGTCGTGCCCTGCACCATCAAAGTCGCGCCTTGCACCATCAACGTAGTCATAGCGCTTCCTTAACGTAGGCTTCAAGCGCTTGCTCGAGACGCAGCCAATCCGCTTCATCGGCGGGCAAGCCAAACCGCACGCTGCTGTTGTGGGTGAACAACCGCAGCAGAATGCCGCGCCGGGCCATGAATTCATGCAGCGCTTCGGCACACTCGGTGATCAGCCATTGGAACAATGCGCAGCCGCCCTGAGGTTTGAAACCGTACTGTTCAAGCAGCAACGCCAGACGCTCGCCGGCCTCGTCAGTACGAATGCGCTGTCGGGTGTGCCCGTCCGTATCCGTCAGGCACGCCTGGCCCAGCACTCGGGTCGGACCGCTGACCGCCCAAGGCCCGACCTGTTCGGCCAGCAGCTTGAGCAACTTGCGCTCGGCCAGCACAAACCCCAGTCGCACACCGGCCAGGCCGAAGAATTTGCCGAAGGAGCGCAGCACGATCAAACCGATCTGATTGGCAAACGGCGCCAGACTCAAATGCGGGGTGTTGTCCATGAACGCCTCGTCCACCACCAGCCAGCCTCCGCGCTGGGCCAGCCGCGCATGCCAATCCAGCAGGCGAGCCGGAGTCAGGCTCAACCCCGTGGGATTGTTCGGGTTGACCACCACCAGCACGTCGAGGCTGTCGAGAAAGAAATCGACTTCCGACTCCAGCACTTCACGCACGATGTACCCGTTGCGACGCCAGGCTTCGGCGTGTTCGGCGTAACACGGCGACAGCACGCCGACCTTGCCGGCCCGGCGCAAACGCGGCAGCAATTGAATCGCCATTTGCGACCCGGCCACCGGCAACACCTGAGCCGCACCGTAATAGTCGCAGGCAGCCTGCTCCAGACCGTCATCGGTTTCCGGCAGCCGCGCCCAGGCCCGCAGCGGGATGTCCGGGACCGGGAATGGCCAAGGCGCCAGGCCACTGGACAGGTCGAGCCAATCGGCTTCGGCAATGCCGTATTCAAGCGCCGCCTTGCGCAAGCGGCCACCGTGTTCAAGCATAGAATTCAGCCCCCACGCAGAGAATCAGCAGCCATAACCATACCCCGCGCTGGACCAATTGCCAGCCACGGTCGATGGAATCGGCATCCGCCGGCACGCCTTCGCCCAATTGCGGACGCTGATGCAGTTCACCGTGATAAATCGCCGCCCCGCCCAACTCGACACCCAGCGCGCCAGCACCGGCCGCCATCACCGGCCCGGCATTCGGGCTGTCCCAGGTCGGGCCCTGGGTACGCCAGCACTTCAGCGCCAGTCGGGTTTTACCCAGCAGCGAGTAGGTCAACGCCACCAGGCGTGCAGGAATGTAGTTCAGAACATCATCGATCTTCGCCGCGGCCCAACCGAAACGTTCGAAGCGATCGTTGCGATAACCCCACATCGCATCAAGGGTGTTGCTCAAGCGATAGAGCACCACGCCGGGCGCACCCGCCACGGCAAACCAGAACAGCGCGGCGAACACCGCATCGCTGCCGTTCTCCAGCACCGACTCGGTGGCGGCGCGGGCGACTTCGGTTTCATCCAGTTCGCTGGTCTGACGGCTGACCAGATAACCAACACGTTTGCGCGCCTCGATCAGATCATCGCTGCGCAGGGCCTTGGCCACCGGCTCGACGTGCTCGCCGAGACTGCGCATGCCAAGGGCGCAATAGAGCACGAGAATCTCGACGATCCAGCCGACATAAGGCGCCCAGGAAAATGCGGTGGCCAGCAGAGTCAGCGGCACGACCGCCATCACCCAGGCCGTAACGCCATGACTGCGCCAGCCACGGCCGCCGGAGTTGAAACGTTGCTCGATGCGATCGGCAAAACGACCGAACGCCACCAGCGGATGCCAGCGTTTGGGTTCACCCAGCAGCGCATCCAGCGCGACCGCGGCGACACTCAACAACGCCACACTCATTGACTCACTCCCCAATAATTTTCATACAGCAATTCGCTGAGTGGACGCGCCTGCGCCCAGCCTTCGAGTACCAGCATCGGCGCCGGATAGAATTCCTTGACCGGCCCCAGGCAAAGAACAGCCAAAGGCTTGGCCCCGGCCGGTAAGCCCAACAAGTCCGCCAACGCTTGCGGTTCGAACAGCGACACCCAGCCCATGCCCAGGCCTTCGGCGCGGGACGCCAGCCAAAGGTTCTGGATGGCGCAGGACAGCGAGGCCATGTCCATTTCCGGCAGCGTACGACGGCCGAAGATATGCCGCTCACGATCGTCCATCAGCGCGGCAACCAGTACCTCGGCGCAGTCGTTGATGCCTTCGACCTTGAGCTTCATGAATTCGTCGGAGCGCTCGCCGAGGGCTTCGGCGGTGCGGATGCGCTCGTCTTCCACCAGATGCTGGATCTTGCCGCGCAATGCCCGGTCGCTGATGCGGATGAAACGCCAGGGCTGCATCAGGCCGACACTCGGCGCTTGGTGCGCGGCTTCAAGTAGACGACGCAGTAACTCGGGTTCGACGGTGCCGCCGCTGAAGTGCCGCATGTCGCGACGTTCGGCGATGGCTCGGTAAACGGCTGCGCGTTCGGCTTCGGAAAATGTGTTGTCGGTCATGGCCTCTTCGCGAGCAAGCCCGCTCCCACATTTGAATTGCATTCCCCTGTGGGAGCGGGCTTGCTCGCGAAGGCGTCCTCAAGGTCAGGCACAAACAACGCGGCAATCGCCGATGGATTGGACGGAAAATAAAAGTGCACATAAGAAGCCGTCATCCGCCCCTCACGATAAACCGCCTCCGCCCCTCGCCCGCCATTGGGGCTCAAACCTCGAGCAATCGGCTCAAGCCCGGTGCTGGTCAGCGAGTGGTGATAGGTGTGCCCACGCAGCAAACCTTCCGGCAATTCGACCGCCTGCAAGGCCAACGCGGCAAGACGCTTCTGCATCACCGCCTCACCGGCCAGCAAGCCAACCAGTTCAGCGCGAGTCCCCTCGACATCGGTCAAGGAATCCAGCAGATACAGCATGCCGCCACACTCGGCCAGCAACGGTTTGCCCGCCGCGTGGTGAGCGCGGATCGCGGTCAGCATCGGCGTGTTTTGTGACAACGCTACATGGTGCAATTCGGGGTAACCGCCCGGCAGATAGAGGCTGTCTGCCTCAGGTAACTCGCTGTCGCGGATCGGCGAAAAGAAAGTCAATTCGGCGCCCATAGCCCGCAGCAAATCCAGGCTCGCGCCGTAGGTAAACGCGAAAGCTTCGTCCCGGGCCACGGCAATCCGAACACCGGCCAGCAACGGTTCGGCTGCGATCATTTCAGGCGCGGCGAATTCCACGGCTGGCGGTAGAGCCACATCGCAACTGCTGGCCAGTGACTCGGCGGCTGCATCGAGACGCAGGTCGAGATCGTTCAATTCGCTGGCCTGAACCAGGCCGAGATGCCGACTTGGCAATTCGATGCCGGTCTCCCGGGACAGCGCGCCATACCAGCGCAAGCCTTCAGTCAGGCTGCCTTCGAGCAACTGCGCATGGCGCACGGTGCCGACCCGATTGGCCAGCACACCGGCAAACGGCAAGTCCGGCTGATAGCGTGCAAGACCCAGGGCCAGCGCGCCAAACGTCTGCGCCATGGCGGTGCCGTCGATCACGCCGAGCACCGGCACACCGAAGTGCCGCGCCAGATCGGCGCTGGACGGCGTACCGTCGAATAGCCCCATGACGCCTTCGATGAGGATCAGATCGGCTTCGCCAGCGGCTTCCCACAATAGACGCCGACTTTCTTGCTCGCCGACCATCCACATGTCGAGTTGATAAACCGGTGCACCGCTGGCGCGCTCGAGAATCATCGGGTCGAGAAAGTCCGGGCCGCATTTGAACACACGAACCTTGCGCCCCTGATTGCGATGCAAACGGGCGAGCGCGGCGGTGACGGTGGTCTTGCCCTGACCGGAGGCCGGTGCGGCGATCAGTACCGCCGGGCATTGACGATGGCTATTCATAAAGTGCAGTTCACAACTCGACGCCTTTTTGCGCTTTGATTCCGGCCTGGAAGGCGTGTTTGATCATGCCCATTTCAGTGACCGTGTCGGCCAGTTCGATCATCTCGGGCTTGGCGCCGCGACCGGTGACCACCACGTGCTGCATCGGCGGTCGCGCCTGCAAGTCGCTGAGCACCTGATCGAGATCGAGGTAACCGTGCTTGAGGGCGATGTTCAACTCATCGAGCACCACCAGACCGATGGCCGGATCACGCAGCAATTCGCGGGACACTGCCCAGGCGGCCTCGGCGGCGGCGATGTCGCGCTGGCGATCCTGGGTTTCCCAGGTAAAGCCCTCGCCCATCACATGAAAACGCACTTGCTCCGGGAAACGTCGGAAGAACAGCTCCTCACCGGTGCTGGTGCGCCCCTTGATGAACTGCACCACGCCGCATTGCATGCCGTGGCCCATGGCCCGCGAAAGCATGCCGAACGCCGAACTGCTCTTGCCTTTGCCGTTGCCGGTCAGCACCAGCAGCAAACCGCATTCATTCGGCGAGTTGGCGATGCGTTCGTCGATCACCGCTTTTTTTCGCAGCATGCGCGCCAGATGGCGTTCGTCACGATCGGGGGTATCAGTCATGGGGAGCTCTCCGTTGAGGCTGGATAACGGCGGGCAGGCACAAGAATAGACGGCAAGAAGCCTGGCATCGCCCACCGTGATGCCGTTGGATGAATCAGGCCGGTCTCCGGGCTCATGAGCAGCTTGCGCCTGACTGCGCGCCTTCCCATGTCGACAGTCGACACAGTGGCTAGGGCCTGATGACAGGCCCTCGCGCAGCTTTTACTCATTTACCGTTGCGGGGGCAGCGCCGGGATCGTGATCATTCTTCGCTGGAAGAAATTCACTCACCGGCTTCCCTGTTTCACTCTGTCGACCAAGGTCACAGAGCACCTGAAACAAGCCGCGAAGGTTAGAGGGTTGGGGGTGGAGCGTCAATTAAAGCCGGGGCGTCGCTGAGCGAATAACTGCCGTCAATCAATTAACTGACGCCAATCTTGTGCCACACTGTCAGCAGTGATATCAAAGAGCCACAACCTGACAACACAATAATAAGGGTGAGCCACATGCAAGGCATGATCATCAGCAATCCGAAGCTGGAATTCCTGCGGCCGGTACTGGAACGCTGGTTTGACTGTATCGACCGCTACAACACCGTGCGCGGCGATAACGATACACCTTACTGGTACGACGAAAAAGCCAACCTCGGCCTGCTCTCCGCCGCGGTCTGGATGGCGGAAATGGTCACGCTGCAACAAACGTCGACGCGCAAACAGACCGAAGAAGGCGAACGCAACGCCCGCGCCGATCTGTTTATCGCCAGCAGCGAAGAGCGCGCGTATCTCCAGGCCACCCAGCGCTGGCCGCGGGTCAATAGCCTGAACCTGACCCAGGCACTGGCGGACATCACCAGTGACGCGAAGCGAATCAGCTACGCCAGCGATCTGAAACTCGGCTGTCTGTTTGTCGCGCCACAAAAAGCCCAACACAGCGCCACCCCGGAAGAACTCCAGGACATGGTCGACGACCTGCAAAAGGAACATACCTGTGCCGTGGCCTGGTATTTCCCTTACGCCTACCGCAAGTTGCGCAATGAAGCCGGCAACTACCATCCAGGCATCGCTGTTCTGCTCAAGGAAGCCCGCGGCTGACCGGTTGAACCATCGACCGTCTACGCTTCTCTATGATTACGTCAATGCATTCATAGGGAAGATCAGTAATGCACAAACCCCAGCTCGTTTTCATCATCGCGCTCGCCGGAGGGCTCGCCGCCTGTGGTGAAACCTCCAGCCTGCAAGTCTCGGATGGCACAGGCCCCTCGCCCAAGCTGCCAGAACCGAATAAAACCCTGATCCCGACGGTGAACATCGCCCCGGCGATCGGCTGGCCTGAAGGCAAGAAACCCGTCGCCGCAGCAGGGACTCAAGTGGCGGCGTTTGCCGAAAGCCTCGACCATCCGCGCTGGCTCTACGTATTACCCAACGGCGATGTGCTGGTGGCCGAAACCAACGCGCCGCCCAAACCCGATGATGGCCAAGGCATTCGCGGCTGGGTCATGGGCAAAGTCATGGGCCGCGCCGGTGCCGGCGTCCCCAGCCCGAACCGCATCACCCTGCTGCGGGACAAGGACCACGATGGCGTTGCCGAAACCCGCACGGTATTCCTGGAAAACCTCAACTCGCCCTTCGGCATGACCCTGGTCGGCAATGACCTGTACGTCGCTGACACTGATCGCCTGCTGCGTTTCCACTATGAAAACGGTGAGACGGCGATCAAGTCGCAGCCCATCAAGGTGGTCGATCTGCCGGGTGGCACGCTGAATCACCACTGGACCAAAAACGTCATCGCCAGCAAGGATGGCAGCAAGCTGTACGTCACCGTGGGCTCGAACAGCAACGTCGGTGAAAACGGCATGGATCAGGAGGACGGCCGCGCGGCGATCTGGGAAGTGGACCGCGCCACCGGCAACCATCGGATCTTCGCCTCGGGGATTCGCAATCCAAACGGCCTGGCCTGGGAACCGCAGAGCGGCGCACTGTGGACAGCCGTCAACGAGCGTGACGAAATCGGCAGCGACCTGGTGCCGGACTACATCACTTCAGTGAAGGATGGCGGGTTCTACGGCTGGCCCTACAGCTATTATGGCCAGCATGTCGACATTCGCGTCGAACCGCAAAAACCCGATCTAGTGGCCAAGGCCATTGCCCCGGACTACGCGGTGGGGCCGCATACCGCGTCACTGGGCCTGACGTTCGCCGAAGGCAGCAAGTTGCCCGCGCCGTTCACCCAAGGCGCCTTCATCGGCCAACACGGCTCATGGAACCGCAAGCCGCACAGCGGCTATAAAGTGATTTTCGTGCCGTTCACCGCCGGCAAACCGACCGGGCAGCCGGTGGATGTGCTCACCGGCTTCCTCACTGACGACGAAAAAGCCATGGGCCGGCCGGTGGGTGTTGTGATCGATCAGCAAGGAGGCTTGCTGGTGGCGGATGATGTGGGGAACAAGGTGTGGCGTGTGTCCGCAGCTCAATAACTGCAACCCACATCACCTGTGGGAGCGAGCCTGCTCGCGATGGGGTCAGCACATTCAACAACGATGTTGCCTGACGCACCGCTATCGCGAGCAGGCTCGCTCCCACAGGGATCAGCGTGTACAACAGAACGTCAACCTAGCGTCCGGCGGTAACAACCACAGATCCACACGCGAGTCATCCCTCAAGCGAGCGGTCCTGACAACCTCCGCTAGGGATTATGTGCCAAATGCTCAGGTTGCAAGACGCGCTTGGCGCTCAGGTAGGCTTTCTGCCAGTAAGCCTTGGACAAGCTGTCCAGCTTGACCGTGCCGCCCGTGGCTGGTGCGTGGACGAAGCGGCCTTCGCCGACGTAGATCCCGGCGTGGCTGACCTGGGAGCCGCCATTGGTGGCGAAGAAAATCAGGTCGCCGGTTTGCAGGCCTTCCTTGCCGACACTGGGGGCTTGCATGCCGATCATCTCGCGGGTGGAGCGCGGCAAGGAAATGCCGGCGACATCGCGATAAACATAACCGATCAGACCGCTGCAATCGAACCCGGAGTCCGGCGTGTTGCCGCCCCAGCGATAAGGCGTTCCCACCAGACCCAGCGCGCGAAACAGCACGTCTTCTGCCGCAGGGGAAAAGGCTTGGGAAGGACCGAAAACAATGGGAGCGCGAACCACCGGCGCAGGTGGCGGTGTGCGGCTGGCGCAGGCGCTGAGCAGCGCTGCGAAGAATATGAGTGTGAGGCGGGCCGACATCGTCATAAACAGAACATCCTGATCTGGCTGCGGCTTTTTCCACCGAAAAGGCAGAAAAGAAAACCGCCTGCGCAGAACGCAGGCGGTTTGCCATCAATAATAGATCAGGATTCTAGCGGCTACGCGGCAAACTTCAAGTAAGACTTTAAGTTCGCCTTACAAACTGTCCGCTTACTTGCGTGCCGTGACGATAGCCGGGGCCGCAGTCGGCGCCATCGCGAGTGCGCGCTTGGCTTCGATGAAGGTTTTGCTCCAGTAGCTGTCGCCCAGACTATCAATCCGGACACCACCGCTTTTGCGGCTGCTGGAGTGGATGAACTGGTTGTCACCCAGGTAGATCCCGGCGTGACTGACACGACCGCGACGACCATTGGTGGCGAAGAACAGCAGGTCACCCGGTTTGAGGGCGCTGCGAGCAACCAGAGGAGCGTCAACGTTGATCATTTCGCGGGTGGAGCGCGGCAGGTTCATGCCGGCCTCTTCACGAAACAGATAACCAATGAAGCCACTGCAGTCGAAGCCGGCCTCGGAGGTGCCGCCGAAACGGTAACGGGTACCGATCAGGGACATGCCACGTTCGAGGATGCTGTCGGCGAGAACCGGAAGCTGGTAAGACTTGCCGCCCGCGAAGTCTGCCAGTTCTTTATCGGTGGCTACGCCGTCTTGGTAAAGAGCTTCCTGGAAAAGAACGGAAGAAGACTGCGCGGTAACTGAATTTGAAACCTGCTGTTTTGGCTCTTGCTGGGACACTGGAGAGTGGGCAGCGCAACCGAACAACAGGGTGACGAGTGCGAGAGGCACGAGGGGTGCGAAGCGATTTAGCATGGGCACGACCGTGGCTGATAGTTTCTAAAGAAGCCGCGACTATGCCCGCTATCGACCTCATTTGCAAATTCAATCGATCTGTATGTGACTTTTCGGTTTCTCGTTTACATCTAAGCGCTTAAGCCCATTTTGAACCTTTGCGCAGCCTGCCCTCTTGCAGGAAAGCGGGTTTGTTGACGCCTGGAATATGCCGAAACCTGCGTAAAACCGGGGCTTGATCAGTTTTTTACCAACCCAGAGTTTCTTTCAGGAACGGGATTGTCAGCTTGCGCTGAGCTTGAAGGGAGGCCTGATCGAGACGTTCAAGCAGCTCGAAAAGCGCACTCATGCTGCGGGTCCCACGGGTCAAGATAAAATGCCCGACTTCGTCGGTCAGGTGCAGGCCACGACGGGATGCGCGCAACTGCAAGGCACGCAGTTTGTCTTCATCAGAGAGTGGACGCATCTGGAAGATGAGTGCCAGCGTCAGCCGCGACTTGAGGTCTGCCAGCTTCACCGGCAGTTCACGCGGGGACGTCGAGGCGGCGATCAGCAGACGCCGGCCGCTGTCACGCAAGCGATTGAATAGATGAAACAGCGCCTCTTCCCAATCCGCCTTGCCGGCGACTGCCTGCAGATCGTCCAGACAGACCAGTTCGTATTGTTCGAGGTTATCGAGGATTTCGATGCCACGGTCCAACAACTCGGCCAGCGGCAGGTACACCGCCGGCTCCCCCAGTTGTTCGAAGCGCAGACACGCCGCCTGCAACAAATGCGTGCGCCCTACCCCGTCCTTGCCCCAGAGGTAAATCAGGCTTTCCGTCCAGCCAGCGTCGGCTTCGCAGAGCCGCTCGACATAGCCGAGTGCAGCGGCATTGGCGCCTGGGTAGTAATTGATAAAGGTAGCGTCATCACGCAGACGCACACCTAGGGGCAGCTGAATCGGTTTCATGCTGACTGAACAGTTCCAAAGGAACCGTTAGTGGCCTCTGTGTAAAGTTTGCGAAGTTTATACCCGTGAGGCTGACCGCACAATGCGACAGACCACAAGCAAAATCAAAGGTTTGCGTTAACACACTGGTTTTATGACCGTTTCTTTGGCGGCGCATGTGACAGCCACACGAGGGAGACGGGCAAACCTGGCACGCAACCAGACTGCCCGCTACGAGCGATCAAAAAACCTTACACCCCGGATTCGTCGACACCGCCGTAGATATCCGAGTCCTTATACAAATCGTGTACGTGACGCACCAGCACCATGATCACCGCCGCCACCGGCAATGCCAACAACACACCGGTAAAACCAAACAGCTCGCCGCCGGCCAGGATCGCGAAGATCACTGCCACCGGGTGCAGGCCGATCCGGTCGCCCACCAGCAACGGCGTCAGGACCATGCCTTCCAGTGCCTGGCCGACCATGAACACCGCGACAATACCGATCATGGGATACAAATCGCCACCGAACTGGAACAGACCGGCAATCAATGCCGCACCAATCCCGATGACGAACCCCATGTACGGCACGATCGCCGCCAACCCGGCAATCAGACCGATCAACAGCCCCAGCTCCAGCCCGACGATCATCAAGCCTGCGGCATAGATCACGCCCAGCGCCAGCATCACCAGCAACTGCCCGCGCACGAACGCCCCGAGTACCTCATGGCATTCTCCCGCCAGGGACATCACGCGCTCTTCACGATCACGCGGCAGCAGGCTGCGGATCTTGGCCATCATCAGATCCCAGTCGCGCAGCAGATAAAAACTCACCACCGGAATCAGCACCAGATTGGCCAGCCAGCCGATCAGTGCAAGACCTGAAGCCGTCGCCTGACTCAGCACCACGCCGACAACGTCGGTGGTCTGGCCCATGTGCTCGCTGAACG
This sequence comes from Pseudomonas sp. NPDC089918, assembly GCF_050280605.1. Taxonomy (NCBI): domain Bacteria; kingdom Pseudomonadati; phylum Pseudomonadota; class Gammaproteobacteria; order Pseudomonadales; family Pseudomonadaceae; genus Pseudomonas; species Pseudomonas sp. NPDC089918. Next base: position 740 of record NZ_JBNNVP010000069.1, on the reverse strand, counting down.
CCGCCTTGAGCTTGTCGAACTTCCAGAAACCGTCCGACAACCCCATCTTCGATTGCGCCCACGGCACGGCGGTGTGCTGCAACCAGTCGAGCATTTGCGGCGCCAGTTCATACAAGCGAAACAGTTGCTTGGCGAGCATCGGCACCAACACCAACAGCAACGCGGTGACGAGCAATGTGAACAAGGCAAACACCGCCACCACGCCCCAGGTCCGCGATAGGCCGTACTTTTCCAGCCGATCCACCAGCGGGTCGAACAGATAAGCCAGCAACAGCGCCACCAAAAAAGGCGTCAGGATCGGGTGCAACAGGTAAACAAACGCGCAAAGCAGGACCACCCCACCGAGCCAGAACCAACGCCGTGTATCGGCCATGTACCACTCCTGCTTCTATATAAAGAAAAACTACCAGCGAAAACGTAACAGTGGTGTCGGTGCCGGGGGTGGCGCTACGGCCGGTGTCGAGCCAACAACCACGGGCTGAACAGGTGCCGTCGGAGCCGGCGCCTCACCGGCCGGAATCTCCTGCAACCTGGCCAAAGACAACTGCGCCCGCAGCTGATCGGGGCTGCCGTTGACCCGATAAAGCACGCGGTCACCGTCGACACTTTGCAGGCGTGCACCAAAAGGCTCCAGCAAACGCCCGAGCGTCGCATAACGCTCCAGGCTCATCCCCTGCACTTCCAGCAATTGCTCGCTCGAGGCACCCGGCTTGGCGACAAAGCGCGGCGCCAGGCGTTGA